>NZ_JCAUBA010000007.1:0-320204 GCF_059692235.1 Paenibacillus sp. J2R1T-4 | reverse complement strand
CTTTTTTCCTTGCTTGAATCAAAAAACAAACGGCACAGGGCTTTTCCCATGCCGTTTCGCTTTTCATTTTTATTCCCGGTTTTGTCTTGGAGTTTAACTTAATGACATTGCCCCCAGGCTCCCTTCAATTCCATATTTACCTTCTCGATCACATTACTATGCTCCTGCTGTTGTTTCCTTAACAATGGCAACAACGAGCTCTGCTGCTCCGACCAATTCCTTGATCGCAATTTGCTCCTTGGTCGTATGAATGTATTCATACCCAACTGCCAGATTCACGGTAGGGATGCCCATTCCATTGAACATATTGGCATCACTGCCGCCGCCCGTGTGGAAGGTAGAGCCTTTGCGGCCGATATTCTCGATAGCTTTCAAGGCAAGCTTGACCACAGGTGCAGTCTCATCATATTTGTAGCCTGGGTAAATAATGTCCGATTTGAACTCAGCCTTTGCACCCATTTCCTCTGCGGCCTCCAATGCCGCCTTCCGCATGGACTCGACTTGACGCTCCAGCTTTTCCGGAAGCAGACTTCTCACCTCAGCTTCAAGATCCACACGCTCACATACGATGTTCGTTGCGCCGCCGCCTGCAAAACGGCCGATGTTCGCTGTAGTTTCACTATCTATTCGTCCCAGCTTCATCTTGGAAATCGCCTTGCTTGCCACTTGGATCGCGCTAATGCCATCCTCAGGGTTGACCCCGGCATGAGCCGCTTTTCCAAAAAAAGTAATATGAATTTTAGCTTGAGAAGGCGCAGCTACTGCAATTTCACCAATATACCCGCTAGAATCGATAGCATATCCAAACTTAGCTTCAAGCTCCTTGGGGGGATTCGCCGCCATAGCTCGGGCTCCTAATAGCCCTGACTCTTCTCCCGCCGTTATAACGTATTGAATTGGGCCGTGATGAACATTATGCTCTTTCAATACATGGATGGATTCGATGATCGCCGCAATCCCTGCTTTGTCGTCGCTCCCCAGAATGGTTGTGCCATCGCTTCGTATGTAGCCGTCTGCATCTATTTGAGGTTTGATCCCGTTACCTGGAGTTACGGTGTCCATATGACAAGTGAAAAAGATCGTAGGAATCCCTTCACCGCCCGCTGAAGCTGGCAAAGTCAGGATCAAGTTCCCCGAACCGTGTCCAGTTACTCCTGCCGTGTCGTCTTCATACACCGATAATCCCAATGAAGCAAACTTTTCTTTGAGAAATCGGCTAATTTCCTGTTCATACTTGGTCTCACTGTCTATGCGGACTAGCTCGAGAAATTGCTCGACTAAACGATTTTGTTGGATCATAGCTCTTTCCTCCTGCACCTGAATTGGGTTACAATACATTTATAAAGCTTATCCCACCTATACAGTATGACCTGAATAAGGAGTTGAAAGCCGTTGTTTCAAAAATGGGTAGTACGCGCCATGGTTTACTTAATGCTGATTGCCATGTTATCTTCCGTTATTCTTTTTACAGTAGACATGATTCTTCAATAGAAAACAATTAGCTGCACCTTTTCTTGGTCTTAAGAAGGGTGCAGCCAATTTGTTGTCCAATCCTCAGGGAGCTCTCCCCTTCTTAATACAGCTTAGTATCCAACGAATACCCTTCCAAGTTCTCCTTCACACGCTGCAAGAACCTTCCGCATATGACTCCATCCAGAATCCGATGATCCAGCGATAGACACATATTCGCGATGGACCGCACCGCAATCATGTCTTGAATCACAACGGGCCTCTTTACAATCGATTCGAAAGTCAGATTAGCTGCTTGCGGATAATTAATTATCGGGTAAGACAGAATCGATCCGAACGATCCCGTATTATTGACCGTAATCGTCCCTCCCTGCACATCATCCAACATTAACTTACCCGCACGGGCTTTACGTGAAAGGACATCAATTTCCTTAGCAAGCCCTGCAATGTTCTTCTGATCCGCTTTCTTGATAACAGGCGAAATAACAGAATCCTCGGTGCCTACGGCAAGAGAGATATTAATGTCGCGTTTGACAATGATTTTATCAACAGCCCATATGGAATTCATAATTGGATAATCTTTGATTGCACTGACTACTGCCTTAACCACAAAAGCAAGATAAGTCAGGTTGACGCCTTCTTGCTTCATGAACTCATCCTTGACTTTATTTCGCAGTAATACGAGATTCGTCACATCGACTTCAATCATCGTCCATGCATGCGGTATTTCTACTACACTCTGACGCATTCTTGTAGCGATCGTATTACGAATTGGCGTAACATCAATGATGTACTCGTTGTTGCCGCTCTTGTGCTGTCCTTCTACTTCCACATTCGGTATGGACGGGCCTTCGCTAAGATGCAGACCCGTTGTCCGAACAGGCACAGGAACTCGCGACTTCTCCTCGTTAACAACAGCTGCAGATGACGCCGCGTTTCGGTTAGTCGTCGGTGCGAGTGCTGCAGGCACACCATGCTCGACTGCTTGCATCACGTCCTTGCGCGTAATGCGGCCTCCCATGCCCGTACCGTTCAATCGCGCAAGCTCAATGCCATGCTCCGCAGCCAACTGCTGCACGGCTGGCGAATAGCGGCTGCGCATAGAAGTGTCGGTGTGACCGGAAGCTCCGCTGTTGCTGTCTGATGAAGAATTAGCGCTATTCGCGGCTCCACTTGCAATTGAACTGTTGTTCACCGATGAACCATCCGCAGAACGGCCTGCATCCGAGCCAGTCTCAGCTACAATACATACAACCGCCCCTACAGGCAGAGTCTCGCCTTCCTGGGCAATGATTTCAATAAGTGTACCCTCAACCGTGGAAGGTAACTCAGCATTCACTTTATCTGTAATGAGCTCGCAGATCGGCTCGTACTGTTCAATCTTATCGCCTGGTTGCTTCAGCCACTTGCCTATTGTGGCCGATACAAGCGACTCCGCTAGTTGCGGAAGTCTGAGTTCTGTTCCGCCCGCTGTAGTCTTTTTCATGGATTCCTCACTTCCCAACTAGAATAAAGCAAGCTTCTTCATAGCTTCCTTCACTTTATCCTTGTTCAGCATGTAATGTTTCTCCAGCACTGGACTGATCGGCATGGCCGGCACGTCCGGGCTGCATAGCCGCATGATTGGAGCATCCAGCTCGAACAGCAACTCTTCTGCAATAATGGCCGACACTTCCGCGCCTACCCCGCCGGTTTTGTTGTCTTCGTGCAGCACGAGCACTTTGCCGGTCTTGGAGACTGACTTCAGAATTGCATCCTTATCTAACGGCTGCAAGGTACGCAGATCTAATACCAGGGCATCAATACCTTCCTTCTCTAGCTCGGCCGCTGCTTCCAGCGCAAAATGCACGGTTAAACCATATGTAATCACAGTCAAATCCGACCCATCTCGCTTCACATCCGCCTTGCCGATCGGTACGATATAGTCTTCTGAGGGGACCTCGCCCTCTATCGATTTGTAGCACTTCTTGTGTTCGAAATATAGCACCGGATCTGGGTCGCGAATGGCAGCCTTCAAAAGCCCCTTTGCGTCATATGGGGTGGAGGGCACCACGATCTTAAGTCCCGGTGTGCCGAAAAAAATGGACTCCGGGCATTGCGAATGATAAAGTCCTCCGAAAATACCGCCACCGATAGGCGCTCGCACTACTAGCGGACAAGACCAATCGTTATTCGAGCGATAGCGTATTTTGGCCGCCTCGCTGATAATCTGGTTCGTAGCTGGCAGCATAAAGTCAGAGTATTGCATCTCCGCAATAGGACGCATTCCATACATCGCGGCTCCGATGGCCACGCCAGCTATCGCCGATTCAGCAAGCGGTGTATCTAATACACGCTCCTCCCCGAACCGATCAAGCAATCCTTGTGTCGTGGTAAAAACGCCGCCCTTGTAGCCAACATCTTCTCCGAGCACGAATACTTGATCGTCCCGAGCCATCTCTTCGCCCATCGCTTCACGAATAGCGGTAATATAATTAATAACAGGCATCGATTACTCGCCCTCCTCTTCCGCATACACGTAACGGTACAGATCGTCAGGCTGAGGGCTAGGCGCTTTGTCGCCGTACTCTGTCGCCGCCTTAATCTCCTGTTGGATCTCTGCAACCATAGCGGCGTCTTGTTCCTCGCTCCATATTCCTGCTTCAATCAAATATTGCTTGTAACGAGGCAAGCCGTCTTGCTTCCAGTGCAGGTCCACTTCTTCTTTGGTCCTATAGGCCAGATCATTATCTGATGTGGAGTGAGGTGACAATCGATACATTAGCGCTTCTATTAAAGTTGGACCTTCACCGCTGACAGCACGGCTGCGAGCTTCCTTCACAACCCGGTATACTTCCAATACGTCGTTCCCGTCTACTTGAATACCCGGAAAACCATAACCAATCGCACGATCGGCAATTGTTCCGCTCACCTGCTTGTGAAGCGGCACCGAAATCGCGTATTGATTATTCTCACACATAAGAATAACCGGCAGCTTATGTACTCCGGCGAAATTGCATCCTTCATGGAAATCACCCTGATTGCTAGAGCCTTCTCCGAAGGTGACAAAGCTGACAAAATCCTTGCGGTTCATCTTAGCAGCCAATGCAAAACCTACAGCATGCGGCACCTGCGTTGTAACTGGACTGGATCCTGTAACGATGTTGTGCTTGCGGTGTCCGAAGTGACCCGGCATCTGTCTGCCTGCACTGTTCGGATCCTCTGCTTTGGCGAATATGGACAGCATCAAATCCTGTACCGTCATCCCAACGGACAATACGAATCCATAATCCCGATAATAGGGCAAGAAATAATCTTTCCCATGTTCCAGTGCGAATGCAGCACCTACTTGCGCCGCTTCCTGACCTATACCTGATACGTGAAAATTAATTTTACCTGAACGTTGCAGCAGCAATGCGCGCTCGTCAAATTTACGTGCGAGCAGCATCGTGCGGTACATCTCAATCGCTTGCTTGTCGGATAGCCCGAGCTGTCTATGTTTAGTTAATTGCCCAACGGACATGAGAGCAGCCTCCTTTGGTACCTGGTCTTAAGAGTTGACGCTATATATGTATTATAAACTCTTTCGTTTATGAATACAATTATACCACTTCCCCACAAAGTGACGTATTTCTTCGATGTTTATTCCGATTACTTTGTGGGGGCCCCCACACCTTTGTCCCCAAAAAGTGAAGTGAATGCTCTGGAGCATATTCCGATTACTTTTCGGGGGCCCCGACTACATCCTACAAAGTGAGGCGAAACTACATACTCAAGGAGCGTCCATCAACAGCAAGCATAGCCTCGCCAATAGCCTCGGACAACGTAGGGTGGGCATGGATCGTACGGCCAACCTCCCAATGAGCCGCATCCAGCAGTTGGGCGACAGCAGCTTCTCCAATGGAATCTGTAGCATGAGGTCCAATAATGTGTACCCCAAGCAAATCATCGGTCTTGGCATCGGCAACGACCTTCACGAATCCATCTGTCTCTCCGAGCACCACAGCTTTGCCTAGCGCCTTGAAAGAGAACTTGCCGATCTTGACCTCGAAGCCTTTGTCTCGAGCCTGCTTCTCGGTCCACCCGACAGAAGCGATTTCTGGGCGCCCATAGATACAACGAGGCACGAGATGTGCTCCATACACGGCAGAGCTTGGTTTGCCCAAACCAGCAGCAGCTCCTGCGGTCGCGCCCGAACCTGCTGCACCACTTACTCCGGCAATGTGCTCTGCTGCAAGGACGCCTTCATGGGCGGCAACGTGAGCTAGTTGCATGCCTCCATTCACATCGCCTATCGCATAAATATGTGATTCTGTTGTTTGCATCTGGTGATTGACTTTGATAAAACCGTTCTCGACCCGAACATCTGTGTTCTCAAACCCCATATTGCCCGTATTCCCTTGACGCCCTATCGAAACAAGAACCGCATCTGCCTCAAGCAACTCATCCTTCTCTTTAACCCGTACAGGCAGGGAAACCCCATGCTCCGACACCTCTGCTCGATCTGTATGTACACTGCTGCTCGTCAGCACCTTAATACCGCGCTTCTTGAACAACCGCTCCAGCTCACGCGAAACTTCCTCGTCTTCACTTGATACTAGATGTTGGCCCGCTTCCACGATGGTGACCTTAACGCCAAAGTCGCTTAGCATGGAAGCCCATTCTACTCCGATAACGCCGCCGCCGATAATAATAATGGACTGCGGAAGCTCAACCAATTCCAACGCTTCCTCACTGGTGAATATTCGTTTCCCATCCGGCTGCAAGCCTGAGAGCATCCGCGGACTTGAGCCTGTCGCCACGATTAGATTCGTTGACACCAGTGTCTCGGCTTCCCCGTCGGCGAGCTCCACTGCCACTGCCCCGCTGCGCGGTGAGAAGATAGAAGGCCCAATTACCCGGCCGTTGCCGATAATGAGATCAATTTTATTTTTTTTGATCAGAAACTGAAGTCCCTTGTATAGCTGCTCCACAACTGCCTGTTTGCGTTCCTGCACCTTGTCGAACCGCAGCGTCACGGACTCGGCTGCAATACCGAATTCTTCGCTTCGCTTCATCGTCCCGTACAATTCTGCGCTTCGCAGCAGCGCCTTGCTCGGAATACAACCGCGGTGCAGGCATGTGCCGCCCAGCTTGTCCTTTTCCACGATAGCGACGGTCTTACCTAACTGCGCAGCCCGAATAGCTGCCGAATAGCCGCCTATTCCTCCACCTAATATGACAACATCATATGTGCGAGTCATTCCTTAAGTCCTCCTCCTTGAGCTTGCCACACCCCAATCGGTGCCTGGTGCAATTACCTTGATCGTTTCTATTTTAACCCTAATCAGAGGCTGAAATATAGTGCGATTTTAGACATTAGACATCGAAAACGATTCAGGGTAAGATAATAGCGAGTTTCAATGACAGGGGAAATCTAGAAATGAGGAACAGACATGCAGGATAAAGTGAAACGATTTATAGCTGTTTTTTTGTTGATTATACCTGGATTTATGGCCACCTACGGCTTTTTAGCGATGAAAAATGCTTTCTTCGCACAATTCGGTCCAGAGGAGCTGGATCCGCATTTTATGTGGGGCAAGTTTATTTTGGGTCTGCTTTTATTTGCTCTTGGGGTTTCTTTTATAGGCGGCTGGATTTTGTTCCGGGATCGCAAACGCAACTACGTCGCTCCTCGTTTCAAGGAAAAACGCAAATAACGGCTTACGTCCGCCCTAAGCGGTCCAGCCAGCTTAACAAGCGGTGTGCATCAATCCATGTGGAAATCGAACGTTTCTCGGCGTAATTATGCAGTCCTAGCAAGACCAGTACCGCCGCCCCCTGCACCCATATTGGGGAACAGCCTATCAAGCCGAAGCCCGAAGCGAAACCGAGCACATTGGCTCCAGCATCCCCCAGCATATGACGGGCCTTCAGATCACCCGGAAGCAGCACTAGCGCCGCAACAACGGTAGGGAGAAGCAGCAAGAGGGACACCCATGCAGGCATGAGAACGGCTAGCCCGGCACATAGTAAGATAAACATTTTGATACTCCGTCCAGGCCTAAGGTCAAGCAGGTTGAACGCATTGGTCATCAGCAAGAGCAGCACTACCTGCAACAACCCGAGCCATATGGAAGCGGGCCCTGCAGCCGCCACCGCTATAATTGCAGCACAGCCTGTCCCTGCTGCTTTTAACCAGCCTGTTGTCAACGCTTTATCCGCCCTCCACTTGCGCCAATGTCCCTTCCAGCCTTTCACCGTGCGGTCTCCGACCGTGTCATCCAACCAACCTGCGACAAACACAATCGATACTGCTGCAAAATAAGGAGCATATTCCGCTTGAAACGCACTCGTAACTCCGGCCGCTGCTCCAAAGACCTCTAACAGCACCAGCTGCACAATATGCAACAGCCACACAAAACAGCCGAGCCCCGTTGGAATGTGAATTTGAGCATAGTTAGGAGCCGTCAGTTGGTGTTCGCGCATAAACCGAAGGAGAACCGGCAGAATAATAAGCCCTGTCGCAGCCAACACCGCCGTTAATACGGCCAACCCCATGTACTGAGGTACATTCCCCATGTCAAAGCCTGCACCAAGCCATGTGCCCTCCTCGGATGGCCAAGGAGCCCAGCTAGCTGCTGCTTCTGAAACATACTCGAGCCCGCTCCCTCCATGAACTCCTCCCTCTGCTCCTGAGTCCCCCAAAGTTACCATGATGATCCTTCTTCCTGCTAAGACTGTTTCGTTTATAATAACCTTCATCGAACTCCCCACTTGTGCACTAGCGTTCTTAGGACAGCGACAAACTGTCTTCCGCGATGGACAAAACCGCGCCAATCTCTACCTGTAGCACGATGTCTGAGCGGCAGCTCGACCTCCTCGATCCTGTAGCCCCTTCTCGCCGCATCAATCGTTAATCCCACTTCGATGCCGAAACCAGAAGCCAAGGGGCCGATTTGCTCGAGCAGCTCACGTCTGACTGCACGCTGTCCCGACAATGGCGCACTCGCCGCGTAACCGCACAGGCGGTAAATGCCTGCTGCCGCCAATCCCTTGACCAGCCCGAAGCCAGCAGGCTGCTCGGGCTTAGGGAAGCGGGCGATGGCCATGTCCGCCCGCCCTGCTGCAAGCGGCTCGAGCAGCCGCTCCAAGTGCACCGCGGACTCGCCGAGATCCGCGTCCGCGAACAGCAGCAAGCCACCGCTTGCGGCTTGCCAGCCCGTGCGCAGCGCAGCGCCTTTGCCGCTCCGCCGATTGTGGCGCAGCGCCAGATCGGCGGCTTGCTGCGCTACAGCGAACGTGCGGTCCGTGCTCCCATCGTCTACGACGATGAGCTGGACCCGCCTCCGCGGCGCCTGCGGGCCGCCGCCCTCCGCCATCTGTCGGAGAGCGTCAAGCGTGGCGCCAAGACGAGCTTCTTCATTCCAGGCCGGAATGATAACGGAAACCAAATCCACGTCCTTCATGACTTATCCCTCACCCTGCCAGGCATATGTAGGTAATCGGATCGCCGCTTGGCTGACCGCCGGCGAACAAGGGTATAATTTGCTGAATCCTTTGGCGTCAATCAGCTTATCTCCAATCTTCATCCGCACAAGCAGGGTGCTCGCCATTCCTTGACGTCCTTTTTGCAGGAAATCCGTTATATGCGTGTGAGCCCCAACGGAAATAATGACCTCGGCCTGCTGCTCATAAGCAAGGAGCATCGCCATATCTTCACTCGTACCGGGCGTGAACAGTTGATGAGCCGTCAATCCCAGCTGCCGAACCCGCTTCCATCCCGGGGCAAAGCCATTCGCATAGGCATGAACGATGAGCTCGGCCCCGCTGCTGCGCAGGCCTTGATCGGATATGCTGTCCATATCTCCTACTATACAATGAGGCCGATATCCCGCTGCCAGAAGCGCATCCGCTCCCCCATCCACCCCTATAAGCACCGGATTAGCACGATTGATATAGGTTTTCAAGCTGTGAAGATCCTCAACATACCCCGCTCCCCTGACGACAATGACGACGGGACGGCCTGCCATGCGGACGCGCAGCTTCGGAACGTCCAGCGGCTTCAGAATGAGTTCCTTCTCTTGATCCGCGTAAGCGAACGTATTGCCAATAAACCGCATACACGTTTCCAACCATCTATTGCACGACGTTCCATTCATTTCAAATAGGGTCTGCTCGGTTATCAGCCTGCATGGATACGGCTTTCCTTCGACCTCAACCGTATTCCCTCGGATGTGTACCGTCATCTCGTCTCGCAGAAATGAGAATACCGAATCCGGAATATCGTATACAGGTATATTCCGCTCAATCAGCGGTTTCACACCGTCATGGGGGAAAGAACCGGATATCGTCCGTGCTCCGTTCAATACCGCTTTCACACGAGCCTCTGCCAGTCCCTGAGCAGCGAGGTGATCCAAATCCTCATGATAAATAGCAGCAATGGAGCCTGTTGGAATCGTTTTTAGGAGCTCCTTCGTCCTCATGCCAACTCGAATCGTTCCGCTTAGTATTCCCTGTACTTCTTGCCGCATTGGACCCAAGCCCCCGTTCATTTTCCAGTTCAACGAATCCATGTCAAATCTGGACCCGCCGTTGGATCTAAGAGTTAGTATGGGAAATTTAAGGAACAACCATTCTGAAAACAAACAAAACCCTGCCCAATTGGACAAGGTCGTGTATTTTACACCTCAGTCGTATATGTTACGTTTCCGGTGTTGTTATTAACTGCTTGTGCTGGATAATACGGTGGTCCGTTGTAATAAGGCTGGTAGTAAGGATCGAGATAGTACGGATCATACAAGTAATAGGGCGAGTAGTAGTAGGGATAATAGCTGGACTGCAGCAAGAAAGGCAGCACCAACCACGGAAGCCAATTCGGTCTCGGACGCGGGAACCCGAACGCTCCGCCCAATCCACTTCCGACCCCTCCACCAAATGCCCCTCCGTATACTCCATGCGGAATATAAGGGGGTCTAACGGGACGAGTCAAGACCTGATCTGCCATTGTCAATCTCACCAATCCTTCGATTCAGATAGCATACATTAGCCTATGCCCAGACCTAGAATTGGTGATTCCTTACTATAAAAAAACAGATTTTCCCGCTTCGCTTAAAGCATCAGAGTCTATGAAATACGCCTCCGTCTTTTCTGCCTTCTCAAATGATGAACCAAGTAGAAATCCAACATTTGACTCAGTTCCAAAACGTTTGCGTCCAAAAAGCTTCCTTTTTCAACAGCCAAATTGACTAATTTAATTCTGAGTTCTTCAATATACTCCATCTCTGACATGGCTCGTTCATCTCTCCGTTCATAATCTCACACACAAATATCATTATAAAACGAACGAAGTGTAAAAGTATGTCATAATTTGTCTGCAACTTGTATCCAATTTGTGAACATTTTTTGAAACACAATCGATTTATATTGATGATTTCTATCATTTTCATATATTTCACTTTTAAATTGACATATAAGTTGGATCAATGTTAGTATCTATTAAAACATACTATTCCGATATGAATTAATACAAATTCGGTTGACTGGATAACCAGAGACACGACATTCCTTTTGTCGCGTCTCTTTTTGTTGTTCGTCGACACTCGGAGGAGTACCTTATACACAGGAGGTAAGCACATGTATAAAGTGATGATAGCCGATCAGGACCCTGTCGTCAGGCGGACACTCATGCAAGGGATACACATCCATTCACAATCATTCTCGGTTATCAGCGAAGTTGCGAGCATCACTGAAGCGATGCATATCATACAATCAGCTCCCCCTAGTCTTTTACTTGCAGATGTCCATAACATTGAGCTTGCGGAATACATTCGCGATCATTCTATTCCAACCGAATGGATCCTTCTCTGCGATGATGCATCTGTTCAATACGCTCACAGAGCTATTCGTCTGGGCGCTTCCGACATCCTGCAAAAACCAGTGCACAAAGCTTCGTTACATTCGGCTTTGCGGCTTGTGGAAGACAAGCTGCTCCGAGCGGAGCGCGATTTGCTCGAGGCCGCCCGATTCACAGCAGCCTGCCGGGAACTGGTGGGGAGATTGGTGAGACAGCTGTGGGTTGCTCATGAGCCGGGGGTCTACACCGAACTGATCGCTCTTCACGATCTGCTTCTTCAGCAGCAACAAGACCGTCAATCGTTCAGAGAATGGTTTTTGCGTGTCATGTCCCTGCTCAGTGCCGAAATTGAGGAGCTAAGCTCCAAGCAGCTTCAACTTTGGTCTTTTCCCAGGTTTACGATAATCCCTCAACCCGAACGAACCTACGAGCATTTATCGATGCTGCTGGGCGAGGTGTTGGAGGAAATTCGCCGTATGCGAAACTGGGGTGCTCGTCACAGGATGTTGCGGGCAGTCGACTATATCAATAAAGGGTACTCCAAAAAAAGTGTATCGATCAAAAGAGCCGCGAAGCTTGCCGGCATTACGCCAACCTATTTCAGCAAAGCGTTCAAGGAAGAAATGGGCGTGAACTTTACCCGTTATATTGCTGAATTGCGAATGCAAAAAGCGATTGATCTTTTGGATAATCCAAATACTAAAGTATACGAAGTGGCTTTTGCCGTCGGATATAGCGACTATGCGCATTTTGAGAAAATGTTCAAAAAGAACTATGGGTTCTCCCCTTCCGATTATCGGAACAAGCTCCAAATTATTTAATAATCCACACCCGCTCCGAGACATCCAATCGCAAATCGCTTCCCCTTCAAAAAACGAGCATAGCTGCTTAGCAGACTGCTCTGTTTTTATTTTTATTCCCTTTACCCTGCTGCCTCGCCCATTTTATACAAATGATTCATTTTCCAATAAATCCCCTTGCATAAAGAACATACGTTCGTAGTATAATATGAAATAAGAATATATGTTCGTATTTATGGCGGTGTTCTTATGAGTGTGAATCCAAGAGTGGAGACCGAAGAGGATATTCGGATTATCAAGAGGTACACCCTGCTCCCCCTTCTGTTAGATATGCTGGCAAGAGACATGGATCAATTGAGGCTGCATCAGGATAAAATTGTTTATCATCATGTCATTGCTTATCTGGAGGAGCTGCAGGCTTCCATCTTCCCTGAATTGCAGAGCTTGAAGAATCAGTTGAGACAAAGAGGGATTAGAATCCTGAAGACAGACACGAACACTCTCGGCATTGACGTGGAATACAAGGTCCGCGGTTACATCCATCATTTCGTTATGTTGAGAAGTTTGATTAAAGCAGAGCTCATGAACACCCTGAGGAATATGCGGAGGCGATAAGGATGACAGACAAGAGAGAAAGGACTATATTCCTGGCAGATTGCGAAAGTTTTTATGCGAGCGTAGAGAAAGCCGACCATCCAGAATGCATGAACAAGCCTGTTGCCGTCGCCGGTGATCCCGCACGCCGTTCGGGCATTATTCTGGCCGCCTGTCCGATTGCGAAGAGTTATGGGGTATCCACGGCCGAACGGTTAGGCACAGCCTTGGCCAAGTGTCCCGAGCTCGTTATTATGCGCCCCCGCATGCAGCATTATATTGATGTTTCCCTCATGATCACCCAAATTTACAAGGAGTATACCGATCTGGTGGAGGTATTCTCTATCGACGAGCAGTTCCTTGACGTGACCGGAAGCCTTCATCTCTATGGAGATCCTCTGACCATCGCGAAGTCGATTCAGCACAAGGTCCTGCAGCAGACAGGTGTGCGAGTGCGAATCGGGATAAGCTCCAACAAAATACTAGCCAAAATTGCAACGGACATATGGGCCAAAAAAAGTCAAAGCGGCTTTTTTACGTTACCTAAAGCGGAGATCGAGCCCTTACTCTGGGAGCAGCCCGTTAATAAAATGTTCGGTGTCGGCTCGCGGATGACTGCCCATTTCGCACGGCTCGGGATGTTTACGATAGGCCATATCGCCCGAACACCATTGCCCCACCTTCAGACCAAATTCCGGGCTCGCTTCGGGAAGCAGAGTGATATTCATGCCGAGGTTATCTGGAGGACGGCGAACGGAATCGATGAGTCTCCCGTTACCCCTCATACGTTTCGCACTGCGCCCAAATCGGTCGGCCATATGATGACTCTGCCGAGAGATTATATAGAGAACGCCGAGGTAGAGACCGTGCTGCTTGAGCTTACAGAAGAGGTGTGCCGAGACTGCCGCCGCAAAGGATATATGGGTTGGGTTGTTACTGTAAGCTGCATGTGCAGCCCTTACGACGATCCTACAGGCTTCTCGCGGCAGATGAAGATGCCGGACCCGACCCATAATACGAACGCCGTTTTTCGAGCAGCCAAGATGCTCTTTTATCGGTACTGGGATAAGATGCCCGTACGCCGTGTAGGGATCACACTCAGCAATCTTGTTGATGATCAGGGCTATCAATTGACGCTTTTTGAAGATCAGGTGAAGTCACGGCAGTTGGATAAGGCCACAGATCAGATCAAGGACCGTTATGGCAGCGCCGCTATTGTCAGAGCCTCCTCCTTAACTGCTTCAGGGCAAGCATTAGAGCGATCAAGGAAGATTGGGGGGCATTATAAATGACGAAGAAACTTGAAGGTAACGGCTTATGGGAGTCCAGCCGGATGATGCTTCCGCAGCACAAGGAGCAGTTGCTCCATATCCAGAGCGGAGCGTCGATTGTTGCAGAGCCTCCAACCAAGAGAGAAATCGAGGTGATGCGAGATTCCATCATCCTGCCTGTTGCGCTTACCATCGTCGAGAATAAACGGACAGAGATCGAACGATCCTCCCAGACGTTGAAAGGATTATACGCTGCCGCCGCTCACCTGTTGGCTAAGAACATCCAGGAGGATGTAATGAAATACAAGAAATTTCTGATCGACAGCAATATCCAAGTATTCGAGGACTCCAAGGACGACACGGAGCTGCATTATCGCTATACGTGCAGAGGCCGTGAGAATCGGTTCGTCATGACGAAGGACTTCATGCGAGCCGAGATCAGCGTCAGGATCGGCAGATATACCAAGAGCCTTATTGGCTCCCTGCAGGAGGCGGGCAAACCTCTGGATCGCGACAAAGCGCACAAAGGCGGATAACCAAAAAAGTTCCACCGAACAATGTTCGATGGAACTTCTTGGTTTATGTATAGGCCCGGAGGGGGTCGAACCCACAACCTACCGGTTAAGAGCCGGTTGCTCTGCCATTGAGCTACGGACCCGCGACAACAGAAATGATTGTATCACATAGCTCAATAGGCGGTCAAGCATAAATTTAGGGGTACTTACATCTTTACGTAGTCAGAATGCCGCACGAACCAATGCTCTGTTTCAGGATGGGCCGCAGCCTCTACACCATAAGGGGCATCCGTTTCCTCGAAATCGTACCAATCCAATACCGTAACAATTTGACCTATTTCAAACGGATGATCATTGCTGTTTCCTACGATTTTTATCGTCTCTCCTACTCTTGGAATACTCATTTTGATCTTCACTCCATGCATATTTATTGTTATCACTGCTACAGAATCAAGGAATCCATGTGCTCCTTCAATTGTACTATAGTCATGATAACTCAAAATCACAAGGGGTGTATTCAAGTTCATCGAAGATCATCCGGTTTCTCTGGAGCTCCTTAATAAGGTTGCCGGCACTCCGGCCATGACGCTGTATGCTGGAACATGATTAAGCACTACACTTCCCATTCCGATTAAACTGTATGCACCGATATTGACATTGCCCCGGATCGCACAGTTGGTACCCAAATAGCACGATTGCCCGACGGTTACATGACCGGATATACAAACGCCGCCGGTAATGCTGGTGTAGTCATGGATCACATTGTCATGGCTTATAATCGAGTTCGGCAATATCATAATATGATTTCCTATTACAACGTTCGAGGTAATGGTTACATTTTGAAATATAACTACTCCCTTTCCGAGCTTGGACATTTTGGACACGCTTGCTGTAGGATGGATGATCGTTTCAAATCGATCGAGAGGTATACCTGTACTAGAGATAATGCTCTCCTTCTTAGTGAACGTTTGTTGATTCGCCAATCCGTTGATAAACAAACAATCCTCATATTCCATAGCCGTATTTAAGGGTCCGAGTACTTTAGTATTATAAAATTCCTTTCCCCATGTTGCCTCATTATTCGAGAGAAATCCAATGCACTTATAAGTCGGTTTGATTTCGTTAATTTCGTTTATGGTGTCCAGTATATCTATACAGTTACCGCCTGCGCCTAAAATGATCACTTTTTTTGTCATGTAGGGTACCCCGTTTCTATGTTAATTAGAGTCGAAGCATTAACGAATATACGGTCTAAGCAGACCGGGGCGTCAAGGGAAAGATACTCGTATTGAATTCAATATAGTGAACGTATCCCCCGGTTTGACATCGACGTAAACGGGACTTCCGCCATCCAAAACGATGTTTTTATTCCCCAGTCCCCGACGTTTCGGCGCAGACGCCCAGTTATCGCTGTCCAACTTGATCAACGTCATATCAGCACGGAATCGGAATCGGTCCCCTTCCATTACAGGATCGAACATATAGTATGCTGACGGTTTCTCATAATCCGACGAGTCGATGAATGCGACCTGTCCTTCCAGAGACAAAGGGAAGTCATCGTAGGGAGAATCACATGCAACCTCAATAGTACGGCTGTCGATGTCCACGGCAGATACACGGCCTGTGAAGGACGGCGATTGCCGCTCGCTTCGGTAGGCTTCGGTGAATATCCTTGTATACCGAACCGCTTCAACCTTCGTCAACCGATTGTGCTGATAGCGGAGCAGAAGCAGCCTGGCGTCGGTTTCATACACCCTCCCCTGCGAATCGCGATAACTGATAAACTCCCCTTCGCCATAGACGCTGATTACAATATCCCGATGACCGTCGGCATAGTCAATTTCAAGCCCAGCCGATGTAAACTTCGACGGGTTCGTCCCACCGATAAGCTCCATCGGTTTGACACTGCGGAGGAACGGTGCGTGTTCGAATGGCTCCAGAACTGATACGAATGAAGCCGTGTGGTGGTCCGGATCGTCAGTTGCATCCCGCCAAAGCACGAAGGGCAGCCAGGGAGACTTGCCTTTTTCCGTGCCGCCTTTCTCGCCGAGACAGCAGATCAGCTCTCTCGTTCCCTCTGCGGGAACGGTATGGATTTTGAGGGCAGCCCCTGAGTATTGGAAAGTCCACGATACCGGCCGATCAACGGGAGCCCTTCTCCAGGCTTTCATCCACCCGTAACCGGGTTCGCTGTACAACGGCACATCTTCACCTGCGAGCGTTCCGCTCATCGGAATCCAATCCCGTTCCGCAATCCCGTCGAACTGAACCTGCTCGAACGGAATATCGATACCGATGGTGTTATAATCGAATGTTCTCCCCCCTGCCAAGTAGTTCAGATCGACCACATAGGCGTCCTCACCGTCCGGCGCCTTGATCACGCAGCACCACCGTTCGTCGTGTGTCCCGGGATAAGCGGTCGTATTGTCCATCCCGGACAGCTGGAGCCAATCTCCTTCGTAATGGCATTTCAGACGGGAGAACGACACCTCCTGATCTTTTCCGTCCACCACGACGACGGTGCAGGCAGCAGAATGGGCTTCCCACACTGGATATTTCGCGCTGACCCAGGAGTTCGGATAGTCTCCGACCCCTCCTAATAAATGATAGCCGTAAGCGCCGATCCATAATCCGAGCTTATCACCGTGCATGTGGCCAGCCGAGGGAGCGCCGTATAGAATGACGTGTTTGCAATTATGGTGATTCGTACCGGCCCGGAAAATGCTGATCTCCGAATCCTCCAGAAGGAAGGAAGGCTGAATATCGCTCTCCTTGCTTCGATACTCCTGATAGTCGTCCCACTCGGCTGCAGTCGCTAGCAGCAGTAAGCCGAATCTTTGCTGCTTCTTGTCTGTACGGTGCAGGGAGAACGAAGCAGAGCCGATCCGGTAATGTTCCAATTCGTCCGGATCGAACTGTGCCAGAACCGGGCCAAGCACATCCCGCAGCGATTTCATTCTTGCGAACGTAATCTCGAAGGCTGGACTATAAGCGAATTTGCCTTTACTGCGGTTTACCGGGATTGGTTCCGGATTGCCGATTCCTTTGACGTCCCCGAAGGATGGAGTCAAGTTACCCGATTTCAGCCGGACGAACAGGGAGATAACCGAAGTCAACCCATACTCGGGATCTTCAAACATGTCGATCCCTTCAGGAAAGTAAGTATCGTCCCGAAAGCGAAAGTTGTTGTTGGCCATCAAAGTCATTTGCTCGCAAATGATCTCCAGATAGAACATGGAATCGTACGAATATTTGCCGTCCCGGAAAAATAAATTACGCATTTTGGAACGGAGACTGTGTTTGCCTTCCCGCAGCACTCGATGCATCAATTTCCCGCTCTCCAGGAAACTCGCGACGATCAATTCCAGATAAATCCATCGGAGCGACCAGTCGGCCGATCGGGTTTTCTCGATCTCGCAGCTGAACAAGACGTGCGGAATCATCTCGTGAACAACCGCTTTCACATCAAACGGTTGGGTCCGCGGGTTGTGTTCCGCGTCCGGCTTCCGAGCGAAGAACGACTGCAGTTCAGGCTCCAGATCGTCTACCGTATCGTATACAAGGTCAAGCGCGTCAAAATAATTGCTGAGCCAATGGGATTCGCTGGTGGTTGGTTCGGCGATCTGTACCGTATCGTAGTAACCTGATCCGTACCATCCATTCATATAGGGCAGCAGTTCGGCGATTCGTCCTGCGATTATCAACGCTTTGTACGCATATTTGCGGTCTAGCGTCAATTGATAAGCGTAAGCCAGATTCGAGATAGCCCCGGCGTATTCAAGACCGCTAGCGTCAGGACAAACCCTGCGGTCATCCAACACTTCGCATCTCGGACTGCCGAGCAGCATGGATAGGATGAATAACCGATACGATGCGGTGAACATATACCGCACCCCCGGGTGCGGAAATCCCTCCGGCGCCACGAAGCCTTCTCCGTTATCCTGCAGCACCAGTTCTTCGCCAGTCGTCGGGTTCCGGAATGGAACTCCATTGTGCCACCACATACCGGACTCCGGGGCATACCACTGGTAAGGCTTTTCCAAACAAGCCTGATGGGCGTTCCGGTCCCCGCCTGACAGCGGATCGCCGAAGTGCACGGAAGGTGTGATAGCCCTGGGGTTGCCTACAGGAATAAGGTCGAATAACTCGTCGTCGCTTTTAGCTGCCCAATAATCCGCAATTTTCAGGATCGCTTCCTTCATACCTCGGCCCCATGGCGTACGCTCCGCCCGATCTCGTGCTCTCTCTACATCATTCCGATCGAGTCTGACCGTCAACCCGCGTCGTTTTGCCGACATATACGCGTAAAGCTCTTCAGGAACCTTCTTTTTCTCCCATCGGGTGAAATAGACGTCACTTTCTGATGCGGCCTTTTGTTGCCATTCCGCTATTTCATCAGGAGCAAGCCCCCGCGTCATCAGCAAATCTCCTGTTCCTTGCCCCGCTGCGGATTTATCGCCTTTGATGCCGGCCCATACAGCTACCATTTCTTGCTTGCCCCTACGGATCGTTCGAATGGCATTGAACGCGATCAATCGATTAAACACCGGCTCAAGGCGGAGCAGAGCAAACGGGAGACTCAGTCGAACCTGATGGAATCCTCCGTCCACTTGATGGTCATACTCGACCCCCATGGGCACGTCTGCCACTTCCAGCTCGTACAGATATTGTTCATATTTCAATCCGCCATCTTCCCCGATCCGGAACCGGAATGCATTGTGCGCTTTTCGGCGGGAACGGTCGGGATCGAACAGCAGGACGAGATCCCCGCTATCCTGCTCGGACAATGCCGCGTATCGGATGTCAATCGTTAATCGGTTATGCTCCGTATAAGCCAGGAAGTCAATCGGATGATCCGCCGCCTGCAGGATAAAGCTCTGGCTTCGAAACAGTGGATCGGACAGCTTGAAGCTCCCGGCTCTCTCCGTTTCATACCCGCTGTTCTTGTCGTGCACCAAATAAACCGGGTAAAGTTGCTGCTGCGTTCCAGACAATGCCGTCACTGGATGTATCCCCCTCGCCCTTTGAGTTATCTGGCCGTCCAGCCGTTATCGACGTACAGGTTCGTTCCTGTAATAAAGGACGATTGGTCTGATGCAAGAAACAACGCCGCGTTGGCGACGTCTTCCGGCTTACCGATTCTACCGGTAAAACACCGGGACAGCAGTTTTTCAACCTTTTCAGGATCGCGAAGGCTACTCTCGGACAATGGAGTTTCTATGATGCCGGGGCTGATACAATTAACCCGAATTTGATATTTGCCGTAATCCAGAGCCAGGTTTTTGGTCAACATATCCAAACCGCCTTTAGCTGCGTTATACGCCGGATGAGCGACAAACGCTACGGTTCCGCCAACGGAAGACGTATTGATAATGGAGCCTCCTCCGTCCTGCATCATTTCCTTGATCGCATATTTGCAGCATAGAAAAGGCCCTGTCAAGCTCGTATCTATTGTCTTTCGCCAATCCGCAAGTGGCATCTCGGTTGCCGGTAGGACGTTATACCATGTCGCATTATTGAATAAGACATCGATTTTTCCATAGCGCTGCTTGGTCTCCCTTACAAGCCGGATGACCTGGTCCTCTTGCGTGACGTCGGTTTGAATAAAAATCGCTTCCCCGCCTTCTTCCACGATGTCAGCGGCAACCGCATCTCCTTGTGCCGCATCGATTCCAGCTACCACGACGGTTGCGCCTTCTCGCGCGAACAAATAACAGCTCTCCCGTCCAATTCCAGAAGTACCTCCTGTAATGACAGCTACTTTACCTTTTAGCCTCAACTCTGGTCACCTGAACCTTCCCCATAATGGACCGGAATGACAATGTGAGATGCCTCGGCTAGCTCGAATTTATTCAAGCAGCCGTTCTTCTTATTATGCAATGAAAATTCCACCGGAATGGCGGAGGAATTGACAACGATGATTCGATCGGCCAACACGCTGAAGTCCAGGCAAACTCCTTCCGTGAATGACAGCTCGGCCTGATGCTCCCCGATCCAATAACCGCTTTGAAAAGCCGGCAGCATCCCGGACCATGTGAACCGATTGTTGTCCATTCGATTATTTCCCGGATACAGCGTAATCCTTGTGCCTGTTGAGAAACCGTCAAGCGTCTTGCTTGCTTGTACGGTTTGATTCGTATCGTTGAATTGAGCGTAGACTAAACAGTCCTCCGTTTCCAACACAACGAGCCTCTCCGTAGTACAGCACAAAAGAGTGGTTGATCGGGCGGAACGGACTGTCTCCTCGACTGTCTGATTAGGTATGGATACTACGATGAATGGCGGCAGCTGATCATTCTGTTGGAACTCCACGCGGCCACTATCATTTAAGATGAGAATATCTTCAAGGCCTTTCCACTTCGGATATTCATGTTGATTGACAACCTTCATTCCTTGAGAACCGAACAACAAATACCCCATCTCATTGTTTACGTTCAAATAGGGCTGTGCCGTGTATGTTTGGATCACATTCGGAGCTCCGCCGTAAAATCCTTCGAAACGATCGGATCCCTCTGGAAAATAAAGCGTCCAATGGCCGGGAGCCACATCAGGCAGGGCGGTATAACGCTCATTGCGGATGCCGATCATTCCGGTTTGTATGTCCTCGGCTAGACAGGATTGTATAGCCCTGAACTGTTCCACATAAACACTCCGTCCATCGGGCAACGAAACAAAAGCGATATCCTGCATCAATTTCCGGCCGACTCTTGCCGCGGATCCCACGGCCGCGAACCCGTCCGATGCGGGTTGGATATTGCACCGCTCCGTGTCGCGCATGTACGGAACGTTATCATCTGCGGGCTTTACGATGCCCGTATAATTCGTATAAAGCGGAGTGAAGCTCCATATCCCCTTCTCAGGGAGCGTTATCGCCATCACATGATTGCGCCAGCTAAAGCTGCTTATGTGGCTGTCCGTTCGATGTAAAATGAAACTTCCGTAAGGATAATGATAAACGCCCGATAAACGATGGAGCATTTCACTAGGATCGCTTGGTTCTGCTCCCGGCCCTCCGAAGGCATGCAGCAAATAACTGAGCAGCAAATTGTAGCCGGTCAGTCTTTCGAAATCCGCGACGGTCTGCATGGCGTTAAGTACATACTCCGATCCGTTTTCCTCCAAAAAACAGCCGTTGCGATTGCTTCTCTGGAGCTTTTCCACCTGCTCCAAAGCGCTTCGTTCGTTCAATGCGGCATCGCGATTTTCATGCACTACATTCAAAACCGCATTTGCGAGCAGAGCTTCATGCTGTACGTTGTAAAACCAGTCCTGGCCCTGGATCGGAACAACAAATCCGTCCCTTTGCGTGCATACTTTTATAACGCGATCATAGATTGCTTCGTTATTGTGAAGGGCGCTTGACAAAATATCACAGCCTCCTGCCAGCGCAGATACGACGTGCATCGACCGCAGACTGATTCCGGCTATCAAATAGACGGGATGAACAAAGCCGTGATTCTCCGTAGAATAGTCCGCATGCAGAGTAATGGTCCTCATAGGGGGGAGAGGAACTTCCTGCGTTCGCTTTGTTTGTGCGCTTAGGGTCGGCCCCTGGATGAAGCAGTCCCTAAAAGTCGTTACGGAATTGGCAGACCAACGCACAAAGCCTTGCTTCCATCGTTCATGGTTCGGATGCTCGGGGAACATATCCATCGCAGCGCTGATCCCCATGGCCGTCCAAGCGTTTTCTTCCTCTTGTGTATCATTATATGTACCGCTCTTAGGGATTTCGGCACACCAACGGTCCGCATATGAAGACGTTACAGATTGTACCAGCTCTTTCGTCTCATCATCCAAATCATCCCACAAGAAACGGGCGGCTAATGCGAATGCAGCTATGCTGCGACCGGTCTGGGTAGCGCGGAAAAAATCTTCGTCGTTCCGGCCCCATTTTTTCCCGCTGTAGAAAGGGTTTTTCCCCTCCACTCTTACGCAATCAACAGGACCCGTTTCATGTGTGAAGCCAAGATAGCGGATCCCTTTTATCGCTTTTTCCGCCAATTTACCTCGCGGGAGCCCTGTCGCTTCCGGATCGTAGTCGCCTATTTTGGAAAGAGCAGCAAAGATGGCTGCCGTATATGAGGTGTCCGTCCCATAAGCATAAGAACCGCTAAAAAAGTAACCGCAATCCGGCCTACCATTCCATTCGCTAAAATGCATGTCCGCATAAGGAACCCACTGCAGCAACATCTGATAATAACGCCTCGACCATTCGTTCTCAGAAGCCCTGTCAATCAGCATCGGTCTAATCTTCCAAATGTTCTTAGCCATGTTATCCCTCCCTGACAACCCTGCCTGCTCTATTCATCTATAAGAATGCCTGCCTTCATCTCAACTAAAATCCGGACGACACCTTCTATTAACCGATCGGCCGCCTTCGGCGAGAATGGCGATGTTTCTACTTCGTAGCCGCCTTCGGAGAATGCCTGGCTGGTTGGCAAATAACCGAACCAACCGTTTGTATACCCGCCGAACAGTGTGTATGCATACGGTGACTTTTCCCGAATTTTTTGGCCGATTTCAAAAAATGGTTCCAACGGTACTCCGACAATAACGGCTTCACCTAGGCGAGTAACATGCACTTCAATGTTCGTTTCGAGTTTTCCGTAAAATTGTTTGGACCGCTCCAAAGCCAGACTTGCTCGTTTGGCTTTGTATCCTGCATAACGAATAGCTTCGCTGTCGCCCCCCTGCTGTTGCAAACGTTCAAGCTTCAGCCTGCACTCGGAATAACGGCTTTCCGCTTCCGGTACTGGCAGCTGCTCCTGAAGCGGCAAGCGGATGACTCCGGACCACACTTGGAAAGGTGATTCCTCTTGCTTCGCCTTCCTGCTGCCGGACCAAACACCAAGGCTGGCCCCCGATTCTATGACCTGATCAAAATGGAAGGCCATTTCCTCGGCCTTAGCCTGCAGTAAAATCTTTGCCGCCTCGCAGCCCAACTCAGTCCCAATCCGCTTCATAGCCGCATAATTGTCCTTAAACCCTTCGGGTCCAGGCCCGATGTCGCCTGCCGCGCCTTGTAAGAACAAGCAGGTCCCTCCAGCCAAATGTTCCACGATTCTTTTCGTCACGCCCGGGTAATCGGGGCTGATCAACGTATTCATGTACCCTAGCATGGTCGGGTGACAAGCATATTGAACTATACTGGCGACCGTCTCACCGTTATCGCGGTTAAACCCTAGCACGCTAACCGTTGGATCCGAGTTTCCGCTTTCGTTGCAGCCTGTGATCGTCCTTCCGTCTTGCAGCAGCTGTCTGCGATTTTTTCCGATTCGGCACGCCCCATACCCAGCAGTGACGGCAACCGGTTCCTGCGCGTCCTTTGCCCTCAAAACAGCTTCTATGGTCTGCTCCTGGATGTATTGCATGTATTGGGTGCGCACTGGTTTTTCTTTAGGATCGTAATCCCGGGTAGTCAAAGGCCCGGCATGCGTATGCGTTACGGCAACCGTTACGTGTTGGGGCTCTACTCCTGCAGCCACAGCCGCATGGGTTCGAATGCCCTCGACCTGCTCCGGCAGCAGGCGGCACAAGTCAAGATCAAGGAGAACAGCTGTTTGTCCGCTGTTAGACAGAACAAGAGCCGTTACCCATAAATCCGCCTCGAACCCTTCGGGATATATATGGCTTTGTGCGCCCCAGCCCGCGTGCGGCAATGTTAAGGGCGGGTTGATTACCGCTCTGGCAACTCCGGCTATCAGCATTTGCGAGCTCCTTTCATACAGGAAGGACGTTTTATCTCTTTGCTGCTCAGCCGTGAGCTTTGGCATGCAATGTCTTTAACACCTTCACAGCCGCTACCGCGATCTCATCCGCTTCTTCATCTGTGAGTATTGGACTGATCAAGGTGATTGTGATTCGCCCTAACAGGTCATCGCAATTCGGACACATGTCTTTCGTATAGACGACCGGATTCTTAAACGGATAATTGTAGGGAAAGTTGTCCTTCTCGGCCGTTCGCTGCTCGAAGAAACAAGGGATCATATACACGGGCACGCCGTCGTACATCGAATGGGTAGAGACATTCTCCGCTTTCATAGCATTGGCGTATTCACGGGCCCGTTCGAGTGTAGGATGAACGATTCCAAGAACGCACCCGGTATCGCCGTCATCGTCGGCCGCAGCACGGAACTTCACCTCCGGCAGCTCAGCCGCAATGGAGGCGCGAATTTTCCGGTGGTGCTTTTTCATAGTCCCGATGACGGTATCGAGCTTCTTCCACTGTTCAATCATGACTGCACCGGTCAACTCGCTCATCCGGTAGTTTTGTCCGGACATGATGTACTTTGGTTCGATCTGGTAGCGGTCTTTGTCCCGGAAGACGCCTTGGTCGTGATAACGTGCGGCACGCTCGAACAGCTCTGGATTCGAGGTAACAACCGCCCCGCCTTCGCCGGCCGTCAACATTTTATTCATCTGGAAACTGAACACCCCGATGTCGCCAATCGTACCGCATATACGCCCTTTGTACGTACAGCCTTGGGATTGCGCCACGTCCTCGATCACATATATGTTGTGCTTTTTGGAGAACGCCATTATTTGATCCATGTCGCATGCACTCCCATTGATATGCACGACAATTATCGCTTTGACTTCATCGTCGTAAACCCGTTCCAGATCGTCCGGATCCAGATTGAGCGATTCGTCCATGTCTACGTATACGGGCACAGCGTTGCTGCTAACGACGGCTCCTGCTGTCGCAACAAACGTGTTGGCTGGTACGATTACTTTGTCACCGTAGCCGATACCGAGCGCCTTCATCGCAACAACTAAACCGGCCGTACAAGAAGTGACACCCAGCACAAATGGAATGTTCAAATCTCGTGCAATCATATCCTCCAACGTTTTCACCGCATACTGCATATCCGGGCCGTAGTAACGGAATGGTGATTGGGCTGCAAGCACCTTGGAAACCGCATCCGTTTCCTCCGTTCCGATTAGCATCGAGCCTCTAAAAGGCGGAGGCAATGGTTTGCTCCTGACCGGTTTTCCGCCTTCAATCGCTAGTTTCTCCATTATAAGTTCCTCCTAAGAAGTTATTAAGAATGATGAGTTGATCATTTATAAAGTAGAAAGCTTCGTGCTCGCCCTGTCGATCTTCAAAACAGCCGAATTCGCGCGGTATACGTCCTCGGCAGTCAATCGATGCGGTTTGCCTGCGATTTGATTCAAGAAATCCTCCGCTAACGTCGCAGGCGGCTTCTTGATTTCCCACCGTGTCGTCTTGTTATGATGATCAGTAAAGGCTACGAACGGTCCCGGTTGACCGAGCGGATCCCCTGACGTGCGGATTTCGGCTCTTCCCTTGGTGCCGGATACAAATATACGGCCGTCCCCCCAAGATTCGAATGCTTCAGGCATCAGCCAGTCCGATTTCATCGTTGCGGTGATATGCTCCTCCAACAGCACGTTGACAACGGCATTTTCATACAAACTCGGATACTCCGGGAACCGGTTTTTGACCAGCATGGCATTGTGGCCGATGATGTTCTTGCCCGTGAACCACCACAGCATATCGACATCGTGGATCATCAGGTCGATGATCAGACCGCCGTTCGATGCTTTGTCGAAAAACCATGCGGGTCTTGTAGCTGGATGCAGTTTATGCGGCTTCAAGAAGGTGAAATCCTCGATTTCCCCGAGCAGCCCTTCGTCGATCATACCCTTAAGCGTATATTGAGCCGGCGCAAAACGCGCAGTCAGCATCATCCCGATCTTGATCTGATTCCGATCGATCACCTGCCGGAGACGGTTCAATCCGTTCTCGTCGATGACGACCGGTTTATCTGTCATGACGTGTATGCCATGTTTCTCAGCCCATTCGATCACGTCGATTTTGCCGAGGTTCGGTCCAGCGCTGCCAATGATTTCGACTCCTTGTTCAAGGAGCTCATCCATGGAACGGAACAGCGGCACCCCATATGAGGCCGCATACTGCTGCGGCACACTGTAATCACTTTGATCGTATATGCCGGCGAACTGGTGCCCTTCCTTTAACATTTCTTCGATGAAAGATTTGATATGATAATGCTGGCAACCGACAATGGCAAATTTCATGATTGTAGACCTCTCTCTTATGATATTTTATATGAGCTCCATCCTGGCGACCGCTCCAAGAATCGTATCCTCCGTTTCAGGAATGAACGGCCCTCTGAATCCATGCAAGATGACGGCTTCCGTTTCATACCCGCCTTCCTGCAGCATGCTTCGAGTCGGAACATAAGTGGAAACGCCGTTGCTGTAGCCAAGCGTGATCACTTTTTTATCCTTGAGCAGCGCTTTAATCTTCAGAGCATACTCGCTCGCTATTTCCCCTTCCATGGCGATCAGAGTGGTCCCAGCATCGAGGTGCCAGCTCTGGATGTAATGCTGCATGGTCCACTTATCCCGTCTTTCCTGAATCGCTTTCAAGAGCTTGCCTGCCGCCACCTTCCTATTCGCCGATTTGGATTCGTCGCTTAAGATGGCTTCAATCTCGGGAATCTCCGTCAATTCCGTATACAGCTTAATATCCGTGAGGCAAGTGCGAAAAACGCAATCAACCTGAACGAATCGTTCCTTCTCCAGAATAGCGGCGACTTCTTCACCAAAGCTGTTCCCGATTTCCCTCAATTCTTCACTCTTGCAGGATTTGAACCGGCCTTCAGCCACCCCTTTTGCAGCTTTAATGTCAGCCCCGAATCCCTGTAAGAACATCGCGGTAACACCAGGATACTGATCTTCCACGAACTGACAGGCAAGTCCAACGAAATCTGCGCTTATCAAATATCCTCCCATACAAGAGGGGTGGCACCCCAGACTGAACAGGACCCCATTCACACGGTCTTGCGAATCGACTAGCTTCAATACAAACAAATCTTTATCGATTTCGGCCTGAAAGTTGGGCTGGAATTTCACCCCGTCTTCGGTTTGTAATCTTCTGCTGACCGCCGCCTCGGAAGTTCCGTATCCCAACAGCAGACGGCCTTCTTGCAAATGAGCAAAGCAGTACTCTACGCTTCGAATGACTAGTTCCTTTAATTGTCGGTACAATATAACGTCCTCTGTAAAATCCAATACTTCGTCCACACCGGGTACCCGATCCTGTCCGATGCTATAAACGCCTCTTCGCATATGGGGGTCGGTGTTCTCCCCGGTCAAATAGACAGAACAATGGGTGTGGGAAAAGTTAATTAAGATTTCATCTTCCGCCAGCCCGAATTGTTCATAAAGCGCATCCTTGACGCCGGTGACAAAACTCCTGTCTCCGCCGGTCACATCAAATGTCAGCATCAGCAAAGTTTTGTTCGCCTGAAGCAGGGCCGCTTTCATATAAATCGGATCATGAACGCCTTCGCTTTTGTGGTCCCTTCCCCAAAAACCTGCCAGAAAAACCGGTTTATCCGGAGTTATGTCTTGTTTAATCACACAAAATTTCATACATTCCCTCCCCTATAAAACCAGCTATCCAATCTTTACCAATCCGCCACTGAGCCGT
This sequence comes from Paenibacillus sp. J2R1T-4, assembly GCF_059692235.1. Taxonomy (NCBI): domain Bacteria; kingdom Bacillati; phylum Bacillota; class Bacilli; order Caryophanales; family Paenibacillaceae; genus Paenibacillus; species Paenibacillus sp. J2R1T-4. The sequence continues at coordinate 292,260 of NZ_JCAUBA010000007.1, read as the reverse complement.
CTTCGTGCCAATAACGCGCCAGGTTTTCCTGCTGGAACGGATATTTCGCGGCTTCCTTTTCGTTCACTTCGACCCCGAGACCAGGACGCTCGCTTGGCACAACATATCCGTCCTGTACAAGGATAGGATCATTCACAACTTCGTTACGCCAAGGGACATCACTGCGCAAAGACTCCTGGATGAGGAAGTTCGGTGTACAAGCAGCAAACTGTATGGAGGCTGCAGTTGCGATAGGACCGAGCGGATTGTGGGGCGCGACCCCAACATAATACGTCTCCGCCATCGAGGCGATTTTGCGAGCCTCCCATAATCCGCCGCAATGGCACAGGTCTGGCTGAATCACCGCACAGGCGCCTTTCTCGAGAAGTTCCCGGAACTGAAACCGCGTAGAGAGCCGTTCTCCAGTTGCGATTGGGATATCGGTCATTTGCGCCACTTTGACCATTCCTAGCACATTTTCAGGCAAACATGGTTCCTCAATGAAGAACGGACGATACGGCTCTAATACCTTCGCGTATTGGATTGCCATGTCTGGCGTCGTACGCCCGTGAAAGTCGACCATAATGTCGATATCGTCTCCGGCGGCCAATCGGATCGCTTCCATCAGGGAAGCGGTATGTCTTAACACGGCGCGTCCCTCAAGCGGCTGCGTGCGGGGGACGACAAGCACTTTGATTGCGCTGTAGCCAGCCTCAACCGAAATGCGGGCTTTTTCCGCCATCGCCTCGGCATCACCCATCGAATTGTATAAGCTGTCCATCTCGCCTCCGCCCAGATGGTCGTACATCCGGATTTTGTTCCGCACTTTTCCACCCAACAGTTTATATACCGGAAGGCCGAGCGCTTTGCCGTATATGTCCCAGCAAGCCATCTCGATCCCACTGACGGCGCTCATCCCGACTACACCGGAGCGAAAAAAAGGATGGCGCGTCATCACCTGATACAAATGCTCGATGTTCGTCGGATCGAGACCGATTATGAATGGCTTCATATCTTCGATGCAGCCTATAACGCCTCGTGTTTTCCACTCCAGCGACGCCTCTCCCCAACCGATGATTCCTTCGTCTGTCTCCACTTTGACAAAGACCCAGTTCCTCATTTTGGCATTGACCACAATTGATTTAATGGCTGTGATTTTCATCGGATCCTCCGCAACGCATTTTTATGTACCCCTAATCTATCTGAGAGCTTTGTAGAGATAACCCGAACCCGGAGGAATATGAATGGGCGATTCCGAATCAGCAGGCAATAAGTTGCCGGTGCCTAGCGAAACATGTTCCAAGCCTGTATAGCCATCTTGCAGATGAAGACGGATTTTCATTGTACGCTGCATATCTAGATTAACAAGCATAAACCAGCTATCCTCATGCTCATCTCTGAATTCGCCTATCATGGCCGGGAAGTTTTCGTCCGAAATGACATCTTTGACTATAGTGCCTTCGCCCATATTCATAGCGTCGATACTAAAATTGTGCGTGTTGCGGAAATAAACACCTGTTGAGGTCATAGTCAGCAAGCGATCACCGTAAATACGCACCTGTCGGTTAACTTCCTGCAAGTAATAGAATGTAGCGGTTCGTTGATGGCCTGCCAAAATGTCAAAAGGTGCATATTCGTATAAATATCGTCCTTCAGCATTAGGCCTTGCCGACTTATAGTAGCTGTACCACCCTATGCCTTTAAATCCAGCAGCCAATGTCGTGTGAGCCTGAAACGCTAAATTAGCTGGAGTAGGGATAGTGGCATGAGGCCTTATTTGGCAGCAGCAGACTGTGTTCCAAGCTTGCAAGCCTTTGGATAAGGCAAAATCGCGTACTTGTAAAAGATCGGAATAGTAACATTGCAGCTTCTCTATGTCGTGGTCCGACCCGTCGCCGTGAACATGGGATATCGTAAAATTGTCATAGCGGATAAAATCATTAGGCTGAACAACATCATAAAATCGCTGCAAATACTCACCAAAAGGATCCTTCGCGTGCTCGTCTACGCCGAGTTGGGTAAGCTTGGCGTGAGAAGGATATAGGTTGACAAAGCACGAAGTTTCCGTGTCGTATTGGCGAATAGCATGAATAATGCTTTTGATATAGTCAAACTGACGGACAGAAGGTTCATCAAAGATGTAGTAAGCCAACACCGTATCCTTATAAGGACGGCAAGCCTCAACGAGTTCTTTAGCTCTTCGGTCAAGTTCTTCTTGAGAAAAATAATCGGAGATTTCGCGTGTTTTGTGCCATGATTGCGTGGCTTGCATCACAATGGCCTTAAGGCCCAACTCGCGGCATTGCTGCAAATCGGAAGGCAACACAAAGTTGGTTAATGTGCAATGGCTCTCCTTCATGGATTCCAGCCCGCCATCTGGGCGGTTCTCGTATTCTTCATGATGACCGTGCAGACAACCGCCCACCATAATAGGGTAGACACCGAGTTCTTTCAAAGATTTGCTCATGGTCATGTTCGTGCTCCTCCTTTGGCAAAGTAGCCGTTTATTCAATTACGCTGCTCTTTAACTTGAGTTTACTGAAAAGAGGTGTATTTTTATATGTCTTCTATTGTTGTAATAAGTTAAAAAACACCACAATTTTTAATTAAGTTAGAAAGCAGCCATTGACAAAAAAAAGCCGCCTAACCCGGAAACCCGAATAGGCGGCTGGTGGAATCTATTAATTGATTCCCTTCTGATCCGAAGGGGAGCTCAATGTCTCATCAAAGTAGTTGCTTAAATATAACTTTCGCACTTGGTAGAAATAATTGGTTTTACGAATGTACCCTATGACCGTACAGATGGTTCGCATCCACCCGCCATCTTCAATGCCAGAGGAAATAATAAACAAAGTGTTTAAACTGCCTATTGCTTGATCTTTATTGATGACCCCACTTTCCAAATCCCCTAGAACGCGCTCCATTTCCTGATCAATGAACCATAATGCTTTTGTTCGAATGCTTTTATTAACCAAAAGCTGCACCCCCTAGAAGTAGTAACTAGATCGTACAACATTACAGTTGTAATATCTGTCGAAGTTTGGGGGAGTCATGGTATGTTTTTTTCAGGAAACAAGGGAGAATGTGTCGGTTTATAAGAAGCACTAAGAGACTTTCATGGGAGTTATCGTTTGTGCTTTTTATACATTTGATAAATCATCCAATCCTTATTTGAAATCAGCGATTTTATTTATTCTTTTTCAAGAACCACACATCCGCTAAAACTACACCAGCTAGTACAAGAACAATTTCGTAATCATGTCCAACAATACCGGAAGCATCTAAGTAAAGCGCCACTACCACACACAATATTCCAAGCAACATTACCTTTATCCCGCTCTTCATTCCAGCCACTCCTTGGACTTATGAAAATCATTCTTTAAATGAATTACTCTTTTTTCCGAACAATTGAACAAAGACAATTATTGAAAACAAAATAAAGCTTGAAATAACCCAATACAAAGCAAATGTCGAGTAATCCCTTGAGCTGTTGTAATGCAATAACCCAAGAATGACTAACAGTATGAATGTCAAAGTACTCCCTAGCCAACTTATTAGCAAGGCTTTGAAGAATGTGTTAGCTCTATATACTATGTGGCAAACTAACCCGATACCAGTTGAGATACTAGGAATTATTGTCATATAGTAAGGAAAGCTGTTCCAAACATCGCTTCTTGTTTCTTCCCTTATTCCCCAAAGACCTATACTGAAAAGCAAAATTATTAATATGTACATCAGTGCTTTTTGCAGTTTAGAATGTTTTACCACGCTGTTGAATCCTCCTGCAAGCATTTTACAATATATATCCTTTTAAAAATTGATTTACTCAATGTTTAATAATGTTTATCTGTAATAATAAAGGGAGGTTTTCATAAATGGCGTTAGAAATGAGAAATGAATGTGAACGTTGTAATTCCCCGCTCTCAAAGGAGTCGTTTGCTTATATATGTGTTCTTGAGTGTACTTTCTGTGAACCTTGTACAGAAGAAATGAAAAATATATGTCCTAACTGTGGTGGAGAACTTGTTAGACGACCAAGAAAGCTATAAAATCACCCTAGCCATCACCTTTAGAATTAAAGTACTGAATGATGATTGAATTCGTTAAAAATATCGGATAAAAGAGCCAATAGTTTAAAATGGGGTTAAGTGTCGTTTTTTCATATACTGATAAGTCTAAATTAGAAAAGGTAAGTTTTTCAGCGGCCTCGTTTATGCCCCTGGCTTTTGCTTTTTGTTATATTTATACAATCCGATTAGCAATGCAACAATGCCAGCAGGTAGAGCATAAATGAGTGTGGAATCTCTATCCAAAAAATAAGCAAACAGCGATCCAAACGAGATAGCAACTCCCGCATTAAACCAATGGTTCATTCGCAACCAATTTTTGCTCAATGGTTCACCTACTCTCTATTCAATACAAAAACCGAAAAGGGGATCACAGGTTGGGGTAATGGGTTTGTAATCACAAACGAGCCGAAAAGTAACATCACATACTAACAAAGAAGTTGTATCTTCAACAGTGTAAGTCAGAATTAGAAATTCAACAAGCCATTGAAGAATACATTTACTATTACAAATACCAACGGTTTCAATCTATACTCAAACAGCGCGCACCGATTGAGTATCGGCACTCGCTAGCGGCCTAGCTTTTTTTAATTGTCTACTTGACAGGAGTAAGATCACTTTATGTTTATACCCCTGGCTTTTGTTTTTTGTTTCTCTCTTTAATTATGCCAAGAACTAAGAGCGCGATGCTAATAGGTAAGCCAAACAAAAGCTCTTTGTGGCCTCCAATAAAGTAGCCTAGAAGCAAACCAAAAGTCCATGTTACACCCGCTGTTTCCCAACCATTTCTAAACCTTGGGTTAAGCTTCATCGCAATCCCCCCCTTTTGAAGTCAGCTATAGCAAAAATCAAATAATGGATCAGGAGATATTGGAACCTTATTGCATGTTACCATCACAACTACATCACAAACTAAAGATCCGATCCATCCGAGAACTGGAAAAACTGCGCCCATTAATTTACATGTAAGCATATCCGATATGTAACTGACTTTCCATTGTCTAAACTAATTGTAACGTTGATTACTTATTAGATATATATATCAATTATATATTACACTTAAATCTATATTGGAATGACATAACAAATAACCCAAACCTCTATAGATTGGGATGCGCACACTTTCGAGATGCTAAAGAAATCAACCAGCTTCCTTTGAGTATGTTAATTAAATAAATATGCCAGAAAAGCTTTAATGATTGTTCATACGAGTTGATTGTCTTACCGAATAAAAATTTAAACTGACAGAATGACAAAAAACCTTCTAGAAAAAATTGCAGTTCCGATACTTTCATTCGATATTCTCCCCCACCTGTACAGATACAAACACCCAATAAATCATTTAGATTTATTGGGTGAGATAGGAAAAGTTTATCGGTTTCAAAACGAGTTGATCGGTTTTCATTTTGTAAGCAACGTCCGAAAACTAAAACCCGCCTACGTTCAGCTAACCTTATGCTCAATCCGCAGCTTGTCCGCCACCATTGCAATAAATTCGCTATTGGTCGGGGCTGGAATATGAAAGCAAGATGTTGTCGATTTAATCATGCCTTGAGCTATAAGGGGTTTGGGGTTTTACCAAATAATAACTTTTCCATTCTAATTCAAGTATTCGTTGGGTTACAATCTAAATATTAGTCGGCATTTGCGCCTTAAATCCACTGTACCTCATTTAGCAAGATTCATCAACTGGTTAGAATATTGTCGCCATCCCAGTTCAGCACCTAAAACCGACTCCACCACTCATACCCAGCATAGCCCTCTCTTTATTTGTCACCCATTCTTTATTAATACACTGATCTTTTTAGAACTTGGGAGACAAATCCCAAATTAATTCAAATTCAATCTCATCCACATATTTATATTTCATAATGATCAATTCTTAAGTACTTACAAGCGGAAGCACCACTGTAAATGAAAGAGCCTTAGAGAATGCACCCATAGGCTCTTTTTCGTTTTTTCCACATATTAAGCTATTGCATTGAGCAATATAGGTTGACAACACCTTCACAATCCAATCCCAAGCAAAAACAAAATAAGAGTAGACATAGCTACTCCCATAGACCAAATCATATTTAGGTGACGAGAGGTATTACTGTATTAGAGAAACAATTCGTCACTATTAATAACCTATCTTGATATGGACTCATCATGAAAACACCATATTAGAAATAGCAGTATGACTTTATCATTTGCTTGTCTGAATTGTTGTCACTTTCCCATTATCTAAATATATATATCCTAGAACATTATATACCCATTGCTCACTTGTACCGTTCTTGGATGTAGTTATATTTATGCGGTTTGGTTTACCCCATATTGATTTTTCGACTTGTTCCGCTGTCATCCCTATTTGAGGTTCATATCTTTTGCTAAATTCTTCTGATTGCAATCGTCTAACAATGGACGCAGTTCTTGCCATATCAACCCGATCACTATACTTCCTTATCATGCTCTCTATTTCGTCAGATAGAACGCCTTTGTAATCTGGGTCTATACTAGCCAAATACCCTATGGAATTACTAAGATCTTTAGATTCATATTCTTTAGCCCTTGCAAAGTTAACTAAAGCGTGTACTCCGATGTTTGGAATCTCTTTAAAACCATCCAATGTTCCCTCACTTACCACTTGCTTAAAGTTTTTTTGTTTAATATGTTCAGCAAGATAGTCTAAAGCACTCTGTTTAGTCTCATTAATCTTGTCTGAAAGAAAACCCTGATAATCATCTGGAATTTTAAAGAGGCGTTCATTATATGTAGGTCGATGTTTTACGAAGAGCAGTGCATCAATATAACTTTGTAGTACAATATGCGAATTATCAAACTTCTTAAATAAGGACTCATTAATTATTGTTCTAGCTTCATGATAATTTTGTGAGTCAATGTTTCTCAAAATTAGATCCATTTCAAATTCTTTTGTCTTTTGGTAGTAATCGTTCTCTAATTGTTGTAACCGATCTTTATACTTAGAGCTTTGAGGAATATTCTTAGAATAATTTAATAATTCAACATAATTACTACTATCAATCTTAGCAACACTATCCAACTTAATTTTTGCATTTACATATGACTTTAAGACCTTAGAGTCCTCATAATCATCTGGAACTTTCTCTAACATCAACTGTGCTTGTTGATATTCATTTTCACCGATAAGTTTGATTATTTGAGGATATACTTTTTCTGGAGCTTTCGATTGTGTACATCCACTAATAAGCATGGTGGCAAGAGTAACCTTAATGATAATCTTCATTGGAACACCCTTTCATATTTTTTGTCTTAAAATGTTATTTATACCCATTTTGCAGGATACTCCTTCTACTACTTATTGTCAACGAAATTTGATAATGGTTAAAAAGAGGAATCCGCTTTGAAAAAAATTGCTGTACTTAAATCTATTACAGGAAAGATCATTAAAGCACGAAGGATAAAGCAAGGTTTAAGTCAGGAGGATTTAGCTGGCATTTGTGAAGTTGATCGAAGCTACATTTCTCAATTGGAAAGAGGTTTGAATGAGCCTTCTATTAGCAAACTATTTGAGTTGTGTGAAGGATTGGATATGAAGCCATCGGACTTCATTCGCTTGGTAGAGTTTGAATATGACCGAATTAAAGAGAATAGCTAATTATTGACCCAGAATGATACATAGTCCTTCTTCACCTGTAAAAGTATTAAGAATGATGCCTTCAGAACTCGTCAGGATTGTTGGGTTAGAGTTTGACAACCAATCCCATTAGACCAATACAAAAAGACGCTCTGGAACAATCCTGGAGCGTCTAGATTTGTTATATGCCCTACCTGCCACCTTAGATAAAATGTGAATTTTATGTATAATCAAATCACTATTCGTCACGTGTTACTTCAACTACTCATATTCGTGTTTGTGTTCTATTTACTAATTTCACACTCTTGACATCATATTTATTATCACAGATAACGGTAAATTCCTGATAATATGTTGAAAAACTCACTTGTTTATCACCATTCTCTTGTGTATTACTGTCTTTCATGTTTAGATGTAACCTGCTTACATGGTAGTGGATTTCAAGATAAGTTATTATTCTATCCAAACCAATAGAATCCACTACCTTAATTCTATCATCAACTATGTGCTTCTTTAACTTTTCAAACGCCAAGTCAGCACATTTTTTGGCAATCCAAATAATTATCCCTTCTCCCATACTTCCTGCGCCTGCATTATATGTAGAACTTTGTGTTTTCACTATTTGAAACTCAATATCATTTTCTAAGAAGTCAGTTATTATGGGATAAGAAAAATTAAGACTTTCATGCAGATAAATTCTAACATAAAAGCCATCGTTGTTATTTGGTAGTACTGTAAAGAAGCCCTTCACATCATCGCTATTAGCTTTGACTAAGTTATTATCAAGCCAATTTTCAAGCTTTCCTATATAGTAAAGATTGGGTTCACTATAATCATTAGCATCTTCATCATAATTAGGAACAAAGCGATTAATAAGCGATATATCAACAATAAAAGTACTTCCAAATTTCTGAATAGACGTGCTGATGTTATCTCCATTAGAGAGTATAATTGCTGTCCGTAAATCAGAAATGAAATTATCGTCTATATGATCCTTTTTATAATACAAGCTATAAGTGTAATATGTTTTGTATAAATCTACCTCATCGAAATAATAATCGTTAGAGATATTGAAAATAACCAAATGCATAGTAGTCCTCCTTTTTAAATACATACTTATGTAGTGCTATCAGCATTGTACCATTTCTTGGAACTGTTCCCTCAATAAATGTGCTGTGTTTCATTCCACGCTTTAGGAAACTACTATTTGACAAATACAAAACCACCATAGAGGGAAACCTGCGGCGTTAGATGTTTATGTATAAATTTAATTCAGATCATCTATCTCACCCTAAACTGACAAGTTTCTTTAAGAAAATACCCTTCATTAACATATATCGCATCTTCCGATTGTCTTTCGATTACGCCACCATATTCTACGATCTTACCATCCTGCCATACAGTTACTTGGGTTTTATTGAAAATTGACGCTTCGATATGAGCATCTGTCGATAAAATAAATCCTGATTTAAACATATAACTAATTGATCCTCCTTTATGGAAACAATTGCTGTTAATTTATTTTAGTTAACAGTTGCTTTTTCTTTAAATCATATTCAATTGGTGTTATACAGCCTTTTTCCATAAGTTCATGTAGTTCTTCAATTGCTCTAGCATGGCGATTTGTCTTAGTTGTACTTCCAAAAGAATCTATTATTTTTGTTGCAAAAAACGCAACAACTATAAGTTCTATAAATTTAGACGTTATTATATGTGCTACTTGAACAAGTCTATATAAATGTCCCTTAGAGATAACTTCCTTTTGAAAGTTTTCCATGCAATCATCTAATGTAATCGAATAAGCTATATTAAAAGAATAAAAAAAGACATCGATATTACCAAGATATGTTCCTCCATCTTTTAATACACACTTGGTAAGTTCACCATTTTTCTCTCCGTTTTCATTCGAATTAATAATGGATATTTTCGGATTCTTCTTTACTTCTAAAGCTTTTTCAAAATCTGCTCCACTATATAAAAAAGCAAAAATGAAGTGTACAAAAATCATACAAAAAGCCATTACAATTAATATCCAGCCTCTACTGAAAGTATTTTTTTTATCATTAAGAAAACTTTCAATAGCTAATAATGAAAATTTATAAAGGAGTTTAAAAGTCTTTACTAAAAGTATTCCAACCATAGCAATATAAAAATAATATTTATTTGGAAACAGGTGGTCAGGAACATTTGGATTAAAGCTAAATACAACACTTATGATAATTACTAAATAAATAAATCCAAAGATCAACAAAGTTACGTTTAATTTATCTTTAGTTAGTACACTACTGATTTTCTTGTAACTAACTACTTTCTCTAATATTTTTTTTGATATCCAGGGTAACCCAACAAGAAGGAATAATATGAATATGTATAAACACACTTCCCATGTAAATTTCAATTGTTCACCTCCCTGTTAGTTTAGGAATTAACATATCATTTTTTAATATCCCCTATCAAAGCTATCAATCTGTGCTTTTTTATTGGTATGGACAGCAAGAACATCATTACAATCCAATCTTTAACCGTCATAGTTTTATTAAATTTAATCATTGACATAATTCACCTGATAACATTCTTCATCAGCTGAGAGTTTGGCTTATGAAAACCTACAATTTTTTACTATTCAACTGTTTCAATAAGTCCTCTGCAAGTTGTTCAACACTTATAAGCGGTTTTCTATGTATCATTCTATGGCAATTACTACAAAGCAAAGCAATATCCTCTGGCTTCGTAGTATCCCCATCTTTCATTTTGGAAACAAGTTTCTTATGATGTCCTTCTATGAAATCTTGACCTCTCTCACCATAAGTTTGAGTGAAATCAAATTTACATGCTTCACAGAATAAGTGTTTATGCTTTTTAAGGAATGCTTGTTTAGCCTTCTTTACAACTTCTGGCTTTCTTTCTCTAATTCTATGTAATCTATAGAATTCTTTACCTTCTGAATATTCTTGTGATTCATCTACATCTGTTGTATCAAGGATAGAAATTGAGGTATGTGTGAATACAAAATGATTTAAATCTGATCCTTGTTCTATATAGAACTCTCCTTCTGGGATTGGGAAAACTTTCTCAAATTCCTTCTTTAATTCCTTTCTAAAGCGGATACTTTGAAGCTCAATATTTTTATCAGATTGATCTTCATAACGATACTCAGCATCAAATATTTTGTTATTGAATAGTATTTTTACTTTCCTTGCTTTACCTCTAGGAATATAAAATGATGAAGTAGGTGGATTAAATATCTCGTGAAATTCTTTATCAATCCTAACACCATCACTATATTGAGATTTACCAACTTGTTTTAGTAGCTTTGTTGTATTAGTTGGTGGAGTGAAGTTGTCCATGCTAAAATCATCATATATGTTTTGTGAATAACGTATGAGCGCAATAATTATTGGTCTATACAATTCTTCGTTCTTTGTAGTCAGATGATTAATAGCATCTAAAGCTGTCTGGTTGATAAAATATCCCTTATGATCCTCATTTAATCCCAAGTGGTGCAAAATCCCCATAGAGAACCAACCACGTGAATATTCAGCATCCTCAGCTAGCACATGTTCATCAATCCATCTGTTGGATTGACCATTTATTAGACTTTCGTAAAGAACCTTATCTCTTAGATACTCACTAAACTTCTTAAACTCTCTATCTCTCTTCTTGGGCTTAAGTGTGGGAAAGTCAAGTTTAGTTTTACTATCATCCCAGAGTTTATGTATCAGTATGGCATTATCATCTTTTATTAAGTAGTTTGTTTCGTTTCTCATATGTAAAATCCTTAAATCATGTAGAAGGGCATGATGTAATAATGAATCTCTACTTATGTATGCTTTCTTCAACCTATGCTCAATAACTTCCATTGAAACGTAATTGTACTGATTAGTATTATGTTTTTCATAGTAGTAGTCCGTAACATTACTTTCACCTTGATAATCATCATCATTGATAATGATCGCTTTTGCTATAATTCCACCTGTGCCTTTATTCCCTGCTTCAGAACGCCATATGTATACTACATCACCTTCCACTACACTATCTAGGAAGTGTTCTTGGCGAATCGACCATCGTATATGCTTATTGCGTTTTATGTATGCATCTATATTGAAAAATTTGGGGTTGCCCTGGAAAATCCATGTGTTCAAAATATTGACACTCCCTATTCCATTTTACTTTTAAAGAATCTCTCTGTATCTTTATCCTCAAAAATACATAGCAGCCATTCTGAATATAAGCTTATAATCATTTTTTCCAAGTTCCCTTCAGAATGAAATTCATTATTTAGTCACTTTTTAGTAATTTTGTACAAAATACGAACACCTACAGTTTCGACAGTTATAATTTCAAGATCTAAGTTTTGTTCATAATTTATTAATGCGTAATTATTATAATCTCCTTTTTTTACTCCTTTATATTTAACTCCATTGAACCCGATTTCCCTACAACACTCAGAAATATAGTTAGTTAGTAAGTATTCAAGTTTTAGCACATTCTTGTCATGTGGTGACTGTGATAAGTATCTTCCAAAATCACCGATTAAATGAGTTAAATCAAGTATTTTTATTGGTTTTTTTACTCTGATGATGGCTATATCTAGTTCTTCAAGATTTGTGTAGTTTACCTCATATGGTATATATATCTTATTATCAGTTAAATACAGAACCGATGTGCCCACGATATTATATCTACCATGAGAAGAAACGCCAAATGGAGGATCCCACATTTCGGATGGTTCAAACTCTCTACTATTAATTTGTCTTGTTCTGCCTCTAAATAAATAAACTTCATCTAAAGTTATATAGTCATTTTCTTCATACATCCGCATGAACAAATCGTAGAACTTTTCTCCAACGGGATGTTTAAAGGCTAACATAGGATTTCTTTTTACAAAGGACAGGAAGTTTGTAACTTCAATTTTTCGTAAAAATATATTGTACTTCTCTGCGAAATGATTCCAGTCCTCCATGTCTATTTCTAAAAAATCATTTATATCATCAGGAGAAAAAATTCTATTAGTCTTGTCAAAGCAGCCTTTTTGGTAAGTTTTTGTTTCATTATCATATCCATAACCACAACAACTACATCTTAAGAATGGTATTACATATTTTGTATATTTCTCGGGAACATAATGTGTCTCCAAGAAATCGGATACTATCGTCCCTTCGGAATACTTTTTTTCACCTATTTCGGCAACACTTATTCTGTTAATATCATATAATTCCTTAACTATATCGCAATTTGAACAGTAATGAAGATAACGAGAAACATTTTCACCAATCATGACAGCTAAATACTTTACAAGACCCTCCTCCTTTTCTTCCGATATATAATAATCTTCAAACTCAATCTTTTCATTACAAAATGAGCACTTTAGTTTTCCACGATACTTTAAGAAGGTTTCTTCCTGGTATGTCTCAATATAATCTTTTAGTTCATCAACATAAGAAATGATACTTTCCAATGGATTTATATCTAACTCTCTAAAAGTAGAAGTAAGCTCAAAACAGTCAAAACATTTAATTTTACCCATTCTAATCTCCATTTTCCCAATTTCCATTTTATTATACTGTTTCATGACTAAATTAGACTATTTAGACTCTGAGTCGAGTATTCTCTGCTTTAGTTCAAGCTCAACTATGATTGAATTATAAACACGAAGGACTTAACGTATCTTTGACAAGCTTATGGAAAACACCCACATAAACATTCTTAGCTTTCATTGCACCTAGATCAGGATTCATATTCCAGATCTTCTTTGACCCACAAGGAATAATACATAATTTGCTCATTTACGATTGACTCCTTCTTCATTTAGAAGCGTATCTGGGAAGACCTCACTCGCTAAGCCAATTAACAATATTCGTTGATGTTCAACAATTTTCTGCTTATTTAATCCATGAAGCGACCCTATTCTTACAGTCATGAAAATCATATATTCAAACAAAATTGGCACGAGTGCTTCTCATTTGCCAAACAATCTTTTCATCCAAAATGCAAACCACTTAGTACGATATTGAAGTCCAGCTTCACCGCATTAATAAATTTGGATTGAGATACATTCCAGTATGTAATTGCTTCCCATCTTTTTAAAGGATAGTATAAAACACCTATATTGCCAGGGTAAAAATATACACCAATAGCACCAATTCCATCGTTTTCTGGAGTGAAAATGGAATAGCCAAAACTACCTTCTGCCACCGTTCCAAACCTTATTGGGGTTAATGAATTGGCAGGAATTGTTTGCTGTGATGGATATACTGTGGCTTGATGTGCATATTCAAATTTATTATCTTTTGAAAACACAGAAACTGCAGGTTCATCTATTGTTTTTATCATCCCTTCCCTTAGAAGATCATCGAATGAATTAATCATTAACCCAATATTTTTATATTCCATCGATAAAGCATCATTCTGATCAAAGCTCATGTAATCGTTTTTTCCTAGAAATAATTCTTGAAATCTACTAAATGCATCGTAGTCTCCAATCCATGCAATTATCAAATCTCTTTCTACTTTTTTTCCTGAAACCTTAATTATTTCTATTCCATTAATAAGACTTCCCAAAATAAATTCTGTATCACCATTTCCCTTGATGTTGTATTGTAAAAAAGTATCAATCACTTCATCCAGATCATTATTCAAGTTAAACTTTTCGTAAGCAATACTTATGGCATTTTGCGCACGTCCTACGTTCCCTGCAAAGCCGATACATACATCTTTATTAAAAATGATTAGTTTCAATGCCCCACGAAAATTCCCTCTATTTATAGCATTAATATCTGTAATTTTAGTATCAGACATAAGTCTTAATTGCGTTGTGAATTTTTTAGCTATTAAGATACTCATTAATTTCTATCCCACTCCTCACCAGTCTATGTGTGATCTCTGGTTGAATAGTAAAATTATACCACGTATTTTGTCGTATATGTGGGTAAATTGTTATCTTATAGGGACTAGGGACTATCATAAATAGGAATTATCAATTTAAAAAAACACTTAGAAATATAGGCAAAATGCCTATATACCTAAGTGCTATTATTCTGTAAATGTCTGATATTATATTATCGTTGTCTCAATCTGCCCAAACATCATTCATCAAATCTAACATTGTCATTAAAATCAGTTTTTGAAACATCCTTCACATTACCATCATCTTCAGTTACTACAAATTCACCTTCAAAACTTTCAACAATGCCCTTCATAACCGTTCCTATCCCTATATTGTGTTATTCACAAGCAATTCCGTCATTATCTCTATCTAATTTGGAAGCATAACCTGGATCACCCCTACGTAATGGAGCCTTTCCTGCTGCTTTAACCGCAGTACAATTAGCATATACAACATTAGTTTCTTGTTTTTTGGCAGGCGTTGGTGTCAGTATTGCCTTTGGCGTTGGTGTTGGTGTTGGTGTTGGTGTTGGTGTTGGTGTTGGTGTTGGTGTTGGTGTTGGTGTTGGCGTTGGTGTTGGTGTTGGCGTTGGTGTTGGCGTTGGTGTTGGTGTTGGCGTTGGTGTTGGCGTTGGTGTTGTGTTCTCTAATTGTTGCTTCTCACGATTTGTTTCACTCTGCGTTGAATCATTTGACTCTTTAGCGGTTGGTGTACATCCTAAAAGAAATATGAATGATAAACATATCATCCAGAAAGCAAAAAAACCTTTTTTAGTCATGTGATGGTATTACTCCCTATTAATCAATTTTCTTATAATAAATTTAAGCTTTAATTTAATTCCCAAATACTTTTTAAGAATGCTTTATTGGCTATTATTTACAAAAACGTACTTCTTTCTCTAATTTTATAATGTCAACTATGCCCCCCTAAACTCAATATATACCAGCAATACTCTGGTTTTGATCTTAGATGTTTAACTCAAATGCATATACCACAATATGAATTATGCTACCTTGTTGGGTGAATAGTTAAATTATACCATGCAGCTTGTCCTATATGTGAGAAAATTGTTATCTCTTAATAAACTCTGACTAACATTTATAGAATTCAACGTTATATGAAAAAGCACTTAGAAATATAGGCAATATGCCTGCTATCTCTAAGTGCTTCGCAATTCAAGTATTTCTGTAAAATGAGATTATTTAATCATTGTCTCACTCTTCCCAAACATCATTCATTAACTTTTGTATTTTCTTTGTCCTGCTTATTGTTTCAGTTTCATTAGTTACCCATTTACCATTTATAAACTCTACTGCATCCCCAACACTAACATTATCATCTACGTCAGCTTTTGTAACATCCTTTACATTCCCATCAATTTCAATTAAAACAAATTCTCCTTCAAAGCGTTCTACAATGCCCTTCATTAAAAAACTCCCCTTTCTTATTTATTCACAAGCAACCCCATCCTGATCCCTGTCTAGCTTGGTACTATAACCAGGATCACCTCTGTGCAATGGAGCCTTTCCTGCTGCTTTAACCGCAGTACAATTAGCATAAACAACATTAGTTTCTTGTTTTTTGGCAGGCGTTGGTGTAGGCGCTGGTGTTGTTGCTGGCGCTATAGGCGCTTGTGTCGCTGGTATTACTGTAGGCACAAGTGTAGCTGCTGCTGCTGCTGTTGCTGTTACTGTTTGTGCAGTTATTTGCATTCCAACAATTATATCTTTGCCATTAGAAGTAACTATAATATTTCCTTGCTGGTCATTACGATAAGTATTGACTCCCTTATCAGAAAGGCGTTTTAAGACCTCCACAGTGGGGTGTCCGTAATTATTTCCACCTACCTGAATAACAGCATGAGACGGATTGACTGCATCTAAAAATGCTTGACTTGTTGATGTATTGGAACCATGATGCCCAACCAACAATACATCAGACTTCAAGTTAAATCCTCCATTAAGTATGTCATTTTCACTCTTTGATTCTGCATCCCCTGTGAATAGAAATGAGTTGATTCCAAATGTAATCTTGATTACAGCACTCATTTCATTTGCATCATCATACGTGTTAATTGGTGCGATCATATTGACTGTCATTTGCTCATCAAGCTGCAGATCAATTCCTGCCTTTGCTGTGGTGACTTTCAAATTCTTATTTGCTATGGAAGTTAATAACGATTCAAATGTTTTCGTACTAGAAGAAATCTTTGGCATATATATATACTACCTATTTCAAATAAATCTACCACCTTATCAAGACCTCCAACATGGTCAGCATCTGGATGTGTTCCAATTAGGATATCTACTTTCGTTACACCATGCTCCTTTAGGTAATTTACAACACGCTGTTCATCATCATTGTTACCACCATCAATAAGCATTACTTTTCCGTTTGGAGAAATAATTAATTGCGATGCACCTTGTCCAACATCAATGTAGTGAACCTTTAATTCACCTTTAACCTCATCACTTTTTTCTGAGTTTGTATTAGTTTCAGTAATGATTGAATCATTAGTTAGTTTAACATTTGAGTTATCAACATTTGGGTTTAAAACAGGTTTTTCACCTGCCGCTGTCTGAACTTCCTCTTTATTAACCGCAGTAGATGCTGTCAGAGGAGCATTTCTATTAGTACCATTATTATTTGTAATTATTAGAAGTAAAATAAAAATAGCCCATATTGTAGAGAAGACACGCAATTTCGGACTAAATTTTTTCCAAGAGAAAAAGATCATTATATAAGGAACAAACAACCAGCCTATCAGTTTTGCTATTTTCAATTATCAAACCTCTCTCTTTTAATGTTATGTTGGTATACTAGGACTAACTAGTGCATAATAGCATATTCATTCTACACTTAGGATCAGGACATAGCTATTAACAATACTTGTTTTAAAGATAGTAACTTCTAGGACCAAACGAAAAGAAGCCCTGAGGGACTTTTCTGAGCTTCAGACGCTTCATATTAGTTTCTCCTTCAAATCCGCCTTAGATAAAATTGGAGTTTTATATAAGACATTAGGTTCAATGAAGTTGAATTTAACAACAAATTACAAAGACGCCGCAGAACGAATTCTGTGGTGTTTTAAATATATTTGACTTTCAATATAAACAATATCACACCATGTAATGAGTTGTTCATCTAGGGATTAGTTGCATAATGGGCAGCTAGCCCAAGTAAACTCATTTTCTCAATTAAGAACCTATCTGCGCCAAATACAACAATTTCATAATTTCCCTCTGGTGAAAGTCGGACTTGACCCATAGCTGTAAACCTAGCTGGACTGTTTTCATTTACATATCTATCTATGTGATGAAAAAGACTCAGCGCATTGGGACTATTGGCAGAAAACGCTTCTTCAAACTTCACTTCTATAACAGAGTTACCTTTAACTACCGTTAATTTTGCAGATTCTGTATTGTAAGATACGTCTCTAATAATACACCTTCTAATAATTCGAGTCATACCAATATCAGATACTCGAAATGCATCAACATCACGTTTTAATATGTTGGGTGGTCTAATCCCAAGTGCTGAAGCATCTCCATCTGCTTGATTATTTTCAACTGCAGGATTCACTCTGGGTCTAGTAACACTTCCACGAGTAACAGGATTATCTCTTCTTCTGTCAGCTCTCCTTTGTCGTCGATTATCTAATTCTTCCTCTGTTAGCGTTGATTCAAGATAAGCTGCCAATAGTGATCTTTGGATTCGTTCCTCTGGTATAGCAACATTAATATTCCCTGAAGTGATTATAGATGGTCGCCCTGTCAAACGGTCAAATTTATGCAGGCAACTATCATTGTGGTCATCTTTTTGCCAGGTTTTAAAGTAACTTCTCTGCCCTGAAACAAAAACCACTCTTGCAGGACAGCCATTTGTCGGGCAAAATAATTTCCCTTTATAGATACTTAGGTATGATTGAAAATCAATGTCCATTCTATTAAGTTCTTGCACAAAAGTGTTATCTCTAAAATACATTGCAGATAAAATAGACAAATTTACACCTTCCTTCACAATATTTGTGGCAATAATGCAAAGACAGAAGGATATTCTGAAGTCTTGGAGTATATTTAGTAATAGCTGAAATCGATTCATTGAATTAGGTGTATAATAACATAATTCAATCCTCTGTATTCACATTTTAGCCAATATCCTTCATAAAAACGATGAAAACCAAGCTATTGTGGTAGCACACATTAGCTTGGTTTTCATTTTTCCTTCCTCACTCCCTTAAATGGAGTTTTGTCACTAGTTTTCACATTGATAAACCTGCCAGTAGACGTGTCCCTTTCAACATAGTGACCACTAGGAGTTTGTGTTTGACTCCGTCCTTTAACAGCACCAATACGGTAACCTTCATTCGTATTTTTAGCCATTTGTATCCCCACTTCTCTAATTTTAGCAATCGATTAGTACGAGTGCTAAATACATTATATTCCTTATCTGATTTGCTGTAAAGTATGTTTGGGAACATGTGTTTTACATTTGCTTGACCCCATTATTAGGGTGAAAACTTATCAAATATAATAATTCAGAGTCGCATCCTGGGGGTGCATAGCCCCTTCTGCTGAAAAGTTTGTAACTATTTTAATTAATTCACTCTGCCACCTGTTACCATATAAAATAAAGAAAAAGAGCATCACCTGATGCTCCTAAACAATCTACAAATTCAAGTCTATTATCACGTTCTCAAATGTAAAAGCAGATGATATATTTGGACTACCCAAGAATTACTTGACGAAGTCTATCGGTTAAGAACATTTCTACTGCATTCTGATCACCATTTTTAATTTGATCGAGAATCAAAAAAATATCATCGTCTATAATTGGAATTATTGTCCCTCTATGAGCATGATGTGAATCTCTACACCTTGTTATAAATAAATCCAAACCTTCAATAGATCGGCATATGATTATCCCGAATCTACCAGAATTTGGAGAGAATCGCCCTCCCATCTGATCTAGCTCAGGGTTTGTTATATCACGTGAATAGTTTTTACACTCTACAAAAACATAGGAACATGGCACCTGTTTTACAGCGTGAAGCGTATGAAAAAAACCATCTTTTGCAGCATTTTCAAAAGAAATATCAATCCGTTTTCTACCTTCATCTATCTCTTGCTCTTTAACAGGGCATACTAGATTAGGATAGAATAGAAATTCAAGTATCCCCATTATATGATTGTGATATGAATTTGCATCATTTGCTCCAGATGGTATTCTTCTCAAACGATCTTTTAAGTAGTCAACAAACTCTTCTATACTAAAGTTTGAGTCTTCTTCAATTTGTTCATCTGAAATTGGTTTCATTTGATCTTTAACTTGTTGCCAAAATTGTTGGAATATCTGTGGATGAGTTCTTGTGAAATCCCTTAAATACTCTTTTTTAAACGGTTCCAGCTCATCGATTAAGTCTTTCTTAAAGACATTTCTTTTTATTTCTCCATTTTTCAATTGTCTTTCTTTTACTAAAGGTGTTAAAAGTCTTAAATGTTCATTTTGGTGAAAATTTAAGACGAAATGTCTACAATACACTTCTGGTGTATATCGGAATGAGAAGGAAACAGTACCTTTAGGAACAAGTAAAATAACTCTTTCATCAATTACAAGCATTTCAGTCATTTCTGAATGCCACCGCAAACGCCTTGCATCCCAATAATATCCAGATGGTACACCAGGAGTTAGTTGAATTCCGTGTAATCTACACTGATTTTGAGTATATTCTACTAAATGTTTTCTAATTAAATTAGTGGTAAGATCAGATATTTTGTCCTTCCCAACATTATCAACAAAAATAGCAAAGTCCTCTAAATTGTTCACTACCCCATATTCTACAGCCCTACTATTGATTATACTATCGAAAATGGCTGATGCTTCATCTACACCCACACCTCTCCCTCTAGGACGTGTGGTTGAAACCCCAAGGCAAGTTTCGTTAGGTTCATGTAAATATTGAAACAAATCTCTTGCTTGTGTTCTCTGATCAGCGTTCAAAAGACCAATTACATACTGAAAAAAGCTTTGAACGGTTCTATTAGCTGAAACAGCCCAAGGGTCAGGAAGTGTCCCAATAAAATATGGATCGAGAAATAATGGCATGTCTTTTTCAATTTCAATATCAATAAAATCAAGTTCCCTATGACTCTTCTCTAAATGGAATATTTCGCTAATTTTCAAGCCAAATCCCTCCTAAATGATTTATCATATAGTTAAATAATACCATTTAACAGAAGGGTTTAATATGTCGAAAATTGTCGCTTAGAGAGGATTTTTCATCAGAAATCTAAACTGTATTTTATTTACTTTAATTGTAGGCTATGTTAAATTGCATTGTTGATATTTGATTATAACGAACAGCTTTTGCTCGTTGACCTAACGGCAGTAATGGTTCGAAATTATTTTTAGCTGCAGGAAAATATTGGTTGGAAATAGAAGATAATCATGTTTGATTTTACATACTGAAGGAGGAAATGGGATATGCAAGCGAATGAAGAAATCAAAGTAGGGGAAAAACTGCAAGACATTACAGGCATGACTTGTATTTACGTTCCAGTGAGTGACGTCTACGAGTCCGTTAAATGGTATCAGAAAAATTTAGGATGCCAACCTTCAAACATCCATCTTGTTGAACCTGGAATGGAAATGTCGATCTTAAGGTTTCTCGATGCTAATGGAAAACCTCAAAACGCTGCTACAGGGTCGATTCCTGCTTTGTTCCTTATCCAATCAGGGTCTGAAGGTGGTCGACTAGGATTTACAGGAACAAGAGGAGGTCACCGCCAAGCAGTTGGGTGTTTCGTTACTCCTCGTATCCAAGAACTTTTCGAACGTTTAAGGAAAACGGAGTAAACATCGTAGGCGAAATTCGGCAAACTTGTGGTCCAAACTTACAGTTCTATGACCCTGATGATAATTTTTGGGAAATATGGCAGCCTTAATAGTTTTAACTTACGGAATACGATAGTTAAATTAACCGCCTTCTAAGAAGGCGGTTATCCTTTTTTCCCAAAATCAACATTACGATATAACATAGCCTAATTGTAAAATGTTTTTTCACCACTAACTGAAAGAAAAATTTGTATTTATCGAAACTTTTCAATCTTTCTCAAAAACATTAATTTAAGAACCAGAAAATTATTAACTAATGACAACCATAACCAAATCATTAATTAATAAGGTTTTTAAGTCTTCGCTTGTATTCCCCAATGCCATGCTCTTTTAGTATCTTCATTGATTGATAAAGCCAAGCTCTTTTGCCAAATCTTTCACGAATTAGAATTTTATCAAGACCTGTATTTGTTAGACAAAATTCATTCTTAGGATCAGAATATCCTAAGAATCTAAATGGAAGTGTTGGAACAATATCAAATCTATTAAATATATGGTACGGTAAAATAGTTGCGTTTACGGCATCAATATTACCGAATCTTGGCATTCCAAATGTATAGCAAGTAATCAGTTTATAATTTCTTATTTCAATCCTCTCAAATATTTCAATTCGATCGTATCTTTCAATTCTATGTTTTAAGTATGTTTGATACATAATCGTAGCCAAAGCACCTCCAAGCGAATGTCCAGTAAAAACGACTTTTGTATCATTACTACTGTGCTTATCCAATTCTGCTTGGAGTTTCCCATAAATCTTTGAGACTTCACGAAAGAAACCAGAATGATATTTTAAATCGTAGCTATAATTCACTCTTTGTGACATTATATTTACTCGCATATCAACGTAAAACTCATAAGTACCTCTTACAGTTACGAACAGCATGTTTTTCATTTCAATTCCAATAATTATCATCTTTCGACTTTCTATAATGAATGCAATGTTAAGCCCCTCATTAAACCCCATAATACTTGACGTTATTTCTCGGATATTAGAGGATTTTTCAGAATCGAATATTTCCCAGTACTTTTTGCATGGGATAAACTTTACTCTTTTTATAGATTCTCTTTCAAATTCAGGAATATGTAGATAAGCTAATTCTGAGAGTATTGAACAAACGTAAGCTTTTTTTATTGTAAATTCCTCATTCTCCCACATGTCATCCATGATAGTGTTCAATACTGTTCTTAATTCGTTACTTTCCACCATTTATTTATTCCATCTCCTAAAACGAAAGTTGTTCCTATATGATACTTTCACATATTTAAACGAGAATAAAAAAATTGCTAATAAAAACGTTTATCAAATGGTAAATGCTTCTTAACACAATTTTTTACAACTATTATACAAACTGGAATCTCCAAGAACTATAATCCTTTCAAATATGCTGATCCTAAGTATGATACATAAAATCTCGTTTTTATTGAGGCATATATCCACATCAATCCAATGTGCTTTTGTCTAATTTATAGCATATATATTATTTCAATTTTAAACATATCAAAAAATTTAGAAGTGGTTGACTTTTATTAAGAACTTCTATCAATGTCACGAACTAAACTGTCATGGCACTTAACAAGCATTTCTGCAACTTGACTATTGTCTGCTATGAATTTGACTTCTATTATTCACCTAAAGAATTTAATAAATAACTGGCTAGTCGCTGACGTTTCAAATTTCTATAATTCTCCAGAATAACCCTATCCCCTTTTTCTATCAATTCATTTATATATGTAGGATAAAAATAAAAATTAACTTCACTATTTTGTTCTACAGATGGCGTATATCGTCTAAAGCGATTGTCTCTCAACATGTCTTCCTCATCCATATAATAAGTAATGCTTTTGTATTTATTACCTACATCATAATTTGGAGATTGTGAGTATTTATAAGAGAATTTATTTGAAATGTATCGTCCCATAGATTTTGAATAAGGCTCTTTACTAATAACTGTTTTAATATTTTTTTTTAATAAATCGATATCCATTGTAGGCTCTACGCCATAAATGGTAGCCATTGTATGTATATGCTTTACACGATAAAAATTAAATTCAGGCATACCTCTATCTATTTTCTTTATTACCTGGCAATACGTTTCATATATTTCTTCTCCATTCCATTCTTCTGACAATATTACGTAATATTGATATGAATTAAATAAATCCACATAGCAACACAAATATTTTTGATGAGAAAACAAGATTAAACTATGAGACAATTCAAGGGAAGTATCAAGTTCTAAATAACTATCAAATGCGTTAAGAGCAATAAACGGAATAATAATTGCATTGAATGTTATCCGTTCAATTTCATTTTTGTTTTTCTTTACGCTTAACATCGAATTTATTTTTTTTTGCGGAACTTTCTTATCGATTGCATAGTTATAAGCAATTTTACAGATACCTTGCTTTAATACATCGTCATCAATGTTAATGTCAATACAATAATCTACGATCTTAAAATTTTTCAACTCATCTTTACTTAAATTCTTTTTTTGATTTTTTTTATATTCAGGGCAATCAATAACATTTTGATTTTTTATTACTACATTATAAATTTTCCCATCACCACCATATTTAGCTATCCCTCTACAAGTTGGCATTGCTGAACTATTAGTCTTTTTAATATTCTTTATCTGTGTTACAACAGGACTAAATAATTTGCAGAATCTATCATCAATTTCTCGTCTAACTACATTGTTGCACCTATTACAACATATTTTCTTGGACTCATATATCCCGCCCAGTGCATTTTGTATAATATGTTCCCTGCTTTCATTTATTTTACAGATAAATTCTCCGCAATAAATACAATTCATTATTACCCTCCATGTTTTTTCAGTACTGCTTTTGGGCTTCGGCAGAATCATCTCAATAATATCCAAACGCTTAGGATTCCTTCTCAACTATACGGTGAAGATTCACGTCAGGGATAGATGCACAATTAAATGTCTTACCTTTAACAGAAATCTTTAGCATTTTTTCATCTCTTGAGAGATAATTACATCATATTTAGGCTGATTGGCTCCATATCGAACGGAATTATCATAACCACATCTTCCAAACATGTCAGCAATAAATGCTTTTGCAGCCACACCAACATGGAAGTACTTCAATTTTATTGGTCCAAATAAATTTCTCCAAATCTTCGAATTAGATTTACTTACAATGAAAACACCATTCAGCGTTTAGTCTATGAGCATCTTTTGTGTCTGTGATCCAAAAATAATTACCGTTTTTACAACTGTTTTCAATCACTTTTTGATGGAAATACCTTTCTTCTAGGTTTAGACATGTCGTTCTATGAATTATTGCTCTCCTTTGTGGCTTGTCCGTTATGACAATATAACCATTGTTTAGGGTTTTAAGTTGAGTAAACTCTAATAGTGTCTTTATCTCCAAATGAGTCATCTAATCACTCCCATAAATCCATTTACGTCAATTATACCATCCATGCTTTTCCAGTTATACTAGAATGTATCGTTCGTGAAAATTATATGTCGCTGCCTGGGAGTGCATACACCTCTGCCGAAAAAGCACTTTTTTTTCAGGATTTTAAGTACCCCCCTACCCCTATAGAACAAAGAAAAAAGCATCCTCACTAACTGGATGCTTCGTATCACTTACAAATTTAAGTTAATAATCACGTTATCCATATCATCTTGCAAAATGCCGATATATCTCAACGTCACAGAAGGAGACGAATGATTAAATATTTGTTGAAGCAGTACAATATCAGTTCCTGCTTTATAAGCAAAGTATCCAAACGTCTTACGGAGAGTATGCGTACCAATACCATCTTCAATCCCAACGATCCTAGCAGTGTCATTTATTATGTTATAAGCTTGTTGACGAGATAATGCTTTGCTCTCACCGTAATTTGTTTTTCTTGAAACAAACAGTGGTCTATCCAAATCACCGCTATACCCCTTTAGATAATCGTTAATCGCCTTTTGTACATTTTCTGAGAATACAAACCGCTTGTATTTGTTCGTCTTCTTCTCCCGCAGCTCATAATGCCCTTTAGCCTTGCCCTTCGAGTCTATCACGTCCCCAACTTTCATGAGCAATATATCACTTATTCGCAATCCGCAATTAATGCCAAGCACGAACATCAACAAGTCCCTCTTATTTTCGGTCATAACCTTCTTCATAGCATCAATTTTCCGCTTCTCACGAATAGGTTGTACGAGTTCCAAAGCAATCAACTCCTATTTGTCATAATCCCAGCAGCAGCTTACTATATGACAAATAGGTTTGTCCAGGCTGTAGTTGATAATAAATAAATAAGGCACAAACCCTTGATACGCTTGGATTTGTGCCGATTGACGTATTTGTCACAATTACATTTTGTCAAATTGATGTGTTTCCACATAAATCATAAGTTTTTTATAGAAAAGATATTTGACGCTTACTATACTTTCATTTTGTTATACTATTATTCTTTAGTATATCGCAAATCGAAAGAAATTTTAGCCCTTCTTGTGATAATTTATATTCACTTATATCATTTTTTCGAGTGAAATCTAATAGATTAAATTTAAATAAGGTAGGTGCGATATTGTAATAAATAAATAATGATTTATCTTTATTACTGACACCATTAATAAAAGTTTGGTACTCAGTTGTAAAAAAATGGAGAATACTGATTTTATCATTCCAATTTGGTGGTTTAACCAGGTGAGAACCTAGGACCTTTCCAATGTCATTGACTGAAATACCGTTTATGACAAAGTTCTTATCAACCATTTCTTCAAGCTTCTTAATTCGATTATTTAATCTATTATTTTCATCTAATAACTCAATCATTTCTTTTGACTTATCAAAAATATCTCTTGCTGACACCCAACCTGCTAAATCATTTCTTTGTTCTAGTTCCCTGAGTGACTTTAATATTCCATTTTCAATGTCTTTCAAATCATCAATTCTCTTTACTAGTTTTGATTTCATTAAACCATCTCTAAAATCTTTGTGCATTTGAGGATTATCTTGTTCCAAGACTTTAGTATGATCTCCCATCTTAGCGACTTTACCTTGAATAGCGTCATCAGTTAAAGCAAGAGCAAATCTAGCTTTACCAGATTGACCAGCGTAATCAAATTCCCAATGAGTATAGCTTTGAGATTTGTCAGGTAATAAAGAACCATATCTTCCACCTAAAATAAGCAGATAAACATCTGAATCATTTATCCACTTCGTAACAATCTCTTGTTGTGATTCATCTCCTGCTGTAAACAACTCCATACCAGCGGGTATATGTCCTGCATTTAAGACTGCTTGTACAGCAGCTTGTCTTTCTTCTTTTAAATCAGTAAATGTCGAAGATATGAACACCTGTAGTTTTTTATCCATTTTTACTACTCCTTAATATTTAGCAAAAGTTCACACCGTACTCGATTCTATGTATTCAAGGAAATCCAATCCTCTTTTTGTTAAGATAAAAGAATAATTATCACCGTTGGTAACAAGACCGTACTGGATAAATTGTGGTAATAAATCGTTAACTATAGTTCTTGAAGAATTATTGTTGATAATCTCTATCACATATATCCCTTTCTTTAATCTTTCCCCATAGAGAATGAATTGACGTAATAAGTTAAAACTATCGCTTATTCCATTATGTTTCTCCTCTGGAAGAAAGGATTCTTCTAGAAGTTTCTTTATATCATCAAACCACATATTTTCATTTTTTTTTCTTTCTGAACTATTTGATGTAATGCTACTCCTTAATTGGTTTAGTTCCTTTTGCATTTCAATAACTATCTTCCCTGTTACCCAGCCTGTTAAATCTTCTCTTTGCTCAATCTCCCTCAATGATTTGAATATACCATTTTCTATATCCTTTGTATCATCAATTGGCTTGATTAGCTTTGATTTTAGTAACCCTTCTTTAAAACTCTTAAGTAACTGTGGACTCTCTTGCTCCATTGCTTTTTTATACGTCAATTGTTCAATTTTTCTCTGAAGAGCATTTTCAGTTAATACAAGAGCAAATCTTGGTTTCCCAACTTCTCCAGCATAGTCAAATTCCCAATGCGTATAGCTTTTCGTACCATCAGGTAACATTGAACCATATCTGCCACCTAGAATAAGCATATAAACATCCGAATCATTTATCCATTTCTTAATTATCTCCTGTTGTGTTTCATCACCTGCGGTGAATAATTCCATACCAGCGGGTATATGTCCTGCATTTAGGACTGCTTGTACAGCAGCTTGTCTTTCTTCTTTTAAATCTGTAAATGTCGAAGATATGAACACCTGTAGTTTCTTTTTCATGTCACTATCCGCCTTATATTAATTTTCGATTTATTACTCAATAAACCCATGTTCCCACAAAGCTACCACGACATCCATCTGCGAGTTGTGCTTCTTATCTTTTCCATCCATAACAGCTTCCCACAGTACCTTCTTATCATCTGCCAGAGCAGGATTCACCTTCAGCAACTCTACAGCCTTTACAGCATACTCCTTATTCATTTGCGAACTACTTCTCTCAGTATAGATTCCCTGCGGAATACCATGAACTAGTTCTGCTTCACAAAGCCCTAGAAATGCGTTCTTGGGACAACTTTTTTCTCTGGAAGATTTGCTTTCGAATATCTCTAGGTTTGCTAACTTCCAAGCATCATTAGGAGTATAAGCTTGCTTTGATTTAATAAATTTTACAGCAAGTATGGCTGCTTGTCCGTATTTGTTCACTATTTAATCATCCTTCTGGAATTAATATATAGAAATGCAGAATTTCATTAAGAAAAATATTCTTTTAATTTTTGCTTAAGTAAGTCTCTATCCCATAATATTATATTAGACTTTTGTGAAAGACTTATTGCTGATTTAGTAAAGACATTGTTTGTTACAACAAGTCCTTTTTGTAACCCATAGTATGATAAGCCAGCAATTACTTCTTGAACCGCTTTATTTGAAACTGCCGAAGAAAAGCATTTGGCTTGTATACCAAGTGTGTTATCATTCTTTTTAGCAATTATATCGATTCCCTGATCTCCAGAAGCGATAGTTAAATCACATCTATAACCCATTGTTTCAAATAATTTGCAGATAAACTCTTCGAACTCATTCCCATTCATTAAATCTATATCATCTATACTAATTACATTTTTTTGAGTCGTATTAGTTTTCATCAGCCTTTGACTATATTGTTGTCTCTGGTAAATTTCAGCGCTCGTTTTAACAGTAAAATAAACTTCATCTATATCCTTTATTACCTTATCACTACGAAACAATCTGGTCTTTATGAATCTTTTTTTCTTAAGAAGGAAATATGTAAACAGATTTATATTATACTCTTCAAAAGCGTTTAAATCAGAACTATTAAAATATATATCATACCACTGATCGGGTTTATGACCCTTGAACAAATAACCATATTTCTCATCGAAAATATGAGCGTAATAAGTTACTGACTCTTCCGTGATCTTTTTCCACAAATCCTTTAAATCATAGAAATGCTTTGAAAATGATTCAAAGAAGAAGATAATCTTATCGTAATATTCTATTGTTGATTTTGAAAATTGCTTTTTATTATAATAAATTGTTTCAGACCTAAAGGATTGGGGTGAGTAGCGATCCTTATTATTTTCAACTACATAATTAATAAATTGGCCCAATTGTCCTCTTTTTGAACTATCAATCAGTAGTAAATTTAGGGACTCGTTAATAAAATTATGTATTATTTGTGTATATTCTTCGTCAGATAATCTTTTCACATTGGGTTCTCCAAATATCAATATAGTTGTAAATTATAGGAAGATAGTACCATAGTGGCTTAAAACTCACAAGAATGATATTCAGTTTTTAGCTTCCTTTTACGTAACCTATTATTTACACCCCACTTTATCTATCAAGTAATCATCTAAAGTTTATGACTTATTCCTTGTCGCTACTTCTCTCGTATAATGGTAACTTCTATTTTCATTTTCAACCGTACAAAAACATGAATAGTTATCGTAAAATTTAACATGGCTCGGTCGGCTGAACAGTTTAAGAGAGACTAAATTAAAGAAGTGAAATCAAAAAAACGCACTTGTCTCATGGACTGTGCGTTTCTATTTCATCGGTTAAATTCTAAGCTAACATTTATAATCTCATTACACATTAGTCGACCATTATATTAAAAGTGGTAGGTAATAAAGAATTTAGGACTATCATTTTGTTCTTGTATAACTTGTATCTGTTTCATCTTTTCATTATGTCTAAGTTCTTCTTCAAGTAAGTTTAGAGCTTCTTTCAAAGAATCTGCACGCTTATTACTTACATAGCCTTCCATAAGTTCAAGGAAATACGGATTCCAATAATGAGAAGGCACTTCACTCTCAGCCTTTAATTGATTGATAAAAACAATTCTATCACTCCGTATCTTATCGATACGTTTTTGATGCTTGCTTTTCCTACTTAGTAAAATGAATCCTTTAAATAAATACAACATTATGCAGTAAAATACCGCACCACTCACAATAACAATTACTATTTGTTTATCTGTAGGATTTAGGTTGAATAGTTCACCATCTGTGAAAAAAGCAATTCCAAAAATAAAACAAAAAAATAAAAGGAAATAAAAGAACAAATGAGGTATACAACCCCAAACCAATGGTTCTTTTTCGACTTTGTAAATAAAATTATCACCGTCTGCTATTTTCATTGTGATTTCTTTGGCTCTTACAATATCATTCAGTAAACTTGCTCTTTCATTAGCTAACGATCTATTCAAGGTGCTTTACTCTCTCCTGTTCTTTTGAATTATATGACAACAATTTATCGGAACAAATGTGGAATAATTTAATACCTATGGCAAGAAAATACAAAGAAAAAGAGAAAGAGCTTGCTTAGTTTCAAAACTGTCGTATTTAGTTACGCATCTCACAACAACATATTTGTTTAAGATTTATTCATTGTCGGTGCCAGATGACTAATAAGCTTTTCTTTAAGTTCTTCTATTGAAAAAGCAGGAAACTGTTTATGCAGCATTGCATGACAATTAGGACATACAGGTCGTAAATCCACTATTGGGTCAACTTCATATTCAGTTCCAATTTCATGTAATGATTTCAAGTGATGTACGTGAACGAAGTCCTTTCCTAATTCCCCATACTTATTCTTAAAGTTAAAACCGCACACATTACAGTCTAAACCATAATGTTCAATACACTTTCTTCTTGCAACTGGATTTCGTTCGTACACATTAACGTGTATTTGCTTTGTAGCACCTTCAAAAAGCTTGTACGGCTCAATTACTTCTTCTGAAAGCCTTTCTGGATGGTTCTCAACGTTATCGCTAAATATCCAAGTAATTTCTACGGGTGAAGTATCCTTGTGACTTTTTGCATTTCCGTTCCCTAAGTAGAGGAATTTAGGATTGTTGTTATCCATTCTAACAAATATATGTATTTTGCCTTTTGGCATTAACATTGATTTTATTGATTCTTGGCTGATCCTGGAACCGTTCTTTCCATGCCAAATAAATTCATCTCCTAGAAACCTATTGTCATGATCATGCCCTGTTCTTCCTGTTGTATTTATATTTGCAAAAATAAACCATTCTTCATTAAAACGGTTATACCCTGTATCCCAATTTCCGCCTTGTTGAGGTACAGGAACACCTATAATTTGATAAATATCTTTTCTTGAATATAAATGTCCTGTTTCAAACTTATTGTGAACTTCATCTACATTCGTATTATCATCAAATTCGTTAACAACAAGAAAACCAAGTTTCCTTAAGAACTTATTACTTTCATCCCCACCACTAAATTCACTTGGTAAGAGTTCTTTTCCATTTGCATAATAGTTTGCTAGTGAAATTGTGTATTTTGGAGGGTAATACTTCCCTTTATGCACCACTACATACTTTGTTGGCTCCCTGTTTTCTGGAACGCCTTCCTTTCGGATTTGTTCAATTGCTTGGATAATATGTTCAGCGGTGATATTGGAGGGGATCATATATATTGCTCCATCTTAGTTTATTAGGGCATTCAGTTTTTCTATTCAAATTAATTGTATCAACGATTCCACATATTGTCATTACATAAGAAATAGCCTACCAAGCAGCAGGCTTTCTAGCGCCATCACAGTTCAGAGGGCAACAACGAGGAGGAGCTACTTACACGATCAAATTATTTGTCACCCATTCTCTATTAAAGATCTGTACTTTATAAAAGATGGGTGACAAATCTAATTCCTAGCATTTAACCAACTTTTTGGGATTACCTTTTCCTTTAATTATCTCAATCTTATAAGAACGTGCCAATAGTAGCTTTTGAATATTTTCACTACCCATCATCTTGGAGAACTGCTTGCTACTTAAGCCCATTTTCTCCTGGAGTCGAGCATAAGTAATCTCCTTCACACCCTCTAACTCATATATGTCAAGTAAATCCTTGAATCCTTTCTGATTCCCATTGTTCTTCTTTCCATCAATAGCTTCTTCTAATAAGGCGTGAGCATCCCATGGCACGATCATGCACTTAGGAAAC
The DNA here is from genome assembly GCF_059692235.1 of Paenibacillus sp. J2R1T-4. Lineage (NCBI taxonomy): Bacteria > Bacillati > Bacillota > Bacilli > Caryophanales > Paenibacillaceae > Paenibacillus > Paenibacillus sp. J2R1T-4. Next base: position 260,346 of record NZ_JCAUBA010000007.1, on the reverse strand, counting down.
TTCGTTCCAAGCATTTCTAAGAAAATCTTATCTTTGTGAAATACGAAGACCTTTCCTTTTACGCTCTTAGTATTATCACGTTGACTTGTCCGTTTGATCTCTTGTGAGTAGTCAACGATCATATCAAGCAACTTAATCTCTTCAATCAAGGGGTCATTGAACCTTCGTACCTTGTCAAATACAGAACACTTTATATCCGTCAAGGTTTGCCCCTTATGATCATAGATCGCTCTCGCCTTCGCAATATAATGTTCTTCTCGTTTGTGCAAAATGCCACCTAAAAAGACAATGTCACAGTCCTTGAATTTATTGCTACCTTTCGTTTCTCCGTAGTGAGCAACAATGACCCTGTCTTCGTCAATGTACTGCTTTAGATTGCTTTCAATTTCTTTTTGAATGTCCTTAAACATTGGGAAGAACATTCTACTATTGGGATTCTCTTCAAGAATCTCAATTGCTTGTTTGCAAAGTGCCTTAACCCTCTTTTTTAAAGTTGTTTTGGAACCGCTAATATAACTGCATTGATTAATTTCAAGATTTTCATATGTCCTTAGTGGTTCAAAATTAACCATGTTATAATCTTCGTGCTTGTACTCAGGGTCAATGTTAGCTGTTCCATCAAAGATCACAGTTGAGAAATCATTTGTATTTGCATAATTCTTGTAACTACTAGTGACCAAAAAAGTCTTTTTATCTTTGCTTTGTTTTAAATTGCTTAGATATGTGTGACCACCATTGCGTAGTATACTTTCTAAGAAATTGAGAAACTCATATATCTCTTGCCTATAGCTGAATTTAGAGTAAAATACTTTCTCAAATTGCTTTGTGAAATGAAAATCTTTTATCAATGGTTCTAATAATTCTCTATGCTTAGCATTCTGAAAAACAAGCTTCACATGATCAGTCGCAAATTCAAACTCTTGTAAGCTTAATTGGTCATCGTTCTTGATTAGATATGTTTTCACATGTTCATCATACTTTGTGAACCGCTTCAGATCCATTTCCATTGTTGTTGTGGTAAAGGGTTTTTCATCAATAATTAATAGTTGTCTAGGAAGCTTTTCTTCACCACTTTTGAAATACTTGTATTCACTTAGATTTTGAAATCCTTGATCTAATCTTTTTAATGTCATTACCAGGATTGGATACTCTTTTTGCTCATTTGATTGTTGATAGTATCGACACTCTTTAATGTATGGACAATCCAACTTAAGAGCCATGTGTGCGCAATGCTTTAAAGTTTGGTTTTCTCTGTAATTTCTTAAGCATTCTCCTTCTTCATATCCGTACATCGCATAGGCATTGAGTCCACGGAAGTCAACATTTAATAAATCTCTAAGATTTTTGGCGTCTTCCTTTCTCTCTACAACAACGATGCAACCAAAATCCTTATTAACTTCAAGCATATATTGCGTGAATATTCTAATAATTTCAGACTTGCCTGCTCCCATATCAAGGGGCATGAGATAAGGTTTATCATATGGCTTTGCTTTCAATAGAATTTTAATTGTGTCAATAATGTATTGCTTGTGTCTCTCGTTTGGCTCTTGATTCCAACTATTAAAAGAATGCAGTACTTCGTTATAAATTTCGTTTGCAATGTAAGATTCATATTCACTCAATTGCAAATCAGGAAGATTGTTGATACTTAAAGCATCTTGTTTGATTTTAGTTAGTGTACCAACAATATCCAGATCATAGCGGTTGAAAGCATCAATTACATCATCCCAATTTAGTTTTTCTGCTAATATATCTATGGGTTCACCTGCACCACAACCGCTGCAATGATACCACATGTATTCGATATTAATCCAAGCACTAGGATATTTATCTGGATGGGTTCCAATGCAACAATGCAATCTTATAGATTCCTCTGTTTCTGTTCGAATACTGATTTTTTCTCTTATCAAGTCTAGTATCTTTTCTTTCCTAGTTGGATTCATTTCATCATGCTTTGAAAGACCATTCTTTTTAATTACTCTCTTGAGAGAAGCATCGTCCAAAGGTGGTAAAGCATCTTGCAAATGGCTTTGTTCATACCTAAAAGTAGGATTCCATATTCTTATTCTCACAGGATACTTTTTTTGGGGGTCTTTCATGTGATAAAAGAAAGGCATTCTTAACGTATGAGATTCATTGATACAGCACTCATCACCATCAAAGTGTTGAATAAGCTGCATTTGAATATGCCTATACAATTCGGATTTTCCATTATCAAGAAACCAATACACATGATAACCATGTTTTGTCTCTACCACACAAGAAGGTTTAATAGAAAAAGCCTTTATCTCTTGAGCCTTCTCATGTTTAAATTTCTTAAGTAACGATACATCGTGTCTAATCTCTCTTGTAGCATCAATATCAACAAATTGGCAATTGATGACTCCACCATTGACCACATGATGATCTGATGCTGTACAAGTGTCCATATCATTAAAATTTGGGGAATTGACTGTTAAATGAACCCCGCAAGCGCCATAAGTATCCCCAAGTGCATGTTGATAAAAGTCACTTGTTACTTTATGTAGTTCCTCAATAGAATGCTTACAATATAGCTGTTTTCCGTTCCTGCCCATTTCATAGAAGTAATCCCCGTATCGTATCAAGCTGTTGGGATATCCAACTCCAGAGTCAGGAAGAAACCTGATTTCAAATGTGTTTTCTCCATGTACAGCATTAAGAAAAGCCATTAAGTTTTTGTCAACTTGTAAAACTTCATCTTCATTAACCTTTAGAATCGTTGACATACGCTAATCATCCTTCCTTTAGATTTGCCTTGTAAAATGTAACATTGGTAATGTCACTGTTATTATCATTGTCATAGGAAAATTCAACAGGAATGCCATAATGCTCATACTTATCATTGAGAGATGAGAATATTTCTACTACTGGTTTGCTTTCTAGCATACGTGAGAAGGTATTATTCATTTTTGAGCCTAAGACGTTCTTATCGAATTTTACTGAAATTAATTCAACTTCTAATTTGCTTTTTTCTTTTTCCAATCTCAGGATGGTTTCCTTAGTGAAAGTAACATCTAGTTTTTCTCCAAGCCCTTTAAATTCAACCAGAAGAGCGCTAATTAATGATCGGTAGTCTTTGAGCTGTTTGTTGAGTGATCTCTCTTTATTGATAAGGTGATTATACGTGATTTTCATTTGGGTATTTGTCATGTAATTTGCATCTCCATTATAATTAAATTTTTTTTATATATTTCTTTGTTTGGATGTAGTCAAACCCCTACATTATGGTGTTAGAAATTGCTTAAATCACGCTATGTTTGCTTAGCACATCCTTCAGATCCTTGTAAAATGACAATAGCTTCTCATTTGGGAATACCTCTTGATCTCCCCACTTGCTCTGCTCTATCCCTTGGTAATTGACTAAATAATTAACTACTAGATCAACAGCGGATATATCTTTAACTTGAAATTTCGATAAGAAATCCAAATAGGTATTAAGCTTACTTACAATATAATCCTCAGCATTCTTGTCTTTGAAAAGTTCAGCTTTTCTCTCATTGTCTAATGCCCAGATTTGTTCCATTAAAGAATTAAACCTGTCCTGATAGGAATTTATTTTTATAGTTTTATTGAGTTCTTGGTATAGTTGTTTCAGCCTATCTTCGTAAAGGTCATATGTCTCATCGACTATCAGAGTTTCAGGGTCATCAGGCGCACCAACAGTAAATTCCTCCTGGCGCTCTTTCCACTTCAAAGTTTCAATGTAATAAATTTCGATTTTGAGTTCATCTACATATGTAAGTTCTCTTTGAAAATAGTCTGGAGATAGCCCATTAAAAATTTTGGATAGTTCATACAAGTACTTGCTAGGAATTTCCCTTGTACCTTTTAACCAGCTACTAATGTTGGGTGCAGAAATGTTAAGCTTCTCAGCAAGTTCCTTTTGTTCTAGATTAAAAACCTTACACACACTTTCAAGACCGATCTTCATAGGTAATCACTCACTTTCTTTAATTGTCTTGACTATGCTCATATAATAACTTATTAATAGTTAATTGTAAAGTCATTTGTTTATTTTAAGTTAATTATTAACTTATATGTAGACAACATAAAAGGGCTATTCAATCTTAGCCCTTTTGTTAATGTTATTAATAAACTCTTATTTCCGATAATATTAAGCTAGAGATCACGTTCCTTCCTTGCTAATTGTTCAAGGATTTCATCACGTTCCGTTCTGAGATCGCAGATTTCGCTTCTGATTTCCTCCCTACGTTCAAGAGAGGTTTTGGCTTGGCTATGTTCTAAGGCAAGTCTGACATGCTTTCTGGCGATTTGGAGAAGGCGTAGGGTTGTGTAGTCGTCTTTTCCATTATAACTTTTCATAGTCCCTCCATAAATGCAAGAGGGCTATGCTTCTGATACTTCTTACCAATTTCCTCATTAGAAAAATCTAGATAAGCTCTTTGAGTAACTTCCACGCTTGAATGTCCAAGTATCCTACATAAACTGAACCAATCCCCCCCATTTAATATGTAGTATTTGGCGAAGTTATTTCTCAGTTGATGCGGATGAATATCAACTCCTACACTTTTTCCAGCCTCTCTTAATGCTTTCTCATAGTTCCTTATTTCAAGCGGTGTTCCTCTGTTCGTTGGAAACAAGAAAGGACTGTTGTTGAACCTATCCTTAAAGGTCATCCATTGCTTTATCTCTCTTGACAGTTTAAATGAGAAGTATACATAGCGTTCATGATTATACTTTGGTTTTTTAATTAGAATGCTCTTGTGGTTGAAGTCAATTACCTCAGGCGTTAAGTTGATGCACTCTGTAATACGCATCCCAGTATCAAGCAAAAGCTTGGTAATTATGTAATTCCTATAAGCGTGGAATGTTGTCGTGTCAAAACTGTCTAAGACCTTCTTAAACTCTTCAGGCGTTAATGTCTTTTTGATTTTACGTTCTATCTTTGGGTTCTCTAAATTCCCAACAGGATTCTTGGGTATCTCACGTTCAATATCGAATAAATAATTAAAAAACACTTTAATATTCCGAACATAGTTTGCAATTGTCGTCATTGAGATAGGCTTATTGAAATCCGTTCTATGATCTGGGTAATTGGTTTGTTTTGATCCTTCTCTGCTTACAACCGTATATTTTCCACGTTCTGTCAAGAATTTGATGTAGTGTCTAATATGTGCTGTTTGGACTTTTTGAGCTTCAAGGATTTTAAAGTTTTCTTGGAGATAAGCAAGGAAAAGCTTTAACGTTTGTTCGTAGCTTGATAAGGTTTTTTTGGAAAGATTCTTAGATGTACAATAAAGCATGAAACTCTCCAGATGAAATTCTAAATTTGTCATAATACAAAATTCCTCCCACACATTGAGTTTAATTGCAACCCAATGAATAAGAGGAATTAGTTGGTTCGCCAAAAAAGATTTATTGGCTTTCAAAAGTTATTAGTTGGCTTATCCGTCTAGCTGGATGCCGTTCCCAAAAACCGAAATCCATTGCTATAACTCTATTCTTCCCCCGTTCAGCTAACCTTATGCTCAATCCTTAGCTTGTCCGCCACCATCGCAATAAATTCGCTATTAGTCGGCTTCGACTTGCTGATGTTGATCGTATAACCGAACAGGTGTGAAATGCTGTCGATGTTGCCACGAGTCCATGCAACCTCAATTGCATGGCGGATGGCGCGTTCAACACGGCTTGGCGTGGTTTTGTACTTGTCGGCTATTGCTGGATACAGTGTCTTGGTAATGGCACCTAGGATTTCGATATTGTTGTAAACCATCGTGATGGCTTCACGTAAGTATTGATAGCCTTTGATATGTGCGGGTACACCAATTTCATGGATAATGGTCGTGATATTGGCGTCGAGATTCTTGCCCTTCGTAATCGGCACCACGTTCGTTCTGTTCGCGGAACTGGAAGTGAGAGTTTGCGTATTGGATACCAATTGGCGAATCCGATTGGTCAGTATATCCATATCAAACGGTTTCAAAATATAATAGGATGCTCCCAGTTGAACTGCTTTCTGAGTAATATTCTCTTGACCGAACGCAGTCAACATAATGATCTTTGGCTGAGGATTGAGATTCATCTCTCGAAGCTTCTCAAGTACGCCTAGCCCATCCAAATGGGGCATGATGATATCAAGTATTAACACGTCTGGTGCTTTCTTATGCTGTTCCATATAATTCAGTACTTCGTTTCCATTGTAGGCCACCCCGGCCACCACCATATCGTCTTGCTCGGAGATAAATTCCGATAGTAAGTTAGTGAATTCGCGGTTATCGTCAGCTAGTAGTACTTCGATTTTCTGCAACTTCATGTCCTCCTTAATCAATTGGCAATATGGAATTTCTTTTTCTCTTAGTAAATCATTCGACAGGTGAGTTCATTTTCCTTCTGTCGAAAATTATTTTTGTTTATTTTTTCTGCATTTTATTCTATAATTAATATTTTATTTCACAATCCCTTAATATTCGACAAACATCCACAAAATAATTACTCATCTAATGAACTGTGAATAAAAAAAATCTCAAGACGATTAGCTCGCCTTAAGATTCGTTGAAGTCGTGGGTTTTAATACAATCCCGGCATCCTGCAGCATCCACTCGATAAAACAGCCATATCCAGATGTGGGATCATTAACGAACACATGCGTAACTGCACCAATAACTTTGCCATTCTGGATAATCGGACTTCCGCTCATCCCTTGAACGATACCGCCGGTTTTCTCGAGCAAGCGCGGATCGGTGATCTTAATAACCATCCCTTTAGTCGCCGGGAAATCCTGCTTTGTCACATGGACTACTTCGATATCGAATTTCTCCACTTTTTGTCCACTCACTACGGTATAGATTTGTGCAGGACCTTCTTTCACTTCTTCAGAAAAAGCAACGGGAATCGCATCTTTGTGCAAGCTGTGCTCAGGAGCAGCATGCATTTTTCCAAAAATACCAAATGGCGTATTCCTCACGATGTTACCCAACACTTTGCTATCGTTCGTAAAGGAAGCTCTCTTCTCCCCAGGTTCACCATTCTGACTCTTGGATATAGAGGTTACGTTGGAATGAACGATCGTCCCGTCTCCAATAGGAATTGGAGTTTGCGTGTCCATATCCGTAATCACATGACCTAATGCGCCATAAACACCTGAATCAGGGGCGTAGAACGTCAACGTGCCGACACCAGCAGCAGAATCACGAATGTATAAGCCGAGACGATAAGATTTATCATAAATATCATAAGTCGGTTGAATCGTAATACTTAAAGGTTGTCCATTTCGCATGATGGATAACAATAAAGTTTTATTTTGTTCTCCAGCTTTTTTTACGATCTCTGCAACCTCGGAGACATCCTTGATTTTAGCATCGTCAATCTTAACTATAAGATCACCAACTTGTACCTTTGCTGCTTCCCCCGGAGAAGTTTTATTGTTCTCCGCTGCTGTAACCAGATGATGTCCCACAACCATGATGCCGTCCGATTTGATTTTGACTCCAATCGTTTGACCGCCTGGAATGACTTTCAGATCAGGAACAACATTCACTTTTACCGTCTTCAGCGGAATTTTGCCAAATAATTTCAGCTTCATTTCTGTAGCGCCGCTCTGATCGGAATGGAGGGAGATGGGCTCCTTCAGATTCACTTGGAACGAGTGTCTGGCATTCCCGTTAACTTTTACAATATCCGGGTTCACCGTCACTTGAGCATGCACGGGCATAGATAGATGAAGCTCTTTGTCCTGACCCGAGAACAATCGAAGTTCATCAGGAAACGACGCAAAATTCTGAAAAGGCGTGGAGATACATCCTACACAAACGATGAAAACAAGCATAAGTCCGATGTATCTTTTCGTTTTGCCGGAATCCAACTTCGATCACGCTCCCCTTTGCTGCCTGACTAAAGATGCTTTTGGTGTACCTATAAGGTAACCCCCGCTGGGTTGTTTTATAAAGTGAAAATGATCCCACTATTCCTTGTATTAGCTTGGATTGGCCGTCATTTTCTTTTCATTAGCCAGCTGTATCATTTCACGGGCGTGATTAAGCGTTGTCTCCGTTACTTCCACTCCCCCGAGCATCCGGGCAAGCTCTCTGATCCGTTCGGCAGGTTGTAAATCGGTAACTCGGGTATACGTCCTCTCTCCGTCAACTGTTTTGTGGATAGCGTAATGAGCGTCTGCCATACAAGCTACCTGCGGCAAATGAGTAATGGAGAATACTTGACAATGCCTGGATAGTACGGACAGCTTCTCAGCAATCGCTTGAGCTGCTCGGCCGCTCACTCCTGTGTCGACCTCATCAAATACAAGGACAGGAATGCGATCCAAACGAGAAAAAATTGTCTTCATTGCCAACATAATTCGTGACAACTCCCCGCCGGAAGCAATTTTGGCTAATGGACGCAGCGGTTCCCCAGGATTAGCGGCAATCAAGAATTCAACCTTGTCAACACCTTCACGTGTCATCTTCCCAATATCTAACCGTTCTAAGGAAGCCTCGAAACGTGTTCTTTCCATATGTAAATCTTTGAGCTCTTGCTCAATTTCACGTGCTAATCGTATTGCTGCTTGTTTGCGGAAATCGGAAAGACGCGTGCCTAGCTTCATAATAAGCTCTTGCTGCTTCTCAGTAGCTTGTCGAAGCGCTTCGCGTCTCTCTTCTTTGTTGTCCAGTGCTTCCATCTCTGTCTGAATCGTTTTCAAATAAGCTAATATATCCGTGATGGAATCGCCATACTTCCTACGAAATGAAGCCAGCAAATCCAACCGATTTTCGATCTCATCCAACCGTGTCGGATTGAATTCAATGCCATCGCGATAGTCACGCAATTGGAAGGCTGCATCCTCCAGCTGATAATAAGCGGATTGAATTTGTTCCACTAATGGCTTAAGCACAGTAGGATCGACCGAAACAATATCTTGGATGCGCTGGATCGCCTTGTTGATGGAGGACAACCCGCCTTTGCTGGTACCGCCGTATAAAGCGTCGTAAGCGTCAGCTACGCTCTGTGTGGATTTCTCCGCATTAGCTAGCTTGCGCTTTTCTTCCAATAACGATTCGTCCTCGCCGATTTTTAGCTTGGCTTCCGTAATTTCCTCGATCTGAAACCGGTACAGATCACCCATTTGCAGTGCTTTTTTGCCTGTATCCTCTAGCTGCCGCCATTCTTTCCTTAGCCCAAGATATTGATCGTAAGCTTCTTCATATTGGCGTTTGAGCGGTCCGATATGCTCCGCATCATAAAGATCTAACCAGTGCAAATGCTCTTCGGCCTTCATCAGAGATTGATGCTCATGCTGCCCGTGTATGTTTACGAGACAATCGCCCACTTCTCGAAGCATGGATAAATTAACAAGTTGGCCATTCAGTCGACTGGTGCTTTTACCCGAGGTAGAGATTTCCCTGCGTACGACAATTGTCTCTTCTGGTGAAGCTGCTATTCCCAATCGCGCAAAAACATCCCAAACAGGATGTGTAGAAGAAACATCGAATTGCGCTTCAACCTCAGCCTTATCACAGCCGTAACGAACTAAATCGGATGCTCCGCGAGCCCCGGCTACTAAGCTAAGCGCATCTATAATAATGGATTTACCAGCCCCCGTCTCACCCGTTAAAACATGGAAGCCACGGTGAAAGGAAAGTGATACCGCTTCAATCACAGCCAAATTACGAATCGAAATTTCGGTTAACATCGTCAAAATCCCCCTAACTGCCCAGCATAGCTAGAAATTGTTCCACAATGATTCCGCTTTGCTCCTTGCTGCGGCATATAATAAGAATCGTATCGTCTCCACAGATCGTTCCCATAATAGAAGACCACTCTAAGCTGTCGATTAACGCACCGATGGTGTTCGCGGTTCCTGGTAAGCATTTCATTACGACCAAATTCTCGGTATAGTCGATATGCACAAAATGATCGGCCAACGCTCGTTTGAGCTTCTGCACTGGATTAAATCTCTGGTCAGCAGGCATGGAATATTTGTAACGCCCATCATCCATAGGGACCTTGATGAGATGGAGCTCCTTGATATCCCGCGAGACGGTTGCTTGCGTCACGTGATACCCGGCTTGTTTCAACTGCTCCACCAATTCATCTTGGGTTTCAATAGCATGGTTAGATATGATGTCACGAATTTTGAAATGGCGTTGCGCTTTCATAAAGATCCCCCGTTCAATTTATACTTCAATTTCAAACTGGATCGTGCGTATCAAACGGTTCGGCACATCTACATACAGCACACCCGCTGCTTCGGGATACAATAAGCTGTAGACGAGCAAGTGCTCACGGATGCCGCTTCCGGTCATTTCTATAGGTTTCCTCTCCTTCGCGAATTTCACGACAAACCATTGCCGATCTTTTTCCACGAATCCGTCAGCAAATAATCGGCTTTCTAGTTGTTCATCATCGAGGATTACCGTAATCGGAATTTTCACTTTGCCGGCAATCCACTCATAGCCAGCGCCTTGTATAAGCTCTAACGCTTCCTCCGAGCCAACAATAATCTCATCATGTCTTGGGGCAGAGCGATATACAGTCTGATCGCCTTGTTGCCGCTTCAATCGGATGTACAGCCATACGGCCGCACCCAGCAATAGCAGTATGATAATCCCAGAATCACTGGACTGCACGACGGATCACCTCGTTAAGTACATTCTAGGAAGGCGCGCAAAATCCTGTCTGGGAGTGGAAAATTTGTTTGGAGGCTAGGTTAATTTAGGCAGGTGGTGATAGGTAAAGACCAGGCAAACACCTTGCTGAGAAGATCGCTGTTGCCAATAAAATAAGGAAGTTTCAGTCACCTATCTCACCAACCACCCGAAAAAACGCAAAAATAAGGGAACTTTCGTTACTTATTATTCCATTTCAAGTGTAAATCAATGATTTCAATAAAATAAGGAAGTTAAGGTCACTTATTCATACCAGGAGCTCTATAAACAGAACATTAAGGGACCCAGAATCCCTTATTTCCATAAGAGCGGGTTGTACCCTGAAGAAGGATTAAAAATATAGCTTCGAGTCCGAATATTACCGGATGCAGGAAATAGTATGCCGTTAGTAACCAGTTGCCGTAGTGTCAGTCCTGCATGTTTTCTGCTAATACCTAAACAAGCACTAACTTCCAAAGGAGTTATCGGTTTACTTGAACGTGCGGCCAAACGCACAATCTCACGATGCTTCAGCGGCAATGTTTCTATACCCCCACTCTTCGATTCCCCACCGTAAAGCTTGCCTAACAACTGCTGTATGATCTGTTGGCATTGCTTCGGTCTGTCCTTAATATCATCATAGGAGAAGCGAAGTATAATCCAGCCATCTAAAACAAGATGATTCTGACGCATCAAACTGTCTGCGAATGTGCTTCACTCCTTAATTTGAAGGATATCTGAAAAACAAGAAACCGCTCACCCCCAAACAAGGGAATGAACGGTGTGCTTCACACGTCTAATAAAAGAATTGTACCTTAAATTCACATCAATGTCATCCATTGTTTGGCTTAACAGTTCCTGCCGCTAACGAAATTTCCCATTGGCTAAAGTAACCGTCTCCTCGATCAGAGCATCAATCTGCTCGACCGTCAGGCACCCTGCTGCATCCATCCGATTCACGAAGTGAGCAAGAAACTCAATATTGCCTTCTCCGCCCGTTATCGGGGAAAAGGTCAAGCCTTTCACGCCGAAGCCCGTCTCCCTTGCAAAAGACAAGACCGTTCGCAGCACTTCGCGATGCGTCTCCGGCTCACGGACAACGCCGGATTTGCCTACCTTCTCCCGCCCGGCCTCGAATTGCGGTTTGATCAATGCAACTGTTTCACCATCCTCAGGCAAAATCGCGTGCAATGGAGGCAAAATGATTTTCAACGAAATAAAGGATACATCGATACTTGAAAATGTAGGAGCAGGACCCTTCAGATCTTCTGGCTTCACATACCGGAAGTTCGTCCGTTCCATCACCGCAACTCGCGGATCGTTCCGCAGCTTCCAATCCAATTGGTTATATCCAACATCTAGCGCGTACACGAATGAAGCACCATTTTGCAAAGCACAGTCGGTGAACCCGCCAGTTGAAGCTCCAATATCCAACATAACGGCGCCATCGACGGATATACCGAATGCCTCCAAAGCCTTAGCCAGCTTCAAGCCGCCCCTACTTACATAAGGATGCGGCGCTCCCTTGACCGTCAGCTTCGCCTCGCGATCCACTTTGGTGCCTGCTTTGTCGACCCGTTCCTCCTGAACAAAAACAAGGCCGGCCATAATGGCCGACTTCGCTTTTTCCCTGCTATCGTAATAACCTTGCTCCACTAATAAAACGTCCAATCGTTCTTTGCTCCCTGATGCCATAGACTTAACAAGTCTCCTATCCGTATCCGTGTTAAGCGCGTTGTCTCTTGCGAGTCATAAGCGCCTTCACTTCGGTGACGATCCGCTCCACCGTAATCCCTGTTTCTTGACGTTGCTCGTTCACGCTGCCGTGTTCAACGAAGTAATCCGGTACTCCGATAACCTTGACCTTCATTCCATAAATATTACGCGCTGCATAGAACTCCAGTACAGCACTGCCGAAACCGCCTATCTCTGTACCTTCTTCTAATGTCAACACACTGCAGCCGTCTTTATACAGCTTAAGCAGCATGTGTTCATCTACAGGCTTTATGAACCTGGCGTTGATGACCCGCAGTTGCACACCTTCGTTCTTCAACAGCTCAGCGGCTTCTTCCGCCAATTGTAATAAAGGACCCATTGCCAGAACAGCAAAGCCTTCCCCGTCCCGTACAACTTCCCAAGAGCCGATCGGAATCGGCTTCATGACTGGTTCAATATCTACACCTACAGCATTAAGGCGCGGATAACGCACTGCGATGGGACCATCGTTATAATCAACAGCCGTCTTCATCATATGCCTCAGCTCGTTCTCATTCTTAGGCATCATAATGACCATATTCGGAATCCCGCGCAGGAAGGACATATCATAGACGCCCTGATGCGTCTCTCCGTCAGCACCGACAAAGCCTGCCCGGTCAATTGCAAAGATCACATTAGCATTGTGACGGCATATATCATGCACCACTTGATCATAGGCTCTTTGCAAGAAGGTCGAATACACAGCGAACACCGGTTTCAACCCTTCCAAAGCCAATGAAGCGCATAATGTAGCTGCATGCTGCTCAGCAATCCCAACGTCGATCATACGATCCGGGAACAACTTGGCAAACTTCAGCAGTCCTGAACCAGCAGGCATCGCTGGAGTAACCGCTACGATCCGTTTGTCCTGCTCCGCCAGCTCAATCAACGCCTGACTGAACACTTCCGTGTACATAGGAGGACCAACTGCTTTGACAAATTGCCCGGACTCAATCTTGTAAGGGCCGCCGCCGTGCCACGACTGGGAATCAGCTTCGGCGGGAGAATACCCTTTTCCTTTCAAGGTCAGGACATGCACAAGAACAGGTCCGGTCACTTTGTCGGCCTGTTTGAATGTTTCTAGCAGCTTAGGAAGGTTATGCCCATCAACGGGTCCGAGATATGTGAAGCCGAGTTCTTCGAACAACACTCCCGATACGACCATATATTTCAGGCTATCCTTAACACGCTCCGCCGTTTTGGCAAGTGTGCCGCCAATCGCTGGAATCTTTTTAAGCAGATGTTCAATTTCTTCCTTGGCTTTCAAATAAGTTTTGTCTGAACGGATCTTGCTCAAGTAATTATGAATCGCACCAACATTCGGCGCAATGGACATTTCGTTATCGTTCAGCACTACAATTAAATTCTTCTTCTCATGTCCGATATGGTTCATAGCTTCAAGCGCCATACCGCCGGTTAACGCGCCATCCCCAATAACCGCGATGACTTTGTTCGTCTCACCCTTGAAATCCCGTGCGATCGCCATACCCATGGCAGCAGACAAAGAAGTACTGCTATGTCCCGCTTCCCATACGTCGTGCTCGCTCTCCGCGCGCTTCACAAATCCGCACATTCCCTTATACTTACGAAGCGTATCGAATTGATCCATACGGCCTGTAAGCAGCTTATGTACGTAAGATTGATGGCCCACGTCAAAGATGAATTTATCCTTCGGGCTGTCGTACAAATAATGCATGGCTAAGGTCAGTTCTACAACCCCTAGGTTAGGAGCAAGATGACCGCCTGTCCTAGATAACTTATCTATCAAAAATTGTCGTATTTCTTGTGCCAACATATCCAATTGAGCATTGGACAACTTTTTAAGGTCTTTTGGCGAATGAATTTGATTTAGCAGCACGTTTAGAGCCCCGCTTTCCGATCGTCTATCACACTATAATTCCCAAGAAGCTTCGTGTCATACAGCTGTCTCCTGCACTGCAGATAGGTGCCTATTATGGTGCTGTGTTCCATTATAGCATAAAAGAAAACCGATGCTCAATAAATAGCCTACTAGCCTAATACCCACATTCAGATTACTTTAATCAGGATTTCTCAACTTGTCTACTCGAAAAACAAACCCTTTCTATGATAAAGTAAAAACAAATTCCGATCAGGAGGCTTTATCTACGCTATGGACCCTTTGAAAAATTTGTATACCCAATCATTCCTTGAGAAATTTGCGAACATCGTAAAACAAGAGTACAGCGAGTTTGAACCCGAGCGTTTCATGGAGTTAATCTATGACGATGAATGGGAAGCCAGAGAATTGAAGCAAAGAATGCGGCACATTGCCAAAGCTTTAACCGCGACATTGCCGCCCTCCTATGCAGAAGCTTTGCAAATATTATCCTCCATAGCTCCACAATGCAGAGGCTTCGAGTATTTATTTTTCCCGGAGTTTATTGAGATGAATGGTCTGGAGCACGATGATCTATCCATTCCGGCCTTGGAGCATTTCACTAAATTTTCAAGCTGCGAGTTCGCTGTGCGTCCTTTTATACAAAAGGATCCGGAGAAGATGATGCAACAGATGCAGCAATGGGCCTATAACAACAACGAGCATGTCAGAAGACTGGCAAGTGAAGGCTGCAGACCTCGGTTGCCATGGGCCGCGAGCTTGAATGCGTTCAAAAAGAACCCCGCTCCAATTCTGCCTATACTAGATACGCTCAAGGAAGACAGCTCGGAGTATGTGAGAAAAAGTGTAGCGAACAATCTGAATGATATTTCTAAAGATCATCCAGAGCTTGTGTTGGTGCTTGCTAGTAGATGGTACGGACAGCACCCCCACACAGACTGGATTGTCCGACATGCATGCCGGTCATTGCTGAAGAAAGGGAACCCTGCAGCACTGTCTTTGTTCGGGTTCGAAGGGTCCGCCGACATTGAAGTGCATTCCTTGGAAGTCAGTACACCTATAGTCAAGATCGGTGAAGATCTTATTTTCACATGTATGATTCACAATAACACCGCACTTTCCAGGAAACTTCGTATAGAATATGAGATTGGTTTCGTCAAAGCTAATGGAAGTCAAAGTCCTAAGAGATTCAAGCTCTCGGAGAAGGAATATGCGGGCGGAGAATCAGCTGTAATCAAAAAACATTCGTTCAAGCTGATCACGACCCGCCAATACTACGTTGGCGAGCACAGGCTGTCACTAATTGTGAACGGGCGGGAGCTGGCCTCGGTGACATTTGAATTGGAGGCGTGATGGGGTCTGACGAGGATCTAAAAAGGACCTGATCGAGCTTTCGCCGATCAGGTCCTTGTATGATGATATTAGTTATTGAAGTGAAATCTAACTAGGTCGCATTCTAATCATATCGATCTAGTATTCACGTTTCACCAGGTAATCCGCCAGCTGCAGCAAACGATCGGAGTTAGGAAGCTCAGCTGCCAGCAAAGCAGCCTTACCCTGCTCGGTGAGCTCCTCTACCTTCTGCTTGGAAGCATCCAGTCCAATAAAGTATGGATAGGTGACCTTCTGCTGCTTCTCATCGCTCTTCACAGGCTTCCCAAGCTTGCTCTGGTCACCGATTAGATCAAGAATATCGTCCTGCACTTGAAAAGCAAGCCCGATGCAGCGGCCGAATGTCTCAATTTGCGCCAACTGAAATTCAGTTGCTCCACCAATTCTTGCACCAGCTCGAAGCGAGAAAACGATTAAATCACTCGTTTTACGGAGATGAATATACTCCAGCTCCTCCAGACTCGTAACACCCTGCTCCCCTAGCATATCTGCTGCCTGTCCGCCGACCATCCCTTTGGCACCAGCAAATAGGGCTAGCTCCTCTACGATCGCGAGCACACGCTCTGCCGGGATCCCATGCACACGAGAAGCTTGTACTATGCTATGAAACGCGTGCGTAAGTAATCCGTCCCCAGCAAGAATAGCCATAGCTTCGCCATACACCTTATGATTGGTCAGACGGCCTCGCCGATAATCGTCGTTGTCCATGGCAGGCAAATCATCATGGATGAGAGAGTAGGTATGGATCATCTCAATCGCGCAGGCCACTGGAAGCGCAGCCTCCTCCGCGGCTTCACCGCTCAGAGATCCTGCTGCCGCCAATACGAATATCGGACGAAGACGCTTGCCGCCTGCAAGCAGCGAATATTCCATCGACTCACGGAGTGGGGCAGGCATGTTCCAAGCAACAGGGAAAACCTGCTTAAGCTCATTTTCTATGCGTGTTGCCTGGTTCTGTATGTAGTGTTGTATGGTCATAGGCACCAAGCGTTCGGTCATCCGTTTGACTCTCCTTTATCCTCTTGCACCCCTTGGAATGGCTTTTTCACCAAACTCCCATTCTCTTCCATAAGGATTTCGATTTTACGCTCGACAACCTCAAGCTTCTGTCCACACAGCTGGGATAGCTTCATCCCTTCCTGGAACAGCTCGATAGCTTGCTCTAGCGGAACGTCTCCATTCTCAAGACGGGTGACGATTTGCTCCAGCTTCTCCATCGCTTGCTCAAAGCTTAGTGCTGTTTCATCCTTCGCTTTTGACATCCGAGTTCTCCTCCATCGCCCACACGTGACAGTTCAGCTTGCCGTCGGTGAGCCGTATTTTCAGCAAATCTCCCATTTGCACTTGGTTGATTGATTTGATTATTTGTTTGTCCTTTTCATCGTAGACAAGGCTGTACCCGCGCTGCATGACCTTAAGCGGGCTAAGCGCATCCAGGTGGCGTATGGCGGAAGACCATAGCTGCTGTTTGTCCTTGAGCGCTCCCTGCATCGTCTGGAGCAGCTGGCGGTGCGTCGATTGCAGCCGACGCTTGGCGAAGATGGCCTGCTCGGTCGGGTCAAAGGCGGATAGCGTCTTATCGAGCTTAATCCGCTTCTCCCGCGCCCGAGCAAGCTGCCCTGCAATGCGATAGGCGAGCTGCTCGCGCAGCCGATCGAGCCGTTCCGCCGGCTGCATCAGCTGCCGGCGCGGGTTCACGAGCACCGGCGACCTGCGGAGCCGGGCGAGCTGCTCGCGCTTCGTCCGCAGGCGGACGTGAAGCGCTTGCTGCAGCCGCTGCTGCAGATGGTGGAGGTGCTGCTTCAGCTCCAGCTGATGCGGCACCGCCAGCTCTGCGGCAGCGGTCGGGGTTGCGGCGCGCAAGTCCGCCGCGAAGTCCGCGATCGTGAAGTCGGTCTCATGGCCGACGGCCGAGATGACCGGGATCGCGGAAGCGCGAATCGCGCGGGCGACAATCTCCTCGTTGAACGCCCAGAGCTCTTCAAGCGAGCCGCCGCCGCGGCCAACGATCAGCACGTCCACCTCCGCCATCCGATTCATCACCTGAATCGCACGTACGATGGACGGCGCCGCCTGGTTCCCCTGAACGACAGCGGGGAACAGAATGATAGGTATCGACGGATGCCGTCGTTGCAGGGTAATAATTACATCGCGAACGGCTGCTCCCGTCGGAGAAGTAATAATTCCCACAGCTCGCGGGAACTTCGGGATAGGCCGCTTCCGCTCCTGCGAGAACAGCCCTTCCTCTCCGAGCTTCTTCTTAAGCTGTTCGAACGCTAGATACAGATTGCCCACGCCATCAGGCTGCATCTGCATGATATAGAGCTGGTATTGCCCATCCCGCTCATAAATGGAAATATTCCCGCGGGCTATAACACGTGTCCCTTCCCGGGGAATAAAGCCGAGTTTAATATTCTGAGAGGCGAACATAATACTCTTGATGCGACTGTCCGCATCCTTAAGCGTGAAGTACATGTGACCGCTGGAATGATGGGTGAAATTCGAGATTTCCCCCCTCACCCACACATCCTGCAGCACATGATCGCCTTCCAGCTTCATCTTGATATAACGGTTCAAATCTTTGATCGACAATATAGATTGGGCCAAGGAAGCTCTCCCCCTTCATTGGGTCGTTACATGGCCTTGCGGTTACGCACGGCTGTTAGAGCGCTTAGCTGCTTCAATCGTGTTCTTCAGCAGCATCGTGATGGTCATAGGTCCAACTACTCCCGGTACAGGAGTAATGTGACCAGCCACATCCACCACATCGTCGAAATCGACATCGCCTGCCAGCTTGCCATCCTCCAAACGATTGATGCCAACATCAATAACGACCGCACCTGGCTTCACGAAACTGCGATTGACGAACTTCGGCTTGCCGATCGCGACAACCAGAATATCGGCTTCGCGAGCAAGTGCCGCCATATCGGCTGTGCGCGAATGGCATACCGTAACCGTTGCGTGCTCGCGCAGCAACAAAAGCGACATCGGCTTGCCCACAATATTGCTGCGCCCGATGACAACCGCCCGCTTACCTGCCATAGAAACGCCGGTGCGGCGAATAATCTCGATGACGCCTGCGGGTGTACATGGCAAAAAGCTCGGCTTGCCGATCACAAGGTTCCCTACGCTGATAGGATGAAAGCCGTCGACGTCCTTGTCGATCGAAATCGCATCAATAACCGCGTCCTCGTTAATATGACGGGGCAAAGGCAATTGGATCAAGATCCCATTGATATTCGGATCGCCGTTCAGCCGCTCAATCATGCTTAGCAATTCATCTTGCGAAGTTTCAGCGTGAAGCTTGTACACCTCGGAGTGAATGCCAACTTGTTCACAGGCTTTGGCCTTACTGCGCACATACACAGCTGAGGCCGGGTCTTCTCCTACAAGCACGACCGCTAGACCCGGGCGAATGCCTTGACTTGCAAGTGCTTCTACCTCAAGCTTCAATTGATCTCTGATTTCGGCTACGATCAGCTTCCCGTTAATAATTTGTGCAGACACAAACGTTCCTCCTCTGTTCCCAGACAGGTTGTTGTAATAGTTATCGATCCTGCAGCTGCGGAAGCTCCTTGATCATCTTACCCAGCACGCCGTTGACGAACTTGCCCGATTCTTCGGTCCCGTAATGCTTGGACAACTCAATCGCTTCATTGATGACAACCTTCGGCGGTACTTCCTTGCTGTGCAGCATCTCGTAAGAAGCTAGACGCAGAATTTGACGGTCTACCCTTGAGAGACGGTCCATCTTCCAACCCTTCAAATAGACAGTCAGTATCTCATCAATGGCTGCCATATGAGACGCCGTTCCTTCCACCAGTTGGTGAATATACTCGGTAGAGATCGCTTCGCCCTCTGTTAATGTCAAGTCCGTTTCGTTCTCAAGTGCTGCTTCCTCGACGATCGTATCGATCGCTTGCTTTGCCGTAACTTCATTCATTTCCATCTGGAACAAACTTTGAACGGCTATTTCCCTGGCCAATCTGCGCTTCATTATAAGCCTCCAACACACGAATTCATCTCAATGCCGATTGAGCTTCCAGCCACTTGCTTCCAGTGCTCATCAGCCTACATGTTCCTTAGTATACCAAAAAATGCGCCAATCAAGCACAAACAGCTTGTCGTCTTCCGTAAGGGGCGCAACCGTTTGACGTAGAATATCAGAAAAGGTGAAATGGGATACTTTCTGATATTTTAAGAAAAAAAACCCTGGGGAGCGAGAGAAGCGCCCTCCAAAGGGTCAACACTACCGGAACCGTCTCCACTGGTCGCCCAGCTTTCTAAACCAATCCTCCACGTCGGGAAGTTGTTCCTGTTCGTCCACCATTTTACCCAAATACAAACATACTGAAATAATAAAAGCGACGACCAGCATATCCCAGAAACCGAAAAACAAATAGATAATGGCAAGGAACAAACCTACAGCTGCCCCTATAATCTTACCCTTGTGCCGTACCCAAATTTCCTCTCGCACGGAGAAGATCACCTCTATTCGACTCGGCTTTTAAATGATGTGCTTTGCGTAACATTAGCCACAAACACCGAAACTTGCGCTACCGGAATACCTGTGACATCTTCCAGATGCCCTTTGACGGAACGTTGAACCTCTTCTGACAAATCAGGAATCGAGTTCTCGCCGTCTACTAAAGCACGAATCATAATTTCCAAACCGGCATCGGTTACCGATACCCTGGCTTTCAAATCCTTAACGCCGCGCACTCGACCTGCTGCCTTAAGAGATAGATTCTCTACCGTTTCAAGCGAGATGCGAATATCACCGAAATCCGTTCTTTGATCGATAGAAGGTACTTGGGACCGTCCTCTGCGGATAGCGACATAGAAGAATCGACAAGTAACCAGAAGCGTGAACACCGCAAGAGCAATTATCGGGTAAGCTACCGACTCGGTATAATACAAGTCATACAAGAAATCGCCTGCCGTTTCAATTGGAACAAAGCCGAATGCTGCGACTAATAAAAAGACGAGTGCCACTCCTACAAATACGGTGTACACGAATAGGAGTAACCGATCTAAAATTTTTACCACGATGCTTGTCCCCTTCCGGCATGGAGTAAACCCCCTGACTTCCGTTAGGGGGTTCGTATAACATGCGCTCGAAGCGAGGCTCTTGTTCTTCGCGAGAGCACTCACTTCAAGTCATTAATCTTACTTAACCCGTTGCAGGGTAACGTCTTCTTCTTCCAGCTTCACAGTCGACTTGAAATGCACATCGTGAATATGCACGTTCACTTCCACTACATGAAGTCCAGTCATCGACTCAATCGCATGTTTCACATTACGTTGGATCTCACTTGCCACTTCAGGAATTCGATTGCCGAATTCTATAATGATCGAGACATCCACCGCTGCTTCACGCTGCCCTACTTCTACCTTCACGCCTTTGGACAAGTTCTTGCGGCCTAATAGTTCAGCGATACCGCCAGCGAATCCGCCGCTCATCCCAGCAACACCCGGCACTTCAATCGTAGCCAAACCAGCAATGACCTCAATGACTTCCGGAGCAATCTGAATCGTGCCGATATCCGTCTTTTCGTAATCTGTTGCTAACGTTGTCATGGTTACACCTCCTTAAGCATTTACGAAGTAAATGCACTTCATAGCGAAGCTCATTCTCCTAACATTTGCTTTACTTAGGAATTACCAATGATAGTGCGACTGCAACGCTTGTCTTCTTTATTAATAACTATACCATTTCGCCAATTTTATGACAAATCGTTAGGAAACAAGTCGTATCTCCTAAGCAAATTGTATTTATCACGAATTCGGATCGTTGACATCATGTTCCTCCAGGAACTTAATATCGAATGTTCCCGCATGGAACATCTTGTGATCCAACAGCTTAAGATGGAACGGGATCGTCGTGTGAATGCCTTCAATTGCAAACTCGGCAAGCGCACGTCGCATCCGGTCAATCGCTTCTTCCCGTGTATGCCCCCATACGATCAGCTTGGCAATCATCGAATCGTAGTGCGGAGATATTGTATAACCTGGGTAAGCTGCGCTGTCTACGCGAACTCCAAGTCCTCCTGGAGGCAAGTAGAACCCGATTTGACCAGCTGAAGGCATGAAGTTCCGCTCAGGATCTTCTGCATTAATCCGGCATTCGATGGACCAACCATTAATCTTGATATCATCTTGCGAGAAGGAAAGGGGATCTCCCTCTGCAACTTTGATCATTTCTTTGATAATGTCTACGCCAGTAATCATCTCGCTAACAGGATGTTCAACCTGAATTCGTGTGTTCATCTCCATGAAGTAGAAGTTGCCATCCGGACCAAGGAGGAACTCCAGAGTACCAGCACCCGAATAGTTAACGGCCAAGGCAGCACGAACGGCTGCGTCCCCCATAGCTGCGCGGGTTTCCTCCGTGAGTACAGGACAAGGCGCTTCTTCGAGAAGCTTCTGTCTGCGGCGCTGAATCGAACAGTCCCGCTCTCCCAAGTGTACTACGTTACCATGCTTATCAGCGATAATCTGTATCTCTACATGCTTCATTCCAGTCAAATACTTCTCCAGATACACGCCGGCATTACCAAAAGCTTTCTCCGCTTCTTGTTGAGCTTGTGAAATTTGCTGAATCAGCGTTTCCTCATCTTCTGCAATCCGAATGCCCTTACCGCCACCGCCTGCAGTCGCTTTGATGATCAAGGGGTAGCCAATCTCACGCCCAAGGCGAATCGCTTCCTCGATATCCTCAACAATACCGTCAGAGCCCGGAATAATTGGTACCCCAGCATCCTTCATTGTCTGCTTGGCTACGGATTTGTCACCCATACGATTAATCGCATCGGGAGACGGTCCAATGAATGTGATATTGCAGGATTCACATATTTCTGCAAAGTCGGCGTTCTCTGCCAAGAAGCCGTAACCTGGATGAATCGCATCGGATTCCGTCAGTGTAGCAACACTCATAATATTCGTAAAGTTCAAGTAACTGTCCTTGGAAAGGGTAGGTCCGATGCAATAAGCTTCATCAGCCAATCGTACATGAAGGGCTTCACGGTCTGCTTCCGAGAATACAGCCACCGTATAAATACCCATTTCGCGGCAAGCGCGAATGATTCTTACCGCAATTTCCCCTCGGTTTGCGATCAATACTTTATGAAACTTCATCTCTCATGTTCCTCCAGTTATTCCGGTTTCACCAAGAACAAAGCCTGATTGTATTCCACTAATTGGCCGTCTTCTACTAAGATATCCACGATCTCTCCTCTTACCTCGGCATCGATTGGATTCATTAGCTTCATGGCTTCGACAATACATACAGCCGTCTTTTCCGTAACCTTATCTCCGATGGAAACGTATGGTGCAGCTCCAGGCGCGGAAGCTTTGTAGAATGTTCCCACCATTGGTGATTTGATCGTATGTAAACCTGCTGCCGCATCCGACAGTTGCGCTTGTTCCGTCACTGATGACGCTTGACCTGAAACTGATGCATTCATCGCAGCGGGTTGAACTGCGGAGGCTTGCGCATAGACGGGTTGAACAGCAGGCGCATGCGTAACTACTACGGATTCCGTCTTCCCAGGCTTGCGGATGAATAGACGGGTTCCCTCATTTTCAATTTCAAGCTCCGAAACGGAGGTTTGATCGATTAATTTGACCAATTCTTTAATTTCACTTAGTTTAAACATCCAAATGTTCACTCCTTCAAGAATTGGGAAGCATGTCCCCGGTGTCGAGCAACGTATGTATTATATCACAACGAAGATTAACACATAAAGATGATTATACCTTACGAATGCCAACGGGGGAAACTATTGTTTCAAGGAATTTCTACATGGAGCTTGTCGAATCCTTTGATGAACGGTAAGAGGTTTTGCCGAAACAAGGTAAACTTCAAAAAAATGCTGCTCAAAACTCGAAGAAATACGAAGAGGCTCCGGCACGTGGCTATGCCGAAACCCCAATCAACAGATGAAAAGCATGCCCAGGAACGCTTATAACCGTACGTTTATTGCACGTATTGGATCGAAACTTTGTCAGCGCCAATATTCAGCTCATTCATGACCAAGTCAATAATCGAAACCCCTTGGCTCTTCTCCAGCTTGGCTGCTTGAACTACAACCTTCCATTTGCTTCCTTCTTGCAGAACAAGTGCGTTGCTGAAATCTTTTCCTAACTGATCTTCAAGATTGCTGACGCGCGCTTCTTGATCCGCGATTTTATCCAATTCATTCAAGGCCTTCTGAACTTCTTCCGTCGACTTTTTGGAATCCAGACTAACTGTCATCCATTTCTCTGTCAGAATACCAAGCTCTTCCTGACGTTTCATCTGTGCTGTCTTGAAGAAATCGGAACCGGAAGTAGCTTTTGAAGCGACTTGCTTCAATATTTCTGCATCGGTTTTCTTGGCATCCGTTGTGGTTGTCGTTTTGGTTGCAGCCCCTGTCTTGGAATCTGTAACTGTAGCAGTGGTTGGCTGGGACTTAGTTTCTTTGGAAGCATCTGTTGCTGCTTTGTTAGAGCCTGTTGTAGTCACGGTATCAACCTTAATCTCATTGCCCTGAATTTGATTGTTGGCTACTTCGATTTCATTCACATCTTCCGTGAACAAATAATAAGCGGATAATACTACCATCAAGCTGAGCATCGATACTAACCATACTGTTTGTCGTTTTGCATTCATTGTTAAATTCCTCCTAATAAATGGTTTATTTTAAGAAATGAAATAAAACTTATTGTTTTCTGGGAAGCACGGATATGCGATGGGGCGGCACATCCAGCCCTCGACTAACAGCCTCTACAATCATTTGTTTGACGGTTACATTCTCGGCACCTTTGGCTACCACAACGACCCCCCTTATTTTCGGCTTTATACGTTTCACGACGAGTGGGGTTTGATTCCCGGAGAGCTCATAGAGAACGACTTCCCCGCTTCGCGTTACGTCCGTAATGTTGCGATGTGAACCATTCGTGTCCTTCTCCGTCGTAATCTGTTGCGATTCTTTGGAATTATTCTGAAGAACCGTCTCCTCTGTTGACTCTATCGTAACAAGCACATCCGAATCTCCCACCCCTACAATGCTTTGCAAAATATCGCGAATGGCGGACTGGTAGGCATGCTCATAATCATTGAAGCCCGCCGTATCTTTATTGTCCTTACTGACAAAGGTTTGTTTGACCTCTTCTTCGGGTGAAGCACGCCCCTCATGCAAGGGATCTACATCTTTAATGGTTAGAAAAGAGTTCATTACCATCAATCCGACGCCGATTAATCCTATCAACATTAACCACCGGAAGGCCGATATTCGTTTGACTCCTCCAGATCCGCCGCTGACCCACTTTTCTACCAACTGTATCCATTTCCCCATGAGCTTCACCTCACTTTTCGCTGCTCCGATTCGTAGTGTAACTGAACTTGGTCTCGTTTTAACTGCCATTGCTGCGTCAGAAGCTCATAGATCTTCGCCTTTGCTTGCTGTTCATTTTCTTTTAATCGACTCGAGTTTTGCTCCGTGCTTGCTCCAGCCTTGCTTTCTCCTACACGAACCTGAATTTGCACAGGCTGCACTGGAGTTACCGGTTCCATCTTGCTTTTCACATCTTCTTTCTTCTGCGCTTGCTCTTTGCTCGTTTGGTCTGACCCATCTATGTTATGAAGGATCGCCTGCATTTGGTTGATAGAAGGCTTTCCGTTGTTGTCCACTTGAATCTGCACATTAATATCTTTGACACGTACACCGTCAATCGTTTCCAAGCTGGTCTTAAGCTCCGACGATAGTCTCGTTTCCAGGAGTTGAATCGTCTGCTGTTCATTTACGGTCTTTATTTGATTGCCCTCTTGCAGAACACTGTCCAGAGGTTTCATCTTCGTGACCCCAACCGACTCTGTCGCCACATTACCCATAAGAGAAGATAGCTGCTCAACTGAAGCTGTAAGCTTACTTGAATCCAGGGTTTTCTGAAAAAGAGAGAAGAGCGGCGTCAACAAGGTCAGTAGGATGAAGAGCCCTAGAACCGTTCTTACGTAACGCTGAAGACCGTTATTCGGCATCATTAGATCGACGAACGCAGCTAGCATAATGACGATAATGATCTGCTTCAGCCAGTCGCTCATCCAGTGAATCATGTCCGAGGATCCTCCTTGTGTAGATTGACTCCGTAACCTGCTGCTTTTAACGCATCATTACCGTCAAATTAGCGGCTGTAATAATAATGGTGATGGCCAGGAAGAACATAAGCCCTACTGCAGCCAGCGCCGCGAATACGTAGATCAGACTTTTTCCAATCGTCTGCAGACAGTTTACGATCGGATTGGCACCTAGCGGCTGCATCACAGCACCGGCCACCTGGTAGATGAGCGCTAAGGTTAATATTTTCAAAGCTGGGAAAGCACATAAGAACACAATCATGACAACACCAGCAAGCCCAACCGCATTCTTCACTAGAAGTGATGCACCTATGACCGTATCTGAAGCATCCGAGAACATCCTTCCGACAACCGGCACGAAATTGCCTGTAATGAACTTGGCCGTTCTTAATGTCACTCCATCCGTTACAGCTCCCGTCCCTCCTTGCACCGAGATCACTCCGAGAAACACGGTTACTACAACACCAAGCATTCCAACGCTTATATTCCGCAGTAAATTCGCTAAGTTTGTGACCTTGTATTTGTCACTGATGGCACTGACAATATGCAGTAAAGTTGAGAAGAACAGCAGCGGGAATATAACGGCATAGATCAAAGTGCCAATCGCGTGAATCATGAAAATAATTAATGGGTGCATGACTGTAACCGTTACTACATTGCCCATCGAAGCCAGTAAGGCTAGAAGCAGCGGAATGACCGCAATCATAAAGTGAATCATCGTTTCAATCGCACCTTTGGCATAACCGATCGCAACATTGAAGCTGTTGATTGCTAGCAGCAGAAGAACCATGTAAGAAATGGCGTACGCGATCTTGCTAACCGTATTGCGTTCAAATGCGCTCTGCAGGGTCTCCAGAATCATGCTGAATACGGTCAATACCACTATTGATGCGAGCAGCTTGCCGTTATAGAGCAGCTCGTGGAAGAAGAAATTGATAAAGGCCGACAGGATCGATTTGAAGCTGAATCCGTCCTTGCCAGGAACAAGCAAGTCCATGAACTTGGGTGTCTGACTTTCTGGAAAATAACCTCCATACTCTTTCATCAGCTGGTTCCAGTAAGTCTCGACTTCATCAGTCGGCAAGTGCTCCGCTTGTTTCTCAATCAGAGCGTTACCAGGTGAAGTCAGCACTCCTGTACTCGTCCCGTTGCCAGAGATGGATGTTCCAGCCGCATTGGCCGTTACCGCTCCTAGCATAGCTGGGAAGAGGAACAAGGTAAGCAGCAACCCTAGCAAAACGATGACAGCTGGCTTAGACAGGATCTTGTAGTTCGACGATTGGCGCGAATTAAGTGGGTTCATACCATCTACTCCTGTCCTCCTTAGGCCGGCAGCAGCTTCACGACCGTCTCCACGATGACTGTTATAATTGGAATCGCCATGACCATGATAATCACTTTGCCGGCCAGCTCAATCTTGGAGGCAATCGACTCTTGTCCTGCGTCTCTGACGATTTGTGCTCCGAACTCGGCGATATAGGCGATGCCAATAATTTTGAGAATCGTCTTGAGAAAGACGAGGTTAATATTAGATTGCGTAGCCAGCTCTTCCAGGACTTGAATAACGGCTGATATTTTACCGATCAGGAATAAGAAGATGAAGATGCCGGTTACGGTTGAAAGCAGAAAAGCAAACAGCGGCTTTTGCTCCTTCAGAATCAGGGACAAGATGGTTACGATGAAGCCAAGACCTACTACTTGGATAATTTCCACGTCGGTTCACCTACTGAAACAGGAAGATCGTTTTGATTTCCTTGAATAGGTCGTCCAGCAAACTGACGACCATGAACAGGACAACGACGAAGCCGATGACGGTAACCCAGTGCGCCATATCTTCCTTCCCCATTTGCTTGAGCACCGTATGAATCATAGCAATAATGATCCCGATGCCGGCGATCTGAAAGATCGCATTAACGTCCACGTTCATGTCTGGCACCTCTCCTAGTACATCAAAATGACGATGAAAGCTCCGGCTAACAACCCAAGGCTTCTCCACATTTTCTCGTAGCGCCTCTGCTCCTCCCAAGCGTTCTGCTCCTCAGCCTGCAATAAGCTCGCCGCCAGTCTAAGATGCTTAACTTGATCCTCGCGGTCTGTTACTCCGAGCGTGTAGCCTAATTGGTTCCACACTTCCCGTTCGTTCGCTTTGAGCGAAGTAAGCTTCCAATATTTGTTTACCGCAGCATGCCAGCTCTCCTTCGCCGTCGAACCGTCCGTCTCCATCCGGTCCGCAGCTTCTCGGAGCATTCCGCCTAGCGGCTCGCCTAGTTGAGGAGCGATTCTGAGGAGTGCATCTGCAAGCGGTGTGAAGCCGTATACCATCTCAGTCTCAAGTCTTTGCAGGACTTGGATGAGTTGGCGAATCTGCCTGGGTCTGCGGGCGAATTGCGCTGCCTTCGCGAGCCCGAACAAAGTTGCCGCAGCCAGTATCAGCACTGCTCCGATAAGCTTCAACATGGCGGGCGCTCCCGTATTTGCGGCGCGAAGGGCGCTGCGGAAGCGGCGGTTGTCACCGAACGGCGCGCAGTGGCGGGCGCGTCGCTCGGCGGGGCGCCGCCTAGCCGCTGCAGCAGTCGTCCCGCTGCGTCGCTGACGTCGGCTTGCACGCCGCCGGCGGTTCCTGGGCTGCGCCGAAGCGTGACGATGCGGGTGAACAGCCCCGCCGACAGTAGTTGGCGCAGCGCAGGGCGCTTGGCCGCGTCGTCGGCGTTCAAGCCGTGTGCGGTGGCCGCAACGATGATGCCCGCGTGCAGCGCCTCGAGAGTGGCTTCCGCGTCCTCCGGCCGCCCGATCTCATCTACGACGATGACTTCTGGCGACATGGAGCGGATCAGCATCATCATGCCTTCCGCCTTCGGGCAGCGGTCCAGCACGTCCGTACGCGGCCCAACATCGAAGGTCGGAACCCCCTTCACACAAGCGGCAATCTCGGAGCGTTCGTCGACAATCCCTACCTTCTGCCCTTCTCGTGCAATCGAGCTTGTCAGGGAACCTCCCCAACTGATCAATCGGGCTAGATCTCGGATCATCGTCGTCTTCCCCTGCTGCGGTGGTGAGATGAACAGAGTATGATGCAGTCTCCCCGTCGCTGCATCCCATAAGGCAGACAGCAGGGGGAGCGCGACCCCTTTACGTTCGCGGGCGATACGAATGTTGAACCCGGCGATGTCACGAATCAACTTAACCTGACCCTGCTCAAGCACCGTTCTGCCCGCCAACCCGACCCGATGACCGCCATTCACGGTAATGTACCCCCGTTTCAGCTCTTCCTCGAACGTATACATCGAGTGATTCGTAAGCAAATCCAGCAGCTGCAGACAATCATCACGATTGGGACAGTATCCTTTGCCCGCATCACGGGTCATCTCCCCGCGAACCGTGATGAACCTCGAGCCCTCTGATCCTGTTAATTCAAGCGGGCGGCCTTCACGAATGCGGAGCTCTTCAGCACGGCTTCTAGACTCTGCCGGCACATTCTCTATGATTCTGCGAAGCGCCGGGGGTAGAAATGGTAGAATCGCATTCATTAGACGTGCCTCCAAGTTTGTCCGCATTTACAACATATGTATGCTTGTTCTACTAGATTATTCGTTTTCAGAAGCAATTTATTTTTTTAGAATCCCTATAAAAATGCATGTTACGCCTATCCCTACCCACAAAAGCTTCGTTAAGGATAGTTTGTCCGTCATCCCTATCAATCCAATAGTAGTCGTCGAAATCAAAATGAGAGGACCGACCACAGCAAGCCCCGAATTTACGAGAAGCGCCTTGTCCACTTGATTCAAT
The DNA here is from genome assembly GCF_059692235.1 of Paenibacillus sp. J2R1T-4. Classification (NCBI taxonomy): domain Bacteria; kingdom Bacillati; phylum Bacillota; class Bacilli; order Caryophanales; family Paenibacillaceae; genus Paenibacillus; species Paenibacillus sp. J2R1T-4. The sequence goes on along the minus strand of NZ_JCAUBA010000007.1, from coordinate 230,816 downwards.
CTGAGCATCACGATGGCAGCAATTATCTCGATACTGCCTGATAACATCCTTAGCATCGCCATGCTCATTACGAACTTATTAATCATTTTTGTTCTTTCCCTCCTTCGAGCTGTTGTTTCGGGTTGCAGCATGGTTTTAAAGGTTTTGGACGAAATCCAGCATAAGTGCCGGGATGAGCCGGAGAGCGACCTTCGCAGTCCCGTTTCAACCACCTTCCCCTATACAATCAGGAAACGGGCTGCAACCGAGCCGGAGGCCATCCGAGTAGCGTGCTGCGTATTCATCCGCCTATCCTTTAATGCCTTTTTTGCAACCAGCCATCTCCTCCTACCTTATGCAGGGTTGTCTCTTTTTAGCATAGGGGAACACCGTCTGCGATAGGCGCATATATTGCTTGCAGATGTCATACAAAATAGGTAGAACGAGGAGAATGGGTAGAAATGGACGTGACCTCTCAATTGGAATGGCCTTCCCTTCTGCAGGATCCAACCGGGCGCAGACAGCATAAACCGCGGACAAATGGAAGAACTATGGTTATTGACAAGGGACTAGGAAGCCATGCATTCGATGATATGCTTTGTACCACTGCACCTTATATTGATATGATCAAGCTCGGTTTCGGGACGAGTCCGCTCTATCCAACCACTGTGCTGCAGAACAAAATCCGAATGGCCAAAGAACAAGGTGTCGAAATATTACCAGGAGGGACCTTTATCGAGGTAGCTGTCGTTCAGAATGAAGTAGAAGCTTGCTTCCGATTGATCCGGCAGCTTGGGTTCACTTCCATTGAGGTATCTGATGGAACTATTGATCTACCGCGCAACAAAAGAAGTGAATTGATTCTGCTTGGGTTAGATTCGGGATTGACTGTGTACACAGAATACGGCAAGAAGTATTGGGGCTCCCAGATTGAACTGGACGAACTTATGGAAACCGTTAGGGTGGATATCCAGCTCGGGGCCGATCTTGTCACAATTGAAGCGCGAGAGTCGGGCGAAGGAGTTGGCATATTTGACAGCAGCGGCGTGTGTCGGGACGACCTGCTCCAGGATATGATGAAGCTATTTCCGGATCCAACCCGTATCATGTGGGAAGCGCCGCAAAAGTCACAGCAGGTGCACCTGCTGAAGAAGCTGGGGCTGGATATTAATCTCGGCAATATCTCACCAGTGGATATAATGTCGCTGGAATCATTACGGAGAGGACTTCGCTCTGATACTCTAGTCTGGGAATGCAGCCCATTCCAGCTATCTTAATGTAGAAGTACAATAGCTTAGCAAATGTTTAAAGGAGGAGTTCACATGCAAGTGAATGTCATAACTAGTGTTAATGAAGCTAAGAGCGATGACTTCATCAACAAAACTGTCATTGTAATAGATGTTCTCCGCGCTACTAGCACGATTGTGACCGCACTTTCTCATGGATGCTCCTGTATCATACCTGTAGAAACCGTCCAGCAAGCCAAGCAGCTCCAAGAACCTAACGATAAGTTAGGCGGTGAACGCTTTTGCAAGAAGATAGTTGGCTTCCATTACGGGAACTCCCCTTTGGAGTATATGTCTTCAGATCTGGTTGGGAGCCGCGTCATTCTTACTACAACCAATGGAACAAGAGCGATACAGAAATCATTACGAGCTGCTCATGTATTAGCAGGGAGTCTGCTTAACGCTAGCGCATGTGCAAAAATGGCTGTGTCATTGAAGAGAGAAATCGCCATAGTATGCGCAGGAACGCAAGATGAATTTTCGTTTGAGGACGGTTTATGCGCGGGGGTGCTTTTGAGAGATTTGCTCCACTCTGGCACTGGGTACACGGATGTTAATGATGCGGGACTTGCGATGATGCACGTATTTGCAAATGTGGAGGGGCATCTCGAGGAGGCAATATTGGATTCGACGAACGGCAAGAAGCTAAATAAGATGGGGTGCAAAGAAGACGTTAGCTTCTGTTCTCAACTAAATCGATATACCCATGTCCCTGCTATGCACGGATCATTCATGCGTTAATGGATCCTCCCGTCAATTAGTCTTTGACTAGACTTGTTCTAATTCCACCTTGTCCTCATAGACTAAGAGGGAATCCAGAGGACAGGAGTCACGGACATGAAAGGCGATCTCATTTTACTGGCCCTAATCGTCATCGGACTAATCGGCCGGTCTCCCATAATTACGACGGCAGCCTGCATCCTGCTAGCTGTGAAATTAATTCATCTGGATCGGTTTCTTCCGACCATCGAACGAAGAGGATTGGAAATCGGCCTATTGTTTTTGACAATGGGGGTACTGGTTCCATTCGCAAACGGACGTATTACTTACAAGGATATTATGAATGTATTCACCTCTTGGCCTGGGATTATTGCTCTTACTGGTGGAGCTATTGCAACGTATATGAATGGTAAAGGACTTGATTTGTTAAAAGTAGATCCTCAGCTCATAGTGGGCCTCGTTATCGGTTCTATATTCGGAATTATTTTTCTTCGCGGAATTCCGGTGGGCCCTTTGATGGCTGCTGGGATAACAGCATTGTTGCTTAAGATCGTATCGTTCGTGTTCGACAAAATCCAGTAGCAGCACAACTTGCTTGTTTCCTCTCTCCGAATAAACCAAAAAGGCCGGCCAGAGTGCATAACATGCACACCTGACCGGCCTTTTTGTTATCCCATACTAGCGGCGCTCGGATGGACCGCCTACAAATGCTTGCTCGTTTGAATCCAGTCCAAATGCAGTGTGAAGTGCACGCACCACTTCCGGAAGCTTGTCACTGGCAATAATGCAAGATACGCGAATTTCGGAAGTGCTTACGGTGTTAATGCTGACACCGAGCTCTGAGATCGCTGTGAACATCGTTGCCGCAACTCCTGGATTGCTGACCATACCGGCACCTACGATCGATACTTTTACAAGTCCCGTCTCGGCTTGGATATCCTTGAATCCAACCTCTGCCTGAATACGGCGAAGAATTCCTAGCGCCTTCTCCAATTCAGAAGATGCGAGCGTGAACGAAGTATCAGCCTCTCCGTCCCTGACTCCGCCCTGCACGATGATATCAACATCTACCTTCTCAGCAGCGAGAGCGCCGAATACTCTGGCTAACTGACCTGGCTTCTCAGGCACTCCCAATATACTAACCCGCGATACGTTCTTATCGGAGGCGATGCCGCGTACGACAACTCCTTGCTCCATGACCGCTTCCTCCTTCACATAAGTACCCTCGTTATAATTAAAGCTGGAACGTACGACTAACGGTACACGATTATGCTTCGCATATTCGACAGCTCTTGGATGCAGCACGGCCGCTCCCAAGTTAGCCAACTCCAGCATTTCGTCGTACGAAATTTCACTCAGCTTGCGGGCAACCTTCACAACCCGCGGATCTGTTGAATATATGCCGTCTACATCGGTATATATCTCGCACAAGTCTGCTTGGATCGCAGCAGCAATGGCAACCGCCGTCGTATCTGAACCGCCGCGGCCAAGAGTAGTAATCTCGCCGCTGTCCGTCATCGCTTGGAAGCCGGCAACAACAACGATTTTCCCATCATTCAGGGCGTCCAATACTCTTTGGGGCTGGATATCCGTGATCCGTGCTTTACGGTGTTCACCGTCTGTCCGCATCCCTGCTTGCCAACCCGTAAACGATATAGCCTCTTCACCTATGCTGTGAATGGCCATAGTTAATAGTGCAATTGATATTTGTTCACCTGTGGTGAGCAGCATATCCATCTCACGGGAAGAAGGCTTCCCGACAACAATTTGCTCAGATAAGTCAATTAATTCATCCGTAGTGTCGCCCATTGCAGAGACAACAACTACACAACGATGGCCTTCCTGCTTTCGTTCCGCCACCCGTTTAGCCACACGTTTCATACGTTCAGCATCACCGACGGAGCTTCCACCGAACTTCATTACGATTAGAGACAACCTTGCTCACTCCCAACCCCAGTGTTATCAGACTTGCAGCATAATCAATATAGTATTATAGCACAGGGCAACCTAGAAATAATAGCGAAAAATAGACCAAAAAACCTTGCAGCCTGAATGGGTGCAAGGTTTCTCGCTATCATGCGCCCAAAATTAAGCGCGGGATATATATTTACCGTCTGTTGTGTTAATCAGCAAAACATCGCCTTCATTGATAAAGAGCGGCACTTGAACAGTATGACCTGTCTCCAGCTTGGCGTTCTTTAAAGCGCCTTGTGCCGTATTCCCTTTAATACCAGGCTCTGTCTCAGTAACCGTCAGTTCAACACTATTGGGCAGGTTCACACCAAGAATTTCTTCTTGATAGCTGACTATGTTCAAGATCATGTTCTCTTTCATAAACTTAAGCTCCCACTCCAACTGGGATGCAGGAAGGGTGAATTGATCATAAGTCTCCGTATCCATGAACGCGTGGTCGTTGGCGCTTGCGTACAAATATTGAACAGCGCGGTTCTCAATCTGGGCGCGGCCTACATCTTCTCCAGCACGAAATGTACGTTCAACCGTATTACCGTTGCGAAGATTTTTGAGCTTGGAGCGCACGAATGCTGCGCCTTTCCCTGGTTTTACATGTTGAAAATCTAATACGGTGAAAATGTCGTGGTCTACCTGAATAGTAAGACCTGTCCGAAAATCATTTACTGAAATCACTTAAATTTCCTCCTTTATTTTACCCCACAAAGTGACTCTAACCTACAATTCATCAAAAAAACTATCTAATCGATGATAATAAAGTCTTTTGGGGCTTGTGTCAATCTGCGCATCCCGGATTCTGTTATTACAATATCATCCTCAATGCGCACACCGCCAAAATCCGGTAAATAAATACCAGGTTCTACTGTAACCGTCATACCAGGCTTTAAGACTACATCCCCTTGTAAGGAAAGTCTTGGCGCTTCATGGATTTCCATACCTAGACCGTGCCCCGTGCCATGGCCGAAGTAATCCCCGTACCCATATTTCTTAATGACATTGCGGGCGATAGCATCGGCTTCCATTCCGGACATGCCTGGCTTAATATGATCGAGCGTCAGCATCTGGGCTTCCAACACGATGTCATAGATTTCTCGGTGTTTGGCTGTAGGCTTGCCGAGCATGACTGTACGCGTTATATCGGAACAGTAGCCTTTATAATAGGCACCGAAATCCATCTTCACGAACTCGCCTGTCTGCATCGCACGCTGGCTAGCTTTTCCGTGAGGCAGAGCAGAACGTTCCCCTGAAGCAATGATCGTCTCGAACGAGGTGGAAGTTGCACCATGTCTGCGCATGAAGAACTCGAGCTCGAGCGCTGCCTCGCTTTCCAGCAATCCTGGTTTCAATACAGTCAGCATAAACTCATATGTGCGGTCAGCAAGCTCTGCCGCTTCTTGCATAACTGCAAGCTCTCTGCTATCTTTAATCATCCTCAGCTCTTCGATCCAACCGCCTGTCGGAATAAGCTTAATTCCTGGAAGAGCCGATAAATATGCGGTATAAGTACCATAAGATACGTCCTGCTGTTCGAATCCGAGCTCTTGAATATTCCAATCCTTCAATAGTTCAAAAACGCTCTCGATTAGCTTAGGTTTATGCTCGATGAATTGATAATGCACCGCTTGTTGAGGAGCTTGTGAGCGATAGCGGAAATCGGATAACAGCACAGCTTGATTGGCTGTAATAACTAGTGCTCCTGAAGAACCGTTGAACCCTGACATGTAAGTACGGTTATAACTGTTGGTGACAAGCAACGCATCCAGCTTACGTTCACTCATTAGTTGTCTTAACTTAGCCAAACGAGCTTGTTCCATTACGATTCACCCTTTTCTTGTAAATGACGAAGTAGAGCAAGCAATCCAAGCTCATAGCTGTGAGCGCCGAATCCTGCTATTTGTCCTATCATGACGGGAGCCGTAACAGAAGTATGCCGGAACGTTTCTCGCTTATGTATATTGGACAAATGCACTTCTACCGCAGGAAGAGCTACTGTGCTCAAAGCGTCACGAATGGCATAGCTGTAATGGGTAAAAGCACCAGGGTTTATCATGATGCCATCTGCGATCCCATAAGCAGCATGAATCCGGTCTATGAGCTCGCCTTCATGATTGGATTGGAAAAACTGCAGTGTAACATTCAAAGACTCAGCTAGTTTGGTTAATCCATTCTCGATGCTGGCAAGCGAAGTAGTACCATAAATACCCGGTTCACGAATCCCAAGCATATTCAAGTTAGGACCATTGAGAACAACGATATGTTTCATTTGATTAACATCCCCGTATCCTTCTAGTTCTGTATCGAGCAGGAATATTCAGTTGTCCGCTAACCTAGCCATTTTACCATAAGTTTCCCAAGATTGAGAACCTTTTTTAAGAGCTTTTCTCAGGCTTGTCCTATGGAAAGGCTTGGTTCACGATCTTGCTCATCTGTGAATTCGAATGCAATCGTATGTCCAATGAAGAATCCCCAAAGTAAAAATAAACAGCCGTCTGTAAGGATGGAAATCCAATCTATTGTGCCAATCGGCTTCATCATCCCCATCGGCGGACCTACGGCAACATACAAAATGACCCACCAAACTAGTCCATAAACCATTCCAAACAAATGACCTCGTATCTTTCGGAAGATAGCAGTGTAGAGCAGGGCAGCTAATACAGAAAACACAATAAATGCGCCCCAACCGGCCATATAGCCTTGTGTTGTTTGATTAAAGGTTGGGTTGGACCAAGGCTTGATAAGAAAGGTTGGATGGACTTTAGTAAACTTGAAGTAATACTCCACAATTCGTATTCCACCCCAAATAAGGCCCGCAAATAAACCCGTATTCAATGCAAATGTCCATGGATTAGTTGGCCTGATCGGACTAGCTGCTTCTATCTCGGAATCTGCAAACGGCTTATTAGAACTCCCGTGCTCCCCCTCCTTACCTGCTTTTGATGACTGCAATAACTCCATGTCCTCATTAATATTGTTCTCTTCGGTTTGTTCTTCTGAGTTCTCTTCCGTTTGGACAGAATGCTGCTGTATACCTTGGTTTTCAAACTCTTGACTTGACTGTTTTTCGTTGTCGTTCATCGATTATTTGTTTCCTTCCTTCATTTTCTCTTATTATGCGCAATAGCTCGAAATGTAAACCGGTAGCAATTCAAGCTGGAATTAGATAGAATAGAAGAAAACATTAACTAATAGGGGGTGACCTCGTTGTCGCAGTCGAAACCGCAAGCACAGAGCCCGCCGGCAATTTATGGTGGGCAGGCCGTTATGGAAGGCGTTATGTTCGCCGGTCGTACCGTTCATGTTACAGCTGTTCGCAGGAAGAATCAGCAGATCGAATTTTTCGAGGTACCCAAGAAAGATATAGGTTGGGTTCAGGCGCTTAAGAAGATTCCATTACTCCGCGGTCTTGTGGCCATTATTGAATCAAGTGCCAAAGGCGCACAGCACTTGAATTTCTCAGCAGAGATCTATGCGGAAGAGAATGTCGAGCCTGGGGAAGAAGACAAGGAAGACAAGGAAGGCAAGGAAGGCATTGCAAAAGAGGAGAAGAAACAGGGTGGGTTAGGCAACCTCTCTCTAATTCTTGGAGTAGCAGTAGTCGGGGTTCTCTCCTTTGTTTTCGGAAAGTTCGTATTTACACTTGTGCCTGCTGCGGTGGAGGAATTGTTATTCGGCTCCTTCTTCGAGAATCAGATCGGGCATAACTTGCTGGAAGGTGTCATCAAGATTATTCTGCTCATCGGGTACATCTACTTCATCTCGTTTACTCCAGTAATACGCAGGCTGTTCCAATATCACGGAGCAGAACACAAGGTCATAAGCGCCTATGAAGCAGGCAAAGAACTGACTGTTGAGAATGTGCAAAAGTTCAACACGCTTCATTACAGATGCGGAAGCAGCTTTATTGTCTTCACCGTAATTGTCGGTGTAATTGTATATTCCTTCATGCAATATGATAATATATGGGAACGCTTATTGCAGAGGCTCATTCTTTTACCCCTTGTGATCGGATTGTCATACGAAGTGTTGCGGTTTACGAATTCATTGCGGGAAGTTCCTGTTTTGAGATATTTAGGATATCCTGGACTCTGGTTGCAGAAACTAACTACAAAAGAGCCTGATGATACACAAGTAGAAGTGTCGATTGCATCTTTCGAACGGATGCTCGAGTTTGATCGTAATCAACAAGCAATAGCTCATTCCGATGAACGAATCGCCAGTAATGCCTGAGTAACATCTAGATGATCATAATCGTACAATGGTGCAGGGGGAATGGAGAATGAACAGACGGAGACATTGGTCCATTTATGCAATTGGTTTGCTGCTTATAATCGGCTTGGCCAGCAGTGACCCAAGACAGTTAATCATTCCGGTTGTGATATTCGGGGCTGTATTCCTTCTCTGGAAATACCCGCCTTCCAGGTGGAAAAGGACGAAGAATATTCGCTATTCCCATTCACAAACAAGAGCGAAGTCTGCCAAAGATAAACGCAAACCGATTCCTTTCAAAGTCATACAAGGGAATAAAAAGGATGACAAAGACTCCGATCCCCCTTATCCTTATCACTAGTGTTGTTAATACAATAGCCTCCATTCCACTTTATAAGCGGTCTGGAGGCTTTTCTATTTATACTCCTTTTATCTCACGAACATGCTGTTTGAATTGATTGACATAGTAAGTATGTGACCATCGATCGAAATATTGAATGGCAGCTTTATAACCAGATTCATACAAATCCATGCTTCTCTCCTTCGATATATCAAAATCCGTTACACTAACACCCAACGTCGGGATCTTAATTGTACGAAATCGATTTTTCTCTTCGATATAACGCACGTCATGCGCCTCAAGCATAGTCTCGAACAAAGCTTGGAACATAGAAATAGGGCCTATAATATTGTGGGGCGCGTTTTTATGCTTATCAATCAAATGGAATCCTACTGTAGGGACCAGGTCTTTGTCATTCACACCCACGGTCTGGTTATCGAAAATCCATAGAGGAAAATTACTAAGCAAGCCACCGTCCACGATGTAAATGAATTGTTCGGAGAACGCTTCCCCTTTCCTTCTAAAACGTGCTGATTTACGCATTACGACAGGATCAAAGAAATACGGAATACTTGTGCTCATTCTAATTGCTTTGGAAACAAGCAGACGGCCAGGGTCGATGCCATAGGGTGCAATATCATCCGGAAGCACTAACAGACGGCCCATCGTTATGTCCGAGGCAACAATTCTTAATTTGTCTCTGGGCAAATCCGAGAACGTTCGGATCCCCTTTGCCGCTAGCTTTGTGTAAATCCACTGTTCTAGCTCATTACCGGAGTAAAGCCCTTTTTTGATAAATAACCGCACTGCAGGTCCGATAATACGAATATTTGTTAACCAGGATCGCTTTAGGAATTTTTTGAAAGGAGTTTCTAGAATAATGCTCTTCATTTCATCTGCGGTATAACCTGCTGCAAGCAAGGCTGCAACGAGCGCTCCGGAGGATGTACCTGCTACCTGTTGGAACTGAACTCCTCTCTCCTCGGCAGCCTTGATCCCCCCGACCAATCCGATCGCCTTCACTCCTCCTCCTTCGAAAACACCGTTCACCCGCATAAGCCTCACCCTTTTCACCCATAGTTCATTAATTCTATGTATGCGGTAACGGTTGTTCGTATGTTAGGGGTTCATATAACTATAACCAAACGAAAAAAACATCCATCCAAATGGATGAATGCTTCTTATTCCGATACGAGCTCGTTTTTAATGTTGAGAAGTTCTGTTACACGTTCCGGATCCCGATTGAAGTACTCTACCAAGCCTTCAATGCAAGTAATCGAATCCCAACTGAGATGATGCTCGATGCCTTCTACATCCTTGTATATGTTCTCTTCCTGAACACCGATAACATGCAAGAATGATTCCAGCAGATGGTGGCGCTCCACTAACCGTTTCCCCATCTTCTTTCCCTTCGAGGTCAGAACCAAACCTCTATACCGTTCATAGATCAAATAATGATCCTTATCCAGCTTCTGAATCATCTTGGTAACGGATGAGGGATGTACTTCAAGCCCTTCGGCGATGTCAGACACTCTGGCATATCCTTTCTCATCTATGAGCTTATAGATCTTCTCCAGGTAGTCCTCCATGCTCGGTGTAGCTGCCATGATATTCCCTCCTTACGAAATAATCTAAGACTCAATGGTCTTTCCGGACACAATCGTCTAGTGTATGATACACTGTTTACCCTGCTAAAGCAAGTACCGTGAACAGCCACAAACTCCCTCGATTCTTATGGAGAAAGGCTATGAGCAACTGCTGCTTAAGCTGGAAAAGCCGTCTCGGAGGAGGCGGCAGAGGTTATAACGGTTGAATTGATTCAGCACTGGTTCACGGAACGAAAGTATGAGTGGGGCCGATGGAGTCAAGGCAAGTAAAATCAGAACTTCAGCCATTCTGGAGTTCTTTCTTGCAGCCAAATCGTAATCAGAATCATTTTATCAAAATACAAGAGGAACGCGATAATGATCATCAGCACGCCGCCGATTTTCATGATCAAATTGGAATAACGCAATATCCATTTTGTAGATCCGATGAAGAAGGCCAAAATAAAAAATGGAACTGCAAAGCCCAAAGTGTAGGCTGTAATCATCTTGAACCAGACGCCAGGTTCAGTTGCAGAGAGCATAAGGATGGCGGAAAGAATAGGTCCTACACAAGGCGACCAGCCTGCTGCGAAACCCATCCCGATAATGACGGAACCAAGGTATCCTGCAGGCTTGTATTTGAACTGGAACTTACGCTCCGACATGAGCCATTGCGGTTGGAAAATCCCAAGCAAGAACAAACCCATTACAAAAATGAAAATAGCTGCGATCTGACGCAGTAAATTTCGGTAAGCATCAAACCAGTCCGCTAATAACCCAGCCCCGAATCCCAGAGTGTAGAACACAAGAGAGAACCCCAGAATAAAGAAAAGGGTGTGGGTAATCGTCCCTCTTCGCACTTCTCGTACAGACTGATCCTCGCGAAGCCTCTGAACGGAGATACCCGTTATGTAGGAAATGTAAGAAGGGTATAAAGGCAAGCAGCATGGCGATATGAATGACGCAAATCCAGCCCAGAGCGCAATCCAAATATTCACCTGTTCCATCACTTGTACCTCCAATCATTTATTAATAATGACAGCTATCAGCTATACCCGAAGCCCTCTTTTGGCTATTAAGGACAGGATAAGAAGAATAATTAAGGTAAGCACAACAGTCGCCCCAGGTGCCCAGCTCCAAATCCCTGCAGCGACAAGACCGCCTACTACGGCAATCTCAGAGTATAATACCGCTGTCCAGACCGAATGTCGGAAGCTCCGACCAACGACCAGACTGCATGCGACCGGTACTGTGAGCAGTGCAGACACAAGAAGCGCTCCTACAATTTTGATAGCGACCCCGATGACAAGAGCTGTAAGCACAGTGGTGAGCAGATTCAGCGTACGTACAGGAAGCCCGCTGACTGCCGCCGCATCTTCATCGAATACAAGCAGGAACATCTCTTTGAAGGTCATGAGCAGGACGGTAGAGACGACCACAGTGACTGCAGCAACAAGCCAAAGGTCCGTCCAGCTTAGCGTGTAGATGCTCCCGAACAAGTAGCTGCTGACGTCCATATTGTAGCCTCTTCCAAGCGTGAACAAGAAGCTGGCCATGGCGACTCCGCCTGACATTATGATCGCTATGGAAAGCTCAGCATACGTCTTATAAGCTTTGCGAAGCTTCTCAATGGCAAAAGAAGCAAGGACTGCGAACACAAGTCCCACTCCAAGAGGATATACGCCTAGCAGGAAGCCTAGGGCTACCCCGGCGATAGAAACGTGAGCAAGTGTGTCGCCTATCATCGAGAGCCTTCGAAGCACCAGAAAAATGCCCATCAGGGGTGCCATGAAACCGATAAGCACTCCCCCGATAAGCGCCCTCTGAAAAAAATATTCGTAAAAAATATCCAACCGCTTTCTCCTCCACGCTGCCTACTCTGCCTTACTTGTCCTTCTAATTGACTAGCACAGGCTCGGATATGTTACGCAAATCTCGCAATGAGTGAGCCAGATTCGTTTCTTTACAATTCTCCAGATCATGCGAATGCTTAACGAAAAATTTAAGCTTGCCGCTTGTCTGCACAGGCTCTCTGCCCAAATACGCATACATCATCTCAATATCATGCGACACCATAAGAAACGTTATATTGTGATGCTGATGCATATGCCGGATCATATGGAAGAAGTTCTCCTGCGTTTCGGAATCGATCCCGACCGTCGGCTCGTCGAGGATGAGCAGATCCGGATTGTTAATCAAAGCACGGGCCAAAAAAGCACGCTGCTGCTGACCGCCTGATAACTGCCCGATCCTCCGATCCGCAATATCTTCGATGTGAAGAGCATGCAGGGCATCTTCGCACTTCTGCAGATCCTGCTTGGTCACTCTCCTGAAAAGCTTCTTCCTGCCATATACACCTGACAAAACGACTTCTCTTACCGTTGCAGGGAAAAGAGGGTTAAAGGAGTTTTTCTGAGGGACATAGCCAATTCTCTCCCAGTCCTTAAACTTGGATACAGGCTGCCCAAATAAACGAATGTTTCCCTGATTCGGCTGAATCAGGGAAACAATCATGCGCAGCAGGGTTGTTTTGCCTGCTCCATTGGAGCCGATCAGGCCGACAAAGTCCCTCTGATACACGTTAAAATCAAGATTGGAGATCACATTGCGATTATTGAAACTGAATGAAACATCTTCAATCGATATAATGCTATCGTGACAGTGAGGAGAATCGTCGATGGTTTGGAACACTTGCTTAGAGGCAGGGTTCATAGGCTTTCAAACTCCTAGCTTGTATGACTAATCTAACTTATCTTATTGTAATGCTTTCAGTAAATTTTGCAAATTTTTCTCCATGATGGAAATGTAATTTTCTCCGGCTTTGACTTGCTCATCCGTCAAGCCTTCTAGCGGATTCAGGACCAAAGTTTCGATTTTAGCATCGTTTGCTAGTGTTTTCGCCAATTTATCGGATACTAATTCCTCGAAGAAGATATACTTGACATTGTTTTCCTTCACAAACTTGTTGATTTCTATAATTTCCTTGGATGTTGGCTCAGCATCAGGTGACAATCCCATTATCGCTTTTTGGGTCAGTCCATAGTCACGTGCAAGGTAGCCGAATGCTTGATGCGAAACGACGATTTCTTTCTTGACTGTGCGGGATAAAGATTCTGCAAACTTGTTGTCGAGAGCAGTTAATTGTTTGTCCAGCTTGCTGAAGTTTGCTTCATAATCTGCTTTGTGTGCAGCATCTACCTGGATCAAACCATTCTTAATCATCTCGGCCATATGTCTGGCAGACTTAGGACTTACCCAGACATGCGGATCATGACCGGATTCGTCTCCGTGATCGTGATTCTCTTTATGCCCTTCTTCTTCCTCTTCAGCCGCTTCCAACAGCTTGATGCCGTTGCTCGCTTCTACTACCAATTGCTTGGAATCTTTCTTTTTGGAATCCAGGAAATCATGAACCCAGCCTTCGAATCCAGCGCCATTATAGACGAACATTTCTGCTTTGGTCATATTTGTCAGGTCTTTGCTCTTAGGTGACCATTCATGTGGCTCAACACCTGCAGGCACCAGATTAATAACATTGACATGATCTCCGCCTATGGATTTGGCAAAATCGTATAAAGGATAGAAGGTTGTTACAACGTTGATCTTACCCTCTGCCATTTGCACATTGGTCGGTTTGGCACAGCCTGTTACAAGAATGATCGCGGATAATAGAACAAAGAATAGTGCGATGGATATAACCTTGCGATTCTTCATTATGGAATGGTTCCCCTCTCTTATTTATGTTGCTGGTAGTGCTGAGCCGTAAATCAAATAGGGATGTAAATGATTAATGAGGTCAATCGGTGTAAATCGTAAGTATTTCTATTTACACACTGGATTATACGTGCTCCTCAATTCTTTTGTCAATCCCTTAATGATAATTATTTCGATTAACAAAATTAACCCTTCTCCCATTAAAACGTAGGAGAAGGGTTATAGGAGGGGCTGTTGCTCAGGTAGTTCACCCCCAGCCCAGTGAGATATTACTTCACTCTGGAGCCAACAGGGATGTCTTCCGCCACTGTGGCGAGCGTAAGCTTGTCGCCGTCGGAAGCGGCGAGGATCATTCCTTGCGATAGCTCACCACGCAGCTTGACCGGCTTCAAGTTAGTGACGCAAATGAGCTTGCGTCCAATCAGTTGTTCCGGCGAGTAGTGTTTCGCGATGCCGGAGACGACCTGCCGCTGCTCGCTGCCAAGATCCAGTTGGAGCTTGAGCAGCTTGTCAGCGTTCGGTATCGCTTCGGCGGCGAGCACTTGCGCGACGCGCAGCTCCACCTGCAGGAAATCGTCGATCGCGATTTCCTGCACGCTGTCAGCGCCGCTCGGCGCAGCCGGCGCTTGCGCCTTCGGCGCGGCAGGCGTGGCTGTGCCAGCAGCCGCCTGAACAGCAGGCACCTCGCCAGGCGCGGTGCCTCCGCCCATCGATTCGGCGATGAACGCCGTCTCGACGGCAACGTCGAGGCGAGGGAACATCGCCTCGCCTTTGTTCACCTTCGTCCCAGCAGGCAGCTGGCCGAAGGCACGAACGCTCTCCCAGCCGCTTACCCGGCTGTCCGAGGCATCAAGCCCAAGCTGGGCGAAGATGTTGCCCGGCGTGCGCGTCAAGAACGGCTGGAGCAGCACAGCCGACAGACGTAGCGATTCCGCCAGATGATACAGGACGGAGCCGAGTGCCGGGCGGGTGGCCTCATCCTTCACAAGCGACCACGGCTGCGTCTCATCGATGTATTTGTTCGTACGGCCGATCAAGGTCCATACCGCCGCTAGGGCCAAGGAGAACTCCATGCGCTCCATGGCTTCTTCGTACTTGGCAATCGTCGTTTCCGCTGTTTCAACCAATGCAGCGTCAAATTCAGTAGCATTCGGAATATATGCCTGGATCGTGCCGTTGAAATATTTGTCAATCATCACAACCGTACGATTGAGTAGATTGCCCAAGTCGTTGGCAAGATCATAGTTCAACCGCTCTACAAAACCTTCCGGTGTGAACGTACCATCCGCCCCGAATGGAACTTCGCGCAACAAATAATAACGCAGCGCATCCAATCCGTAACGATCGATCAAAGTAACCGGATCTACAACATTCCCCTTCGACTTGGACATTTTGCCGTCCTTCATCAGCAGCCAGCCATGAGCGAATACTTGCTTCGGCAGAGGGAGATCAAGCGCCATCAACATAATCGGCCAATAGATCGTGTGGAAACGGACAATTTCCTTCCCGACCAGATGCACATCCGCTGGCCAGAATTGTTCGAATTTCTGCGGATGATCCGTATCATAGCCCAATGCTGTAATATAGTTGCTCAAAGCATCGATCCACACATAGACCACATGCTTAGGGTTGTTAGGTACTTTAATTCCCCAATCAAAAGACATCCGGGACACGGCTAAGTCTTCCAGGCCTGGCTTGATGAAATTGTTCACCATCTCGTTCTTTCGGGACTCCGGTTGAATGAACGTCGGGTTTTCTTCATAGTAAGCCAATAAGCGATCTGCATATTTACTCATTTTGAAGAAGTAACTTTCTTCCCGCACCTTCTCTACCGGCCGCCCGCAATCCGGACAATTCCCGTTATCCAGCTGACGCTCCAGGAAAAAGGACTCGCAGGGCGTACAGTACCAGCCCTCATATGTGTCCAAATAAATATCGCCTTGCTGAAGCAATCGGTCGAATATTTGCTGAACAACCTTCTTATGCCGTTCTTCTGTTGTACGAATGAAGTCATCGTAGGAAATATCAAGCTTAGCCCAGAGGTCCTTGATTCCTACCACGATCCCATCCACGAAAGCCTGAGGTGTGACGCCTTTCTCCGCTGCCTTACGTTCAATCTTTTGCCCATGCTCATCCGTTCCGGTCAAATACATCACATCATAACCGCGCAGCCTCTTGTAACGCGCCATAGCATCACCAGCTACAGTCGTGTAAGCATGCCCGATATGCAGCTTGTCGCTAGGGTAATAAATGGGCGTTGTAATGTAATACGATTGGCGAGTGTTCTTAGACATCTTGAGTAGCCTCCTTTGTATGAACCCTTCCTTATTTCCAGAAAAAACAACAAAAAAACTCCCTCCCCTATGGGACGAGAGTTTGACTCACGCGGTACCACCCAAATTCCCCTGGCTTTTGCAAGCGCAGAGCTTCGTCAGTCCATGTCGGACTGCGCCTTTAACGCTGACGTCGCGTCGAACTCTAATGGATCCAGCTCCTGAAGCTGTGATACGCTCGAGATCAATTCCTCCCGGACCATGTTCCAAAGTGCGCCCTATACCGGTTTTCAGCTGCCCCGGCTCTCTGCAATAAGTGCAAGCTCTGTACTCTTCCGTTCTTCGGAAACTCATATTTCGTTCCAATTAATGCAAATATACCGAATTCCGATCTGTGATGTCAAGTCGACCTGTAACCCACGCAACGCAGGATGCTAACTTATCGGATGTTTCCCTGACTTCGGAGGCACATGGTCGACTCCGCCTGGATGGAACGGATGACATTTGCATATCCGCTTCACAGCCAAGTACGAGCCCTTGGCAGGACCGTGGGTCTCCAATGCTTCCAGGGCGTATGCTGAACATGTTGGATAGAATCGGCATGTGGGAGGTTTAAGCGGTGAAATCCATTTGCGGTACAATCGTACCGGGAGCTGCAGCATTCTAGTCAGCATGAGAGTGTGTATGCTCATGCGAATGATTATGTTGCTCTTGGGCTTGAGTTAGTTTCTCAGTCGTAGAACTGTCCTTGCATGTATTGCAGTATCCATATATTTCGAACTTATGACGCACGACCTCGAAATCATCAGGCACACCCTCGATTCGTGTCATCGGACAATACACAATCGGAATCGTCTTCTCACAATTCAAGCAGAACAAGTGATGGTGATGGTGATGCTCGTCGCAATGAGAACGGAACTTCACCCCGTCCTCGAACACGAATTGTTCCACAATTCCCATATCGTTCATGACCCGCAAATTCCGATAGACGGTATCGAAGCTAAGTCCCGAATATTGTTGGCCCATTGCATCGTAGACGTCTTTAGGGGTTAAATACCCTTCAGATTCTGCGAACAGCTTAGCTAATGTTTTACGTTGATCTGTAATGCGAAGTCCTCGGCTGGACATCAGTTGAATGATCTGTTCCGCGTTCATACGAGAACACCCCTCTACTCATCTTCTGTTCCCCCTATCATGCACGAAAAGGTAGAACACGTCAATGTATAGGGGGTGGTCCTGAATCCGATCTATGCCATGTAGCTCATGACAATTCCAGCCGTCTCTTCAATGGCTTTATCCGTCACATTAATAACGGGACAACCCAGACGTTTCATCAATTCATGAGCGTACTCCAGCTCTTCCATAATGCGCTGCAATGTAGCGTACTTCGCTCCATACGGCAAGCCGACAGCCTTCAGCCGTTCCGTACGGATTTTGAGCAGCTGCTCGGCATCCATGGTCAGCCCAATAATTCTTCGCTCCGGAAGAATGAACAGCTCCTTCGGCACCTTGACTTCCGGCACCAGCGGGAAGTTACCGACCTTGATTCCTTTATGAGCGAGGAAAATACTAAGAGGAGTCTTAGATGTACGGGATACGCCTAATAATACGAGTTGGGATTGAAGGAGTGCATTTGTATCACGTCCATCGTCACATTTGACGGCAAATTCAATTGCTTCAACACGGCGAAAATAATCGTCATCCATCTCATGCTGTAAGCCTGGCTTGCGTTTAGGAGAATCATTGAACGTGTCAATGAATGCTTGCATAACGGGTCCCATTATATCAACAGCACGAACATTAAGACGTATCGATTCTTCGCGAATCATTTCCCGGAGCTCGGGCTGTACCAGTGTATAGGCAACGAACCCTCCATAAGCAGCTGCTTCTTCCATAAGATTGCGAATTTCATCCTCATAGCGTATATGCGAGAAGCGCTTAATCTTCACTTGATGCGCATCGAATTGACGCATCGTGGCTCGGACAACGGTCTCCGCCGTTTCCCCGACGGCATCCGAGCAAATATAAATGATATGCGGGTCTTGTGTCACATGTTCCTCCTTAGGCATTTGCTTCCCCCTGTTAGATCGATCCTGGATCCGTCGCCATCCCGACCAATAATCGGGTCATTGTCGTTTTGGTAATACGTCCGACAACTTCATGACGAGACGTATTCGTACTCTCGTCTTGATGATTGGTAATAACAGGCAAGCTATCCACCTGGTGATGAATCATTTTCCGACCTGCTTCCACAACGGAATCTTCGGGCGATACGGTAATGATATTCGGCTGGCGTGTCATGACAAGACTTATAGGCATCGTTGCAGCATTTGCATTGCCGAGCGTCACTTTAAGCAGGTCTTTGCGGGATACCATTCCCCTTAATGATCCATCCGCATCCGTAACCATTAGAGTACCGACATTCTCCATAAACAAAGATACAACGGCATCGTGAACGGTTGCGGTTTCCAATATAACGACTGGGATTGACTGCACATCCTTGACCTTCAATCCTAGTAATTTCCGTGAGCCCTGATAGTCTGATGCAGCAGCGCTGCCTAGAAAATATCCAACCTTGGGCTTGGCATCCAGATAGTCCAGCATGACAAGTAACGCCAGATCAGAACGAATGGTCGGTCGGCTCAAGTTCAATTGCTCGGCAATTTGCTCGCCTGTTATCGGTGCATGCTGTTTCACAAGCCGAATGATCTCCAACTGTCTTACGGATAACTCGATGACGGTTCCCCTCCTTCTTCAACATTTGAGGAGCAAATGTACTTCATAGTGAAGCTCCCTCAGCTTACATCTGCGCAGCAGATGCAATTCCATTCCTGTCTCATTATTCTATGTTATCGTTAAATGAGCAGAAATACCAGACAGACCCGCAAAATTCGCCGATCTGTCTGAATGAATCCAGCTGAGGAGACCTCAATTAACCTACCGCTTCTTGCAAAGCCTCTGCTTTATTGTTCACAATCGCCCTCTGCTCATTAGCCTGATCCGCTTGATCAGCCGTAAGCTTTGCCTGAGCGGCAGCAATTCTAGCGAGCGGGATACGGAACGGAGAGCAGCTTACATAATCCAACCCAGCCTGGTGACAGAACGCGATCGATTGAGGGTCGCCCCCATGCTCTCCGCATACACCCGTCTTCAGGGTCGGACTAACTGCGCGTCCCTTCTCAACCGCCCAATTAATTAATTGACCCACACCATCAGGATCTAACACTTGAAACGGATTTTGCTCTATTACCTTGCGATCCAAATAGGCTGTTAAAAACTTCCCTTCTGCGTCATCCCGGCTATAACCGTAAGTCATTTGGGTCAGGTCATTCGTTCCGAAAGAGAAGAAATCTGCATATTGAGCAATTTGTCCGGCCGTAAGCGCTGCACGAGGCACCTCAATCATTGTCCCTACTTTATAAGCACACGCCTGCATATCCTCCTGCAAAATACGCTGAGCCGTGTTGTCGACCATTTCTCTTAACAGCTTGAGCTCATTCACATGTCCAACAAGAGGGATCATAATTTCCGGAATTACATGCAACCCTTCAACCAACCCGTCTTTGATGGCAAGAAACACAGCCTCGACCTGCATCTCATAAATTTCAGGATACAAAATACCTAATCTGCACCCGCGCTGACCCAACATCGGATTTACTTCGTGGAGCGATTTCACCTTGCGAATCAGTCTCTCTAATTCCTGACGGGAATCTGCAACTTCTCCTGGTTCGACTGCAACTGGCGGTGTATGGAGCTTACCCGTTCCCTCCTGGTGTAATTGATTCAATCTATGCTTCAATTCATCCAAATTAGGCAAAAACTCATGCAATGGAGGATCCAGCAATCTTATGGAGACTGGCAGCCCATCCATAGCGCGGAACAGTCCCGCAAAGTCCTCACGCTGCATCGGGAGAAGTTGGTTCAAAGCAGTCATACGTCCTTCTAATGTTTCTGCGAGAATCATCGACTGTACAATCGGAAGACGCTCAGGTAACAGAAACATATGCTCGGTCCGGCACAGCCCGATTCCTTCGGCGCCGAACTCTCTCGCCTTTTGCGCATCCTCAGGATTATCGGCATTCGCTAGCACCTTTAATGTCCGAATCTCATCGGCCCAAGCAAGCAATTGACGAAGCTCTGCCGTCATCTCAGCTTCGCGCAGAGGAACAGTGCCCAGAATGACACGACCTGTGGAGCCGTCTATCGTGATCGATTCACCCTCGCGGACGACCGAGTCCCCTACAGACAAAGTACCGTTCTCGGTATCGATGCGTAATATCTCACAGCCGCACACGCATGGCTTGCCCATACCGCGAGCAACAACCGCAGCATGGCTCGTCATCCCGCCGCGGCTTGTAAGCACGCCCTCAGCGGCCAACACGCCGTGGATGTCCTCGGGCGTCGTCTCAGCGCGCACTAAGACAACGCGTTTGCCAGACTGCGACCACTGCTCTGCAGTGTCGGCGTCGAATACAACGAGCCCTGAGGCGGCGCCAGGCGAAGCGGGGAGGCCGACAGCCAGCACATTCAACTCGGCATCCGAATGAATGGTCGGATGGAGCAGTTGGTCGAGGTGGTTGGCATCTACCCGCTTCACGGCTTCAGCCGGGCTCAAGACGCCTTCCCCAACAAGGTCGACACCAATCTTCATAGCCGCTTGTGCAGAGCGCTTACCGCCCCGAGTCTGCAGAATGTACAGCTTGCCTAGCTCAACAGTGAACTCGATGTCTTGCATATCCTTATAATGCATCTCAAGACGTTCCGCCGTCTCTGTGAGCTGTTGGAATACCTCGGGCATCACCGCTGCCAGCTCTGCAATTGCCCTCGGGGTACGTGAACCTGCTACGACATCTTCTCCCTGGGCATTCGTCAGAAACTCCCCGTATAGAACCTTCTCGCCGGTTGAAGGATCGCGCGTGAATACAACACCTGTTCCGCAATCCTCGCCTCTATTCCCGAACACCATCGCTTGAATATTAACGGCTGTTCCCTGAATGTCAGGGATCTGATGCACTTTCCGATACACTTTAGCGCGAGGATTATCCCAGGAACGGAATACGGATTCTACGGCTAACGTTAATTGGTCCTGAACTTTTTGTGGAAAGTCAATTCTAGCTTGCCTTTTAATCAATGTTTTGTATTGATCAATCAAGAGCTTCCAGCTGTCCGCAGGAATCTCGCTATCTCGCTCTATACTCAACGAGCGCTTCAGATCATGGAGCAGACGTTCGAATTGAATCCCCTCTATACCAAACACGACATTACCGAACATCTGCACTAGCCTGCGGTAACAATCATATGCGAACCTAGGGTTATTCGTAAGATTAGCCAAGCCTTCTACAGTCCGATCATTAAGGCCTACATTAAGAATAGTATCCATCATGCCAGGCATGGAATTGACTGATCCCGAGCGAACGGATACTAGCAGAGGGTTGACTGCATCTCCGAATCCTTTGTTCTGTGCGGCTTCGACGTTACTTAGAGCACCGTACACTTGCTCCATTAACCCCTTGGGAAGTCGGGAGTCTTGGTCAAAATAAGAGCGGCACGCTTCCGTCGTAATCGTAAACCCTGGGGGAACAGGTAAGCCCACCCGTGTCATCTCCGCCAGATTTGCGCCCTTACCGCCTAGCAATTGCTTCTCTCCCGCATGACCCTCTTCGAATCGTTTCACCCATTCCAATTCCATCCAGCTCATCCTCTCTACGTATCTTTACAATGTTGATTTAAGTTCTTATATAATACATACCATATAATTTTTTAGTGCGCAATATATAGACCTAATTTTCTCTATTAAGTATGTATTATATGATAAAGATGTTCACTATTCACGAAAAAAATGGCCTTCCTGGAGCAATAAGCTCATGGAACAGCCATTTCATCAACTATTAATACGATTAATCCATTTTATCCTGTATTTCGGTTCGCGGAACTGTAATGTGAATTGTTCGTCATTATTATAGTTCCCTGTAAATCGGGTTGTTCTGACACGATAGCGATTCCTTCATATAATCATCCAGGAGGGTGAATTCGTATTCAGACAATATATCCTGTATCGTTACTTCGTCTGTTTCACTCGACAATAGCACAGAGCCGAGATAACTTGGGTCGGTTACTTTGACCTTCGAACCATATTTCTTGCGCATCGCCTTCAATTTCGCTTGGTGCCGATCCAGATGAATGACTGCGCAATCCAGATTGACAGTCGCACTTGCGTACGCATAGTAACTCGAGGTCTGAGCGATTGTATGACCAACAGGAGACAGGATCGCACTCGGCAATCCACCGGCAATCGCTCCGACAAAATGAGCCCGGCAGGAGTAAGCCCAGTACTGCTGCATTAGCCCCCCGTGGAACATAGACGGAAATACGATAAGATCGGGCTTGGCGCGAACATATTGCATACGCAATTGATCGAAATTCAAATCGAAGCAAATCGCAAAGCCAACTCGACCGAAATCACATTCGATAACCGGAGCTTCTTTTCCGCATCTTACGCCGTCGTCCACGATCTCGGAGATAACGGCGTGATTTTTGTTATACGTTCCAAGAACGTCACCGCTGCGTCCCAGAAGCTGAACGGAATTGAGCCATGTGCCGTCAGCTGCTTCCCGCATAGAAGGATAAGCAATATGACAGTTGTTGTCGGACGCGATGCCTGCCAAGTAATGCAAGATGGTGTCACCGCGTTCCCGATAAAACTGTTTGCGTTGTTCCGACGAATAGTTGGCAGGCATGTCACAGCACTCAGGCAGTACGATCAAGTCAGGTTGATCAGGCAGCACCTGACTGATGACGTTAGACAAATGCTGCTTCATGTCGTCAATCGCCTGCGGCCATAACCCGCTCTTTCCCTCTCTGATCGTCCCGTAATTAGCGCCCAGTGTGCTTATCCTCACTTTGTTTGCCATTGTCCGCCCCACCTTCTACTCCATGAATTGTATGCGATACGTCTGAATTTCCCATGGCTTTAACTGCATTTCGAATCCGTCCTTCTCATGCTCAAGAGCTTCGCTGCCTACCTCATTCATATTCACCTTGATCACATTTTTTACCGTATGGCTGGATGAGAAACGCGCTGTCGAGCTATCGGAAGATACGTTATAGCAGCGGATGATGATCTCGTTCTCGCTGCCATCCTCGGGTCGTTTCAATGCACTTAAGCAAATGTTCGATTCAGATAATTGAAAATGGCTGGTCGGAGCCGCAATCTTGTACTCTTCCCCTATAGAATTACACCATGTGCGAACTCCTGCTTGAAGCGTTTCCTGCAAACGGACCAGATCCGCATAAGAAGTATGGGGATCAAGCGGGGCAATGGCGTACTTATAATTCAGCTCGCCAATCAATTGACCGCCTTCTTCCCCATTCGATTCCACCGTTCTTCTGAAGGAACGAAGCAAGGTCACATGGATACTCCCATACTCATCATCTGTAGCAGCGCATTCATGCAGGCCGTAAGCCGAGACGAACGCTATACCATTCCCATCTTCTCCTCGCTTTCCTACAATTCCGCCCATTTGCTTCTCGACAACCGCACATTCCTTCCAGTCTTGTGTGCTCGTATCAACACCTGTCTTGCGTTCCACGAATGCATAAGGCTGGTTCACGAAATAGGTGTCGGACTGACAGCCAGTCGGCAAGGATACGCGCAGCCTGTGATCACGGGCGGTGTTCATCACCATCGTTTCAACATCCACATAGGTTGCACCTTGGGATAAGCCGATCTTGGAGCGGATCGTAAGAACAGTAGGATCAGACGAACGAACGAAACCGTACGGAAGTTGCTCCATTCGGCTGGGAACCGTAATCGTATGAGTAATCTGGAATACAGTACGCACCGGTCCATTCTCTATTCGTTCAATAAGGCAAGGGGCGCCATAGCTGGAGATAAGTCTATCTTCTACAGGGTTGGCGTGATTATACCCGTCCCCGATTTCCCCGTCATCGAGATAGCTTAACAAATGCTCATAGCGGCTCCCGTTGGCCTTGTTGTAAATACTAATCGTCCCGTCGTGACCCACGGTCAGCTTCAAATGCTCATTCTCCACTTCACGCTCATGGCGTGACATCACCTCCAAATAGCGGCATGTACCTACAAAAGGCACCACATCATATTCGGCATAACCCATTGCTGGCAAGTCCGCTTCGAACGTTACAGTATGGCGATTATACTCCCCGACCTTCCGATTGAAGGAACGATGTTTCCAGTTTTTGCGCATGCTGACCAGCCCGTAAGGTACTTCTTCCCCAAGATGATTATGCAGCTTGAAGCTGTTCTTTACCTCGTAGCCATAATGGACTTCATTGGTGAACGGATATCTTGTATACAGGTCAATATCTACTGTAACTACTGTACGCCTGGCAAATGGAAGCGGATTCCAAATACTTACAACATTGCGCCAACTGCCCTCTACCGCAACAAACTTGCTCGCTTCTCTATCCATCACATCACGGATGAGCTGGTCGGATATGCCTGCCGATTGATCGAAGCGGTAGCTCATATCCTTATGCACCTGATCAATTGAGCATCCGCAGATCGAATCATGCGGATGATTCTGGAGCAAATATTTCCAAGCCAAGTCCACATAAGTTTTTTGAATCGAGTGTCCTTTGAGGGCGGCGAGTGCAGTTAATGGCTCGACCCATTTCTCCAGCAGCGTCTGACAATTGTCATTCGACTGCTTGAGGGGATAATAGCTCGATAAAATGTTGGGCAGCAGACGATTGAAGCCTTTCTTCTTCGTCGGTTCGTTCAATTCGCCCGTCCTGACGATCATTTGCCCCCGATATTGTTCCAACTGAACGCCCATTTGCTCGATATTGACATGCTTGAATTCTGCTTCCGGATATAACCGTTCCAGCATGGCTAGCACTTCGTTAGTATCCTTGCGAATATGCCCGTGGTCGCAGCTATCCATTAACAGATGAACGGAAAAAGGACTCCTGTTCAGCTCGAAATTAATTCGCTCCTTCAGAAACGTATCCTTCTCTTCCCCTGACAACTTCTTGCTATCCGCATCGTTAAGAGCTACCAGGAATGCCCCATACAATCCTTCATCCTGCAGCTTGAACGTAATGCACTCGCTCCCGTCAGGAGATCGCCATAAGAAATGGGCAGGCACAGTATGGTCGTTGACTCCTCTTCCGATTGCAGCGTGCGAGATGCCGAAGCCGTTGAAAATCTGCGGCATTTGTGCAATATGACCGAATATATCGCACAAGTACCCGTAATTCCAAGCTTCTGTGCCCCACTCACTGCTTATATGAATGCCTTTGATCAAATTGCGAATCAAGCTTTCTCCTGACAACAAATATTCATCTGGCATCACATACCAAGGGCCGATTATGAGTCGTCTGTCCTGGATTAGCTTTTGCAGCCGCGCACGTTTCCCTGGCTCGATCTCCAGGAAATCTTCCAGCACAATCGTTTGACCGTCCAGATGGAACACCGCGAAATCGGGCTGCGATTCAAGCACCTCAATCAAATCATTCATCATCGGTACTAATCGGTAGCGGAATCCTTGGAATGATTGATACCATTCTCTGTCCCAGTGCGTACCGGAATAATAATATATAGTCTTCGACTTCACTGTTAATAACCTCCCGTTATTCAACGATTACGGCCAGAGGGCATGCTGCCACGCCCCCCAGCCGCTCTGTTGCGATTGCCTTACCAGACAATGTTCAGTTGATCCCTGTTCAGTCTTACTTCATCAATCTTACCGCTGAAATTGAATCCCCAGCCGTTCGCATCCTTGCCTATATTTAGCGGGAGTGTGCTTTTGTTCATTTGATAGCTGCTGAAACCAGTAGGCATCGTATAGTCCCAATAATGAGTTTTATCCAGATACAGCCGCATTACTCTGAAGGTGGAGGTATAATACATCGCGATATGATACCAGCGATTCGGTACGATTGCGATATCAGAATATACGGTCCTCCATGCGCCATTGACATGTACAGTGGCATAAGGCTTACCGTCTGAGCCGACACCGAGACCGTAGGCATCACCCTTCTGGATGATATACTTGTTCCCGGTATTCACACCATCCCACATGAAATACGCCTGCATAGTGATAACAGTGTCCAGATCCAGGCTAGTGCTGTCATTGACCGATACATAACCTGTTGTACTGCCCACCTTAACAGCTTGCGTATTAGGCGAAGTCTGCCACGAAGCATCTCCTTGCAGCGTGCCATTGTTGCCGAACCATGAGCTGTCTGACGCCGTGGTACCAGTTCCTTCATCCAGCTTCAGGTTGAGCACCTGATTGGTGACCAGCTTACCAGCATTAAAGATATTCAGCTCATCTAGAAGCCCTTTGAAATTCAGTCCCCAGCCGGATGAGTCGCGACCAACCGACAGCTGACCGGAACTGCTGTTGATGTAACCCGTTGTAAGTCCAGTGACGATTACACTCTTGCGTGAACTGCCGTCCACCGACAATGACAGCTCACCAGTGGTTGCACTCAATCGGCGATAAGTCATCGTCATATGATGCCACTCGTTGGCCGTGATGGCTGAAGCGCCGCCCACCGTCCTCCAACTGCCATCGATATATACAGTTATGAACGGCTTGTTATCGGATTGGATGCCAAGTCCGTAGGCACTCCCTTTTTGAACAATATACTTGTCGCCCGTCCCTGTACCGTCCCAATTGAACATAACATCAATGGACAGTTGGTCGGTAATATCCAGACTATTGTTATCATTCACGTACACATAACCTGTGCCGCTGTTGACCTTGACCGCATTCCCCACCCTTGAACTGCCCCAGCTTGCATCGCCCTGCAGCGTGCCGTCATTTGCTGAAGAAGAAGCATCATCCGAAATCGTTCCCGAGGGCTCATCGAGATGCTGCAGGAGCACCGTATCTGCATCTGTTGTATACGCAGCGTTCAAGTTGAAGCTGGTGCGAACCACTTTGGACACTCTCGCTTCATCGACGAAACCACTGAAGTTGGTGCCCCATCCATGTGCATCACGGCCGATATTCAGGCTGCCTGTGCTCGTGTTAATCGATCCGGTCACATTGGCAGCGCTGGCTTTCAACACACCATCCACATACAGCTTCAGTCCGTTCGTAGAGGAATACGTCATGGCGATATGATGCCACTCATTGGCGGCAATGGCGTCTGGTGAGGAGATCGTGCTCCATGATCCCCCTACATATACAGTCGCAAACGGCTTATTCGTAGAGAGAAGACCGAAGCCGTAAGCTGTTCCTTTATGAAGCACATACTTGTTGCCTGCTCCTGACCCATCCCAGTTCACCCATGCTTCTGCCGTCATCGCAGTGGTTAGATCCAGACTGTTGCTGTCACTCACCTGCACATAGCCGGTACCCGTACTGACTCTCGCCGCTCCTCCGAACTTCGATGTCACGAACGAGGCATTCCCCTGCAGGGTGCCGGTATTGCTGTAGATCGAACTGTCAGCAGCACTCGTACCGCTAATTTCATCAAAATGCAGTGTAGCCTTCGTACTCGACGAAGCTGGATTCGACGTATGCGGAACTAATGTCAGCTTCAGAACATTAACATAATAACTGGTGGCAGACGGATTTTTGTCCACAACATCAAAGCGTACCGTATGTGTCTGGGTGGATAATTGCTTATGACCGAGATAGACACTTGTGACGCCTGATCCGTAGCCGTCAATCACTTCTCCTTGTGCTTGACCGTCGATAGACATTTGATAAATCCCCGCATAAGTGCCTTTCAATACATCCAGGTAGATGTCGAAGTCAGCACTGCTTCTTGTTTGCGGCAAATCAATTTCAAAGAAATCGTTCGTTCCTGTTGCGAAATATATCACCGCACCATTAGCGGATGGCGGGGAATCGACTGGCGAGCTCCCCTTGCCTGACGATGCTGCTGGCGACATCAGCGCGTCAAAATGATAAATATAGGAGTTACCTGTTGATGTACCCCAAGCGGAGTCGCTGTAAGCTGTCGCTGAAGGCGCTGTGCTGACAACAATACCTACACTGGTCTCATTTGCAAAAGGGAAGGCAATTTTGGCAGGGATTTGAAAGAAGTTCGATGCTCTTACTTTCGTCCAATCCCCAACAAGAACCTTGGCACTGCCACCCAGCATTTCTTGGTTCGCACCGCTTGAATTCCATAACACCAATTTCGAATTAGGTACACGCAGCTCACTGGAATTGAAGGAGCTCGCTGCCGTTAATGTGTAGGAGATTCTTGCGAACTCTCCCGTATTCAGAGTGAAGGGCAGATTGACTCCACTCTCCAGCTGCGCTGGAGTCACTGTGTAGACAGAATCATAGGTGTTGTTAATGGTCCAGTCACTTTGTGAAACATTCGGAGGCACAAGCTTGGAAATACGCAGCTGCAGTGTGCCTGGTACATTAAACTGTTCAGGAAGCGTATCATGGAAACGCAGGCCTGACGCATTTTGCGTTGTGGATTGGGCATAAATGACGAAATCTACATTTTCATTCGCGGCCAATGTCCCCTCGAATGTTTTGTAAGAGCGGACTCTGTTGACGGAATGGTAGTATTCATAATTGCCGAAGTACCATCGGATGGCCGGCATAAATTCAGTTACCAGATCGCTTACGTCCATACCTGCTTTGGCCAAATACGGTATCGTCTGCACAACACTCATAATGGTGGGCAGATCGTAAGTCACCCATTCGTAATTACCACTATATTCCGCACCATAGTAGTACCATCTTCCGTCCGTAGCGAACTCTCGAGCCATGTACCACAGTAAGCCTCGCGCATATTCCAGCAGCTCCTCCTTGTAGCCCGATCCCGTATCATAATAAGCTACCATTGCACTAGCCAGCGCTACAAAGCCTTGAGCATTGTCAACCGCATCATCGATCGGATTGACCGAGGCTCCGCTCGGATTGTACTCCGTCATGTAATAAACGTCCCCGTTCCACGTCCCTTTATGGAAGCCGTAGCGTGGAATCTGGTTGAAGACAAACTTACGGGCAGCGTCCAAATAATCGGAATCACCGGAATATTCATAACCCCGGATCAGCGAAGCAGCCAGTTCAGCAACAGCATGATGATCGGTTTCATGCGCATCCCATGTATACCCGGACGCGTCTGTCCAGGGCACATCGTGATTGAAATCGAAGCCTCCGTAATATTTCTTCGTCTGAACAAATTCCGCCGGGTAATACGTTTGAGTGAAGTTGTTGTTCCCATTCACATCCCATTGGGAATTTACTGTAGCATCAAGCAGCTCCAGCATGCGTTCATACAACGGCTCAGTCTTCGAAGGAAATTCGGTCAAAGCGTAAGCCGGGAAATATTCTCCATACAGATTATCTGACAGCTTTCTCACATAATAGTCGCCACTTGTCGTCCATTTTTTGACGAATGGCTGAAACGCTATATCTCCCGCCTTCACCAGCTTGCCGCTATCTGGTGCGAGCTGTCCGATCGTCGTGCTCACAGTCTCAATAGCAGCATCCCGATTAAGAATTATCGGTCCAATCTTCGGTGCCGTAAATACCCGAGTATCCATTCCAAAAAAATACTGCTGAATAAGTTCATTGCTCCATACCGAGCTAGGGGGTGTATTCAATGTTGCTGGTGAAATCAGGTCCCAGAAATCTTTGGCCGGATCAGAGATGAAGTAGGCGTCTGATGTTCCGTCCGGATCGAACGGCTCGTTAATGTCCACAATATTCGTGACCGTGATCGGATCTCCAGCTGCATCCAGAAGCACCTGCTCCATCCGAACTTCATCGAACCAGACTGTTCCCGTTCCACCTGATACTCCAAGCTCCAGGCTCGCCTGAACGGCCAGATTAGGCGCTTGCGGAAGACCGACCTTATTGTCGGTAATCGCCACGTTATACAAGCCCCATGCTGCCTGGGACTTAGGCAGATTAATCGTACGACTTGACAACAATGCTGAGGAGCTGTCATACCAATATATTTTCAAATAGGGTGTTCCGGACATGCTTAACGTCTTGTAATAGACGGAAAACTCATAGAACTTGGCGGCATTGACGCTGATCGAGCTTTGCGTAACATTGGCCGTGTCCGATCCGCCAGGAGCCGACAGCTTCAGCGATTTCGTTCCTGCATAGGGAGAAGCCGGATCGATTAAATAAGTGCCGGACGTTCCCCCGTTCGAAAAGCTCCAGCTGGTCAGACTGCTCTCGAATCCCGGATTTTGAATAATATTAGCTGCATACGTATCTCTGATGAGCAGCAGTGCTGCAAGCAAATAGACAAGAATAAATAACACAAATCCTCTTTTTGTACTATTTACCATATAAACGCTCCTTTGGGTTTATGTTGTGACACTCTCCCAATCTTCATCTAGTCCAAGTCCGCGCAAATCAGCGAATGTGCTGTTCAACTCTGCTTCATACAAGGCCCAAACGACGCGAAGCCCCTGCAGACTTGCTGGTCCATCCGTCATCGGACGCGAACCGTCACGGATACAATCGAGGAAATGTCCAATTTCGAAATGTGTGAATTTGCTAGACATGTTCATGTCGAGCAATACAGTTGTGCGTGATTCAGTATCAAGATTCGCACGCTCTTCCTTGATATGAGTATGTAGATACAGCTTTTGTTCAGCAAGATGGATTTCCAGCATGCCTTCCGTGCAATGCGCATGAATGCTCCATCCGAGTCTGGTCCCTCTGGCTCCCCATGTTCCGAAATGGTAGCCTAACGCACCGCTCTCGAACTCAATCGTTACATTACTTGTCCCCTCCTTCTCCATCCATGGAATTCCGAAGTTCGAACCAAGATGAACCCCTCTCACAGGTTTGCCAAGGAACCACAGCAGCAGATCAACATAGTGGCAGCCATGACTGAAGAACTGCCCTCCGCCTAATCGCTTGGCTGATGTTGCCCAGTGACCTTCCGGATACTTCGTGAACTGCTCCGTCCAAATTGACATTTGGAAGCAATCACCATAAGCTTTGCTGTCGATCAACTCCTTCATCTTGCGCACAGCAGGGAAGAATCGAACAGGATAAGCGGTCATCAATACTTTGCCTGCCTCATCCGCCGTCCGGATTAGCTCGATACATTCTTCCTCTGTGTTGCACATCGGTTTTTCCATCAATACATGCTTGCCGGCTTTCAAACAGGTCATTCCGACCTCAAAGTGCAGATCATGCGGCAAAACAACCAACACCGCATCGACTGCATCCAGCAGCTCCCGATAGTCCGTGACGAACAGTGTTGCTCCTGTAAGCTCCGCTGCTTCACGCGCTCTTTCCTCAATGATATCGCAAGTAGCCGTGATGACCATCCGATCACTTAGCTCTTGATATCCGGTGCTATGTGTACTTGCCATACCTCCGCAGCCAATAACTCCAAGACGAATAATATTCGTGTTCATATGTGTGTCTCTCCCTTATCCTGAATAGTTGGATTTTTATGATTTGATTGCTCCGGCAGTCAAGCCTTGAATGTAGTATTTTTGTAAAAAAGAAAAACAAAGTATGATCGGAATAACGGAAATAAGCGATCCCGTCATCAGAATATTCCACTGTCTGAACACACCTGTATCAAGCAGCATGACACCGAGCGGCAGTGTGAACAGATCCTGGCTGTTCAGCATAATCATCGGCAAAAGAAAACTGTTCCAGGAACCGAGAAAATTGACCATCGTTATAGTAGCGATAATCGGAGTCGAAATGGGAATATAAATCCAGAACAAAATACGCATAACGCCCGCTCCTTCAATCTTTGCGGACTCGTACAGCTCGTGCGGAATGGAACGGAAATAATTACGGAATAGAAAAATTGCCATAGGCGCTGCACCGTTCACAGAAGGCAGAATAAGCCCAAGATGCGTATCCAGCAAGTTCAGATAATTCTCCACCAGATACAAAGGAATCATGATCGTAATACCAGGAACGAACATCATGCCCAGGAACAACAAGAAGATGGCGTTGTTGCCTGGAAAGCGAATCTTGGCAAATGCGAAGCCTGCCATGGCGAATATGACATTAATCCCGATCAGCGTCCAGAATGCGACATTGACGCTGTTCAAGAAATATTTGAAGAAATTCAACCGATTCCATACATCTACATAGGTTTCCCAATGCCACTTCCCTTTGGGCAGCAAGGAGTAAGTATTCATCACGTCGAGCGGTGCCTTGAAGGAAGCTCCGATCATCCAAGTTAGCGGATAGAGGCATAACAAGCCCCAAATGGTAAGCACAAGGTATAGAATGACAACATTTATTCTTTTCACTCCGCTACACCTCCCTGTGACTTGTCACGGAATAACCGCAGGCTAATCAGTGATAAGACAAAGGTAATCAGGAACAGCGCCCACCCCATTGCATTAGCTCGGCCCAGGTCGCCATTTTGGAAGGCTTCCTCATAGATCAGCACGTTCACGACCATCGTCTCGCCGGCTGGACCGCCCTTCGTCATGACCCATATCTGGCTGAACACCTGCAGCGCCCCATCCAGATTCATGATGACTGCTATGACAGTAATTGGCATCAGAATCGGCCATGTGATGTGCAGCAGCTTGTGCCAGGCATTCGCCCCGTCAATCTCAGCCGCTTCATACAGATGCGGGTCAACGGTTTGCAGTCCAGCAAAGAACAGGATCAGATTCCCTGGAATAGAGCCCCAAATAATCGTGACGAGCACCGCCGGCAGTGCTGTTCTCAATTCACCGAGCCAACCATTCACCGCGACCCATTCCTCGAGTCCAATAGCTGTCAGCATCTGATTCAGAGCACCTGTCGGTTCGTATATCCCTTGCCATACATAGAAAATCGCTACCGACGAAGTAACCATTGGAAGCAGGAATACAGTGCGGTACAATTTAGCTCCGCGAATAATGCTTTGAAGCAGCACGGCGAGCACAAGCGACAGAGGAATGACAACTAACACCATTGTTATCGCAATCCATGCGTTGTTGAGCAGCGCTTGCCAGAAAAAACGTGTCAGAATGACATTGCCGCCAAGCAAAAAGTCTTTGAAATTATCAAGTCCGGCGAATCTGGCATTCCAGATCATTTGCCCTTGGCCAAGATGAAAGAAAGATAAGACTAATGAAAATAAAACAGTGAACAAACCGATAACTATAAACAGGATGACTGCAGGAGCAATGAGCAAATATCCGGCAATTCTTTCCCGTAGCACATCTCTTCGGATACTCATCTGAAAACCACACCCCCGTGTTGAAAACTGGAGAAGGAGGATGCTCCTCCTTCTCCAGCCTTGCATTAATGTCCGTTGCTTCTTGTTGCTACTTGCCTTCTTTGGCTTTGAAGGCTTCTGCAGCCTTGTCATAATCCTTAGCCGCGTCTTCAACGGTCATTTCACCGAGCATGACCTTCACCATATTGTTGTGGAACACTTTCCAGTCCTCCTTATACACTTCCTGACCGATTGCCGGATTCGTGGACCACCAGTTGCTTTCACTGCTGAGTGATTCAGCCATCGCCTTGAGCGAATCATTGAGCTTGGATGTGTCTTTGATCTTCACGGCCGGCAAATCAAATGCATTGTTCGCATACAGAATCTGACCTTCCTCGGATGTCAGGAATTTGACGAACTCCATCGCTTCTTTCTTGTGCGGACTGTCATTATTGGCCACGACTTGTACGAGCGGGAATGGAGTGACTGTTGCATTCGCCACAACAGAGCCTTCATAGGCTGGAACGCGGAAGCTGATTATGTCATCCGGATTCATGCCAAGCGCTTTCAGAGTAGCATAAGTGAATGTGCCTCCAATGCTGTACGCTGCCTTTCCTTGTGCGAATGCTTGATCAGCCCCATCAATATCAAGCGTAACTGAACCAGGCAGGATCAGGCCTTTCTTCGCCATGTCATCAATAATCTTAAGCGACCAGATATGCTTCGGATCCGACAGCTTCTCTTCACGTTTCATGAATTTCGTGAACGAATCTGGACCATTCTTCATGTAATCCACGAAGTTCACGAACCAGGAAGAATATACACCTGCTGCTTTGGCGCTGAACACGAGTCCAGGAGTGCCTGTCTTCTGCTTGACTGTGTTCATCATAGTCAGCCACTCTTCCATCGTCTTAGGAGCTTTAGCTTCCAGACCCGCACTCTTGATCAGCTTTTTATTGCCATAGACCATGTAAAAGGCGCCAACATCAATCGGCAGACCATACGTTTGCCCAACCTTCGCCGCTTTGATCCAGTTGGTGGATTTTTCAGACTTGGCATAAGCCTCTACATTAGCTTGTGATACTGTAACGCCTGTAAGCGCTGCCGGAAGAAAGCCTGATTTCCATGCAGCATCTTTCCCAAGCTCCGCCGACCACTCTACCGCTTTACCGTCATAAGCACCGCCCAATGGAGAAGCGTGATAAGCCCATATGTCAGGCAAGTTTCCAGCAGCCGCTGATGCTGTAAGCTTTTGAAAATAAGCATCGTCCGGTGTTGTCGCGGTTGTCTCTACTGTGATTCCGGTCTTCTTCTTGAAAGCGTCCGCAACCGCTTTGAAGCCTGGGTCGAAGGCGATTTTCCAATGCCACATCGTGAGCTTTACATCGCTCTTGGGAGCCGTTGTCGCTCCACTTTTGGGCGAGGCGGTGCTGCCGTTGTCGCTGCTGTTGCCTCCACAAGCTGCCAATGAGAACACCATTGCTGCGCTGAGGACGATTGCTCCCAATCTTCTAAAAGGTTGTACTCTTTTAATCATGCTTGTCCACATCCCCTTTACTCTTATTTAGTTAGTGACTTCAGCTCTAATATTAGGACCTTAACCGGTTTTCATCTTTACCTTTCCGTCCGTTTTTTTTGCACTATAGTATCAATCTTGCGTGCCAAATCTTTGTTACTTAAAGGAACCTTTTCGAGTATAATTGAGCTAATCTTTAGAGCTTGTACTTAGGACCTTTTTGTCTATACATTTGTTTTAAGGAGGACAACCGATGATCTATAAACATGTGCCGCTTAGTCAGGAAATCGTCGTGGACAGCATTATTACGTTTCACTATTACGAGCTCTCTGGCTCGTATTCGACTAAGGGTGAACGGCATGATTTTTGGGAGTTTGTGTATGTAGATAAAGGGGAAATTCATGTAAAGAGGGAGAACGAGCAATTCAGCTTGAAGCAAGGGGAAGTGATTTTTTATAAGCCCAATCAGTTTCATGGCGGGCGAGCAGACGTTAAGTCTCCCCCGAATCTTATTATCGTCACATTTGATTGCGCTTCCATTGCGATGAATTTCTTCGAGAACAAATGCTTCAAGGTCGATGCGCAGGAGAAAAAATTTCTGACCTTACTCGTAAATGAAGGATATAATGCACTCACCCCTCGCCTGGACAAGCCTTTCAAACGTGTCATGCATAAAAAGAAGAATGCTCCTTTCGGGAGCGAACAGTTAATTAAGGTGTACCTGGAGGCGCTAATGATCCATTTCATTCGCAGACTTAGTAAAGCCGAATCTGGGACACAGCTTCGTTCGAGTGACACCGACAACAAGGATGAAGATTTGACCACACAGCTTATCGCTTACATGAAGGAGCAGGTTGAATCCAAGCTGACATTGACAGACATTTGCAAGAAGTTCGCAATCGGCAGATCACAGTTATTACGTGTCTTCAA
Organism: Paenibacillus sp. J2R1T-4; assembly: GCF_059692235.1. Taxonomy (NCBI): domain Bacteria; kingdom Bacillati; phylum Bacillota; class Bacilli; order Caryophanales; family Paenibacillaceae; genus Paenibacillus; species Paenibacillus sp. J2R1T-4. The sequence continues at coordinate 195,174 of NZ_JCAUBA010000007.1, read as the reverse complement.
ATCGAATACCGGATGTGGGGTCATTGAATATTTGAATGACCTTAAAGTGGAGCGAGCCAAAACAATGATTCGCGAGGAACGATACAACTATACGGAAATAGCCAAGCTTCTTGGTTACAATAGCATTCACTATTTCTCTCGCCACTTTAAGCGGTCTACGAAGATGACGCCTACGCAATATTCACGTTCCGTTCGAGCCAAAATTACGCATCACCCTTATTGATGGCTAATAAAAAGCAGAAGTTCATCTACGGGACGTAGTGACTTCTGCTTTTTTTTATCTACCTCATACGCGACCTGGAGACAGCGGAGCGATTAATCCGTCTCCTCCTCCGCTTCGCTTGGCGGACCCACCGGCCGCTTCCCGCGGAGCAATTGACGTATATTCACGACTCGCGCCTCAGCATCAACACGGCCGTTATTGCCAAGCTGGACGACTGAAGAAGCAGCAATCGCAGACACATCTACTCCGCACACGCGAATTGCCCCATGCTCATTACATCGAGTGAGATATACTTCATTGTCCAGTGAAGGCTGCGGGATGGGCACCCAGAATAAAGGATAGTTCGAGAACCCTCCTTCTCCTTCTATAAAAAAAGGTACTTCACGCTGCAGCGCAAACACCCAATTGAGAGGTCTTATTACAGCAGAATCACCGACATGCAAGATGGAGGCGCTGGTGATCGAATCCATTTTGAGCTCTTTAACCATTATAGTCCGACGCAAAAGCAGGCCCTCCCCTTCATCCGTGTATTAACGCTCTGGAGCAAGCGGTACCAGCGGCCCAATAAGGAGCGACTCTGGAGGTGTATCGAAAATAGATGAAAGTGTAACAAGCTCCGTATCCCCGATCAGGAAAATGGATGAGCTGGAAACACCCGTTACTTGAATATTTCCAATCTGAACCCCTCTGTTGACTACCTGCATGTTCATCTGTTATTCCATCTCCTTCTTCGGGAAAGTTTGCAAATAGCTTTCTATTCCCGTCTTGATGTCGTTCTCAACTTGCTCCATAATGCTGCTCTCTTGCTCGTTCCGCTGATCACCGTCATCCTGGACGTCATATTTGAGTATGTAATGGGTGATTCGATCATCCACTTGCTTGCTCAAATCAGCCACGATATGTGCCCTGTATTCGTCTGCCAACGGAATTCCATATTTACCTTCCAGCACCTTCATGTCTTGCACAACATCATTGCTCAAGTACTTCTTTACGCCTCCCTTAATAGCCGAGAATGCTTCCTGTGCACCGGGAGGACCTAACGGACCAAGAGGATCCGCAGCCCCTGTTGGACCAGGTCCAACGAATGAACCATCTGCGGCAAAGTTATTGCCGACCGCGAATTGTTCAATCGACTTCACATTGTCCGGAGTAATTCCAATATTCAACGTTCCATCCAATTTCTCAACCTTCAGCTGATCAAAGTTATATTCAATCTTTTCCACATTCACTGGCTTCTGACGTTGAAGCGCTTGGAGTTCTGATGAGATCTGTTCCAATTGCTTCTGCATTTGGACTAATTTCTCGGATTGCCACAGTAATTGAGTGTATAGCTGCCGGAATATCGTATTCCAGTCATAACTTGAGCCCATGAACGGTCAACTCCTGCACAAAAGTGACTTCTCCCTTATCCTATGACAGAGGGACCGAGGGGCATGACTCCATGACTAATTATGTGGTGGCCGGAAGAGGAACCAATGGCGAAGTCAACGCTCCAGCCTGAGGTGCCGGTCCCGTGAATTGGCCCGTGTTATACAGATTGGACATTGACTTGATCATTCCCGCGCAACCGATTTGCAGAACGGAGGAATTGGATATTCCTCCAACCTTGAGCTGATGAATCACTATACTCTGATGAACGACCAAATTCACGTCTCGTTCACCTTCTTGCTACTAGCATCAATCAGATCCTGATCATTCGTTTTTGTGAGATTACCCTGGTTGTTATTTAAGGAGGGTCCGAAAGTATCTCCGGTATTGAAAGACCCTGCGCCTGCATACGTCTTGGATGTACTGACAGGAGAAATGACGATTGTGTCGCCAATCTGTACGACCGAGCTAGGACCCACACTAAGGATTTTTATGTTTCCTACAATAGAAGGCATTCCCAACCACCCTTCGCCCTTTGAATCATATGATAATGTATGTGGGTATCCGCCTAGAGGTGTTGAGTTTTTTCTCTGCATGGTAAATTGGCACTTCATGAGAGCGCCCATCATAAGATGAATGGATGATGAAGGGAGGGGTTCACATGACCAAATCGGATAGAAATTCCCCATTCGGCCCGGACTGGAAACATTTCGAGGAGTTATTTGGCGGGATCTCCGCCTTACACCAGGGGAAATGGCAAGATCTTGGTTGGGTTGATCAATTCGTTAAAAATATGTTAAAGCAAACCGAGACGAATACGGATGCCAGTTCAGCTAAGACAGCTACGAACTTACAAACAGAAGTATTCGAGACTCACCGCAATGTGATTGTGAAATTAATGGTGCCTAACCATGTTCAGCCGCGCAATCTTCAATTGTTCGTCAACTCCTCAAAATTGAAGATTGAGGGCTATGGGCAGCGTACTCAGTTCGTTCGACTGCCCACTCCCGTACAACCTCAATATAGCAAGGCTGAATATCGCGACGGTATTCTTCAAATCCAGCTGCGTAAGCGGACGAATTCGGACCGATTCGATGAAATATATGTCCGGTTTCTCTAATGGGCCGCTTTCAACGGCATGCGGACGGTGAAAGTTGTGCCTATATTCGTACGGCTGGACACATGAATGCTCCCGTTGTGATTCTCAATGATGCTGTAGCTGACCATTAAGCCTAGTCCCGTGCCTTTTTCCTTGGTCGTGTAGAAGGGCTGCCATATCGTGGTCAATTTCTCTTCAGGAATCCCACAGCCTTGATCCGTTACCGATACGATTGCATTATCGCCTTGTCTCTCCAAACGAACTTGAACGACTCCTCCGCTCGGCATGGCTTCAATAGCATTCTTAATAAAATTCACGAATACTTGCTTCAGTTGATTCTCATCACAACGAATCAGAAGATCTCCCTCTGAATGGCTAAAATGAATCTCAACGTTGTTCAATATCGCTTGAGGCTCCATTATAGATACGACTTGCTGAATTAATGTATGGAATTCCTGTACCCGAAAAGCTTGTGAATGAGGTTTGGCCAGGAGTAACAACTCACTTGTAATGCTTTCGATCCGATTCAGTTCTGACTTCATAATATCCACGTAATCGCGCTTGTCCTTCATCTGGGAAGATAGCAGCTGCAGAAATCCTTTTATTGAAGTCAGAGGGTTGCGTATCTCGTGGGCAATACCCGCGGCCAACTGACCCGCCATTAGGAGCTTCTCAGAGCGCAGCAACAGCTCTTCTGCTTCCTTACGTTCCGAGATATCGCGCATCACACAGAGAACGCCATTAATCGAGCCGCTTATGTTTTCTCGCACCAAAGTTGTCATCGATTCCATCCACACAAAACGACCATCCTTGTGACGAAATCGAGAGCAATACAGCGTCGAGGTTATCTCACTATCACGCTGTTGGAAAAATTGCTGGGCAATATTAGACACTTCATCAGGATGAATTAAACTTGCAATATCGGTTCCGAGAAGCTCGTCCTGCGAATAACCTAACAATTTGTTACACGAAGGTGAAATATACAAAAAAGTGCCCATTAAATTACAACGAAAGATGAGATCAAAAGAATGCTCCTCTATTACTCTGTGCATTTCTTGGCTTTCTCTAAGCTTTTCAAGCAATTGCTTCTCCTTCGTTATATCCTTAGCAATTCCATATACCCCCATTACCCCGCCTTCCACGGTAATAGGCAGAAAATAAGTCATCAACTCCAGAATACTTCCATTCTTATGCAGAACACGTGAGCTGTACTGTTGAGCTTTACCGTTAATCGACAAAGAGAAAAATTCAATGGCCTTTGCCCAATCTTCCGTATGTATGCGATTAATGAACAACGTTTGAAACAGTTCATTCGAACTGAATCCTGTAATACGTTCGCATGATTCATTCATGGTTAGAAAACGTCCCTGCAGATCCAGGGAGAATACGGCATCCGGATGATGCTCGAATAACGATTTGTAATGTTGTTTATTTACGTGTAACGCCCTGGCAAGCTTCGTTTCTTTAATGGAACGCTGTTCAAGTGCGGTCAGATCTGATTTCCCTCGCGGGATCTCCTTGAATTGAACCATGTATCCGCTGATCTTACTGACAGGCATTGTAATTTCGTTCCAGTGCAGCTCAAGCTCAGTAAAGCCTTTTTTATGAATCAATTTGACGATTTTGCCTGAATTTCCTTCTAGTATACCTTCTAGCGGACTTACAATCCGATCTTCTATCAAAAAAAGGACATGCTCTACCGACTCGGGCATTAGCCATTCCTGTTCTGTATATCCTGACGTTTTACAGAGTACCTCATTAACCATTAACCAATTCCCTTGTTTGTCCATCCAACCGATACCTATAGCCGACATTTGTGTGAAAGACTGGAATAAATCCCATTCCGATTCAGATGAAACAGCCTCCAAGTTCTCCGCCTCCTGTGTCTTAGCTTCTATAGCAAAAAACTTATCACTATAATCTAATAACACATAAATGTGAATTTGCAAACATTTTTCTGACAAACAAAAAAACTTTCCTAAATGATGGAAAGTTTATTGATATTTCCCTTATTATACCATTAAATTTGCCAATTTTGCCACTCTCTTTTTTGCCGTTCGCGTTCTTCTAACCACTTAATTGTTTTTGCATATAGCTCAGCTTTGCTCTCTCCTGTGGAGAAAGTATGGTCTCCCTTGAAGATCCATTCCAGGTCACATTGTCCATCCGTTCGCATCCAGAACACCTTCTGGTAGATGGAACTATAATCCGGCGGAACTGCTTCATCAGAAGTACCATGCACAACCAGGACATCACCTGAAAATTTGCGAATACTAGCTAATGGTTGGTAAGTGGCAAGAGTTTCGAAAAAGTTAGGTTTGAAATTGTAGCCCAGAAAGTCAGCTGCCCCTTCTTGGATCGACTTGTCGTAAGTGGACTGTCCCACAAGACGGACGATATCATTGAAAGGGTGCGCTACAGCAGACCACAACACAAGCGATTTGACGCGTTTGTCGATCGAAGCAGTAAGCAAAGCTACTGCTCCGCCAAGACTGTGGCCGATTAGTGTTAGCCGATCGGGATCCACATAATCAACATCCAATAAATAATCCATCACGACACGAGTTTGCTCAATTAAGGAATCAAGTCCTCCTGCTCCATAATCGCCAGTACTTTCTCCGCACCCAGCATAATCAAATCTGACCACAACATATCCGGCTTGGCTAAATTGTCGGGCTGCATTAACGAATAAACGGTCCACTCCAATACGATTCCCTACAAAGCCGTGGCACAATACGAGGGTGGGACACCGATCAAGAGGAATCCCGCCGTACTCACCGTTCTTATTGGGGTAATGAATCGTGGCCTGAAGCTCTTCACGGCCATATGGAATCGTTCTGGTATGTTCCATCGTAATGATCCCTCCATTTAATTTATCTCATAATTCATATATGTTTACTTGGTATTATTACTTGCATAGTATCATCCTGCCATCAATCTGTCAATCCATGTTATTCGAACAGCAAGAAGCCTCCTTGTACCTACACAGGAAGGCTTCCCATATCTCTTATTATAATTCATATTATAGTCAATATGTCCTGCACGAATAAAAACTATAAATTCACTTTCACAGAACGCCCAAGCTTTGCAGACTCATAAGCAGCAATCGCCACAGCTGCTGATTTCAATCCATCCGCTCCTGTAACAGAGACTGATGTTCCCTCACTAAGCACTCTAATGAAATCTTGGACTAGCGGACCATCCATTCCATCGCCCCAGAAGGAGCGTGACGTCTTCCCGCTCTCACTTATATATACTTCATTCGCCTGGGCGAAACCATTCATACTGATTACACCCTTCGTACCGACAATTTCCATAGTGACATCCGCCCCATGAATGTAACCAGTTGGTCTGGACCAGCTAGGATCCATGATTCCAATTGCTCCATTGCGGAACTTTACATGTATCATCCCTGCGTCGTCAATACCCAGATTATCGTGGAACAGCTCCCCGACCTCTGCATACACTTCTTCCGGCTCCGATTGAAGAATCCAGTTCATCAGATCCATAACATGGACGGTGTGGTCGAGGACAGCTCCTCCGCCTGATAGAGTTGGATCAATAAACCATCTACCGGGCATACGGCCCTTATTGGTCCCTTTTATCGCCAATATATCCCCGATAGCTCCTTGATCGATTGCGGCTTTGGCATCACGGACAGCTGCCAAGTAACGGCATGGGAATGCCGTCATTAACTGAACATTATTGTCCCGGCAAACGGCAATCATCCCTTGCATTTGTTCTATTGATACCCCGAGCGGCTTCTCACACAACACATGTTTACCCGCACGTGCTGCATCTGCTGTATACCGGCCGTGTTCAATATTCTCGGAGCAGATGACTACAGCATCTATATCTGTTTCCAGAAGCTCCATATGATCGTCATAATAGGGGATACCCAACTTCTCTACATGTGTTGCCACTCTATCGTACTCCGGGTCATACAAGCCGACTATTTCAACATTATCGAGCTTCATCAGCTCTAGTAAATAGCTGTTCCCATGAGAGTGTGCGAAGCTGATCATTCCGATACGGATCGTTCTCATCTTGCTACCTCCCCTGCTGTATGGCCTGCAATTCGGACTGGTTGACCAGTCTGGAGTGACTGTACGGCGGAGTGGGCTAATTCAACGGCGCTTACCCCGTCTTGAGACGTGACAACAGCTTCCTCGCCTGTTCGGATGCAGTTCAGGAAATGTTCTAGTTGAACAACGAACGGATCCTTAAGTGACGGGCGCATGGGAAAATCGACACCTCTATGTGCGCTTTGTTCCGGATCGTTCTGTTGAACGACGAGCGAGACACTATTGCGGCTGTCATGGCGGAGCACGCCGTCTGTACCAGCCAATTCAACTTGTGTCAGGAACGGCCCCGGGTAACCCCAGAAAGCTTCCAGGTTAGCGATGGCTCCGCTCTCAAAGCGTATGGTCACCGACGCGTAATCCACCCCTTCGGCTTGTTGATTCACAGCAAACACAGTCTTCGCGTCTCCAAGTGTCCAACGCAAGAAATCCAGGTCATGAATCATTAAATCGAAGAGAATGCCCCCGCTTCTAGCCGGATCGATATACCAACTGCCTGCAACGGGATGTTTGCTCGCTCGCTTAGCATGTGCGACTCCGACTCTTCCAATGGTACCGTCCTTCACTTTCTGACGCAGCTGAACATACTCAGGGAAGAAGCGCAATACATGGGCAGGAAAGAAACGAACCCCATTCCGCTCACAGGCTTCCGCCATTTCCCTTGCATCCTGAGGATTAAGTGCAAGCGGTTTCTCGCATATTACATGTTTGCCGCTCGCCGCAGCCTTTAGAACAACCTCTTTGTGCATATGTGTAGGCAGCGTAACGCATACAACGTCCACTTCTGATGAGGCAATTAGCTCTTCATACGATGTATAGGCCGTTACTCCGTATTTAACCGCGCACTCCGCAAGTACGTCTTCCGAACGGTTGCTGATCGCTGTAAGGTGTACATCGGGTATGGTGCATAAACGCTCCATATACATCTTGCCCATCGTGCCGCAACCGATTACTCCAAAATTCATCACGATTCCCCCCTGACATGGCTTGAGGCAAGACGCTCCAATGTTTGTCTCACCGGTGTCTCAATCTCAGGCTCCAGCTTGGCAGGCATATGGAAGTAATATGTGGATTCGTCTGCCTCATAACCGTTATGCCGCAGTTGATATGCCATCGGCACATATCCAATCATCCCGTTAGAATAAGCAACGGGAAGTACATCTGGATTAATTGACTTCAAATACAGACCGTACTCCACCACTACTTCAGCATTCATTGCAAGCAAAGACAACCCCTCAGCCACGTCCAGACGCAGAAACTCCATCGTTAAAGCAGTAGCTCGCTTGTCGAATCGGGCTAACATTTCAACCGCCCATTCGTCATAAGGAGATTTACCCGCTTCAACCAGTGATTTCAGCTCATCCCGATTAGCCAATGGTCGAAGCTGCAAAGGCACTTCAACCTTCGTACCGGTGAGCAGCTTAGCAGGCAATACGGCTAGCGGACGATTTAACGTTGCTATCACAGCCTCTGCAAGCTTATCTCCGAAGTAAGCTATCTTTTGACGATCATCCTCCAAGCTCGGGTCTGCAGATTCTACATATATATTAATATCTGCTGTGCAGCCTTGCAGGAAGAGACAGACAGCCCCGTCTAGTTCACGCTCCAACCGTTCCATCGCATGACCTGTGAACTCAGAAGAGAGCTCGTTGGCATTTGATATTACAGGGTGACAAGCATAATGCACTAGTAATGCCTTGGCTTGCCCTGATGCCGAAGTGAACCGAATAACATTCACGTCATGATCAACAGGTCCCTCTGGATTGGGTCCTCCTCTTACCTTCCCATCTATATACTTGCGTCTTTGGATGCCGTTGTAACATTCTCCTGCTCCTCTTTCGACTGTAACCGGTTCCACATTCAGAAGTGCCTCTTCTACCGTTTGATAGAGCAAGGCTTCCAGTCTATCCACATAGTCGGCATCAGCGGTGCCTAATAACCGATGAAAGTTAAAGCTCGCTTGAGGACCCGAGTGACTATGAGTCGCGTTAAGAATAATACATTCCGGATGCAGACCAAAACGGTTGAACAATTGATTGCGAATCGTTTCCATTCGGTCGGAGCCCCACCATAATATATCAGCTGAAACGATTAATGCTTGGTTCCATCCGCCATTCCCATCTGCTTGCTGCAGAAAAACGGCTCTTAGAAATATACGGCTGATTACCGATTCATAAGGCTTATTGCCGCGGACAGCAAATCCCGATAATGGAACGGGGTACTCTGGAGTAATATCCGTTTTGGCGCAGCCTATTTGCAAGTTCGTCATCTTAGATTTGTCCTTTCCTTCATGCTTTTGTACTTCCTCTTATAGTAAAGGACAATACATGTTCATGCATGCCAAAATAGTATGGAAAGAAGACAAATCTTTATGCAAATGGTCGTTTGGGAAGGCCATCAGTCTACCTTCATTTGCAAGCTTCTAACCGGGCTGGCTTCTATGATACAATTAAGCTTATTAGGAATGGGAGGCAACTCGATGACGATTTTTCCAATCTATGAAAACGCACTGGAACTGCGTAATGTTACGGAAGACATGTTCCCCTTCTACATGGGCATTCATACGATAGGAGGCTACCCCGTTCATCATCACGAATTCGCCGAGATTGGCCTAGTGCTCAAGGGCAAATTGACTACACAAGTGAATGGAATCAAATATTCGTTTCAGCCAGGCACTTTGTTCGTCCTATTGCCTCATCAAATCCATGATTTCTCTAATGATACAGACAGCTCGCTTGAGCTTGTGTGCTGTATGTTCGATATCGGAATCTTAACAGACGGTTTAGTTGAGTCCGAGCTTAGTGCTTTATTGCTGCGAATCGGTGACGACATTCTGCCCTACGTTCATCTTGATGGTGAAAGGCTTGATACCATTCAGCGGATATTCCTGGATATCAACCGTGAGTATGAAGACAGGAAGCTGGGAAGGAATAGTTATTTGCGGGCTAAGCTTGTGGAAGCGATTATGCTTTTCGTGCGTTCGAATTCTGCGGTAGGCAGTCCAGAAGCTCCACGTTTGGCGGAGAAGAGAAAAGATACATGGAAGCTAATCCAATATGTAAACACTCATTATATGCAGGAGAATGTAACCTTGGAATTATTATCGAGCATGTTCAAGGTGAGTGTTCCTTATATTAGCCGTACTTTCAAAGAACTCGTCGGTCAAAGCTTCCTGAGCTACTTGCATGCGCTCCGCATCCGCAGAGCCGCAAGCCTGCTCGCCTCGACCGAGATGACCGTGTCCGATATTGCTACCGAAGTCGGGTTCGAGTCCTTCCGTACATTCTCCAGAGTGTTCAAAGAGTTGAAAGGGGTTACTCCCTCGGAATTCAGACAAACGGTCGGAGGCCGGCAATAGGGATTGCCGTGAGCCTCCGACCGTTTTATGTGAATGAGAAGTCTTCATCCCTCAGTTGTTCTACGTGAAGCGTACGAACATAACCGTTCCCCTTCTTGGAGAAAAAGTCATGTTGTTTGGTTCTTGTACTAATCCCATTAAATACAATGGGGTTGACTTCTTCTTCAGGGAAATGAGGGTCAAGTCCCAAGTTCATGAGCGCCTTATTCGCATTGTAGCGAACATAAGCCATAACCTCTCCGTCCAAACCAATCTCGGTATATAATTCGCTTGTATACGCTATTTCGTTCTCATATAACTCTTGGAAAAGAGCGAACAGCTCCTTCGTGACCTGCTCCTTCTCCTCTTCATTCAACTGTTGGAACACTTCCTGTGCCAATGTCCCTACATACAAGCCATGGATGCTCTCGTCTCTTAGAATGAGGTCGATAATCTCCCCGCTGCTTGTCATCTTACCTTGACCCGCCAGATACAGCGGATAGAAAAAACCGCTGTAGAACAAGAAGCTTTCCAAAAGCACCGACGCTGACATAGCCAGGTATAAGGATCGCGTGCTTGTAATATCTTCATAGACCGCTGCTATCCGGCTAGCTTTCAGCTGTAAGCGTGGATTCTGCTCCACCCAACGGAATATTCCATCAATTTCTTCGGAAGTTGCAAGCGTGGTGAATATGCTGCTATACGATTTGGCATGAATCTGCTCCATCATCCCCATGAAGGATAATACAGCTTTACGCTGCAAGCCGTCCACATGCTCCACGATCTTCGGCATCCCGACACCGCCTTGAATCGTATCTAATAAAGTCAATCCGCCGAGCACCTTCTTATATAATTCCTGCTGAGCTCGTCCAAGCTCCATCCAGGACATTTGATCATCCGATAGAGGGATCTCCTCGTCCGTCCAAAATTGCATAACATTTTGCTGCCAGAAGGCTAATGTATAATCATCATCCGGACGGTTCCAGTTCACTGCTTTCACTCTAATTGCCCCTTCCTGTTGTTATACCGCGCAGCTCGTGCATTCCTCTACGGATAAATGTTTCGTTCTAGTGTAATAAAGTGATTTCAATCCCTTGTGGGCGGCGTACACATATAATCTTGCCAATTCACGAGTAGTTACATTGCTGTTAACGTGAAGTATTGTTGATATTCCCTGATCCACATGAGCTTGAATTTCTGCAATAAGGTCGATCACTTTGAATTGATCCATATTGTAAGCTGATTTATAAAAGAACACATTATTAGGTGACAAATACGGCATCGGATAATAAGTAGTCGAATTTGCGTACGTGCGTGTCTCTATTAGCTCTACTACGGGCATAACGCTCGAAGTGGCGTTTTGGATATAAGAGATGCTTTGTGTCGGTGCTATGGCCAATCGATAAGCGTGATACAGACCGTGCTGCTGCACTTGATCCCTCAGTCTCGCCCAGTCCTGGCGGTCCGGAATGGACATCCCTTCGAATAGCGCTGCCACCTTTGCAGTTCCTGGAGAATAGTCCTGGTCCAGATAGCGATCAAAATAAGTGCCTGACGCGTATTCCGAACGATCGAAATCTTGAAACGTTATTTGACGGGCCTTTGCAATCTCCATGCTTTTCTCAATAGAATAATAATTCATCATCATGAAGAATGTTCTGGCAAAATCTCTCGCTTCCGCACTCTCATAGGCAATACTATTCTTCGCAAGATACCCGTTCAGATTCATGGCGCCCAAACCTACGGAATGCAGTTCAGAATTAGCTTTACGTACTCCAGGGGCATTCTCTATTGTAGTGAAGTCGCTTACGGTCGTTAAGGCTTCCATGCCTAGCTGTACCGACTCTTTAATGGCCTTGCGATCCATGACGTTGACTATGTTAAGAGAAGCCAGATTACAGCTTATATCACGAAGGATCTCATCAGGCTTGTCATAGTCATGAATAATGGACGTTTCTTGCAATTGGAATATTTCGGTACACAGGTTGGACATCTTCACAGACCCTAGCGCTTTCAAAGCATGCACGTTGTTAGCGTTCGACTTATTCATGATATAAGGATAGCCGGATTCCAGCTGAATCGTAGCGATCTTGGTCAACATCTCCCTTGCACTCATCACAACCTTCTTCGTTACTTTCGGGTTGTCCAGCAGCTCCTCATACATCTCGTCCAGATCAAGATCATCCAAGTGCTTGCCGTAAGCTTGATAGACGGAATACGATCCGAATACGTTTAGCGGTTTGTTCTCCTCTGCCAGCTTGTATAGCTTGTTAGGCACGATCAGCCCAATGGACAATGTCTTAATTCGCGACTTCTCATCCGCATTAATTTTCTTGCAATCCAGAAACTCCAATACGTCCCAGCCAAAAATATTATAATAAGCGGCGCCGGAGCCTTTGCGTTGGCCCATCTGATCCGCATACGAGAATGCATCCTCCAACAGCTTCATGATTGGCATGATGCCCTTTGCTGCGCCTTCTACACCTTTGATCGGTTCGCCGCGTCCTCGCAGCTTGGACAGGTTGACAGCCACCCCTCCGCCGATTTTGGATAATTGCATACAAGTACCGATAACATAATTAATCGAATTGAGAGAATCATCCGCCTCGAGCAAGAAGCAGGATACCATCTCGCCTCGACGGCTCTTACCCGCATTTAAGAACGTTGGGGTAGCCGGTTGCAATCTTTGCTCCATCATGGCGCATGCAATCCGTTTGGCCAGCTCTGCATCTCCGCGTCCAAGGAACAAGGCTACAATAGCTACACGATCCTCGTAACGCTCCAGATACAGTCCCTTGTCATTCGTCTTGAGAGCATAGTCCTTATAAAACTTTGAGATCGCCATGTAGGATTGAAATTGAAACTCGCTGTCCGCCGTGAGATTGTACACTTCTTCCACTTGTTCATATGTATACTGGTCGAACATATTGGTATAGTAATTTTCCTCTATCAAATAGTTCAGTTTCTCTCTTAGAGAAGCGAAGGATACACTCTTAGCTTCCACTTCCTCCATAAAAGCGGCAACCGCTTCTTTGTCCTTGTTCAAGTCGTAGAATCCATCGATTCCTTTGTTCATCAATTGGTTGTTCAGTTCAATATGCCGCAACGCGTCTCATCCCCTCTTGAAATCGTTCTACATCGCTAGTAGTTCCTGACAGTTCAAATTTATGTACAATTGGGACCGCGAACAGCTCAGCAAGCGTATCGGCGCTCTTGGCGAAGGAAGTACCCCAGTTCCGGTTCCCGCTTGCGGAAACACCTTTCAAATAGCCGCGATTACGTCGAAGAAAAGAAATTACATTATCCGGGGCGTTGCCGAATCCGGTTGTATAAGTAACCATTACGAAGGGCTCGTTCAGGTCTTCCCGTTCACAATCCTGCAGCTTCACTGCCTTCACACCGAGCTTCCTGACGAATTTCTCAACATTCCCGGTGCGGGAGTCATATACCACTAACATGATGTTCTCATCCTCCAATATAAAAGGTGCATCTGACTCGGGTAGCGAAGTCAGACACACCTTGATCATGAATGGTCCTATACACGATTCGTCCATTGGACGAATCATGATGCATTCTTGCAAGCTTGTCCGACACTTCCCTATCTCCCGTAGGTTACACAGTGTCTATGAACGGGCAGGTCTCCTGGCTTCAGAATCATCACTCGATCCACCTTCCCGGCATAGCGGCCAGTGGCTTGTCGAATCGAGCTCTTCTGTTACAGTGGCGGGACCGCATCGGACTTTTGTCTACCGAATTTCCCTATTAAGCCTAGTAGGCAACTACCTCACAAGGCACCCATTCACATCAATATATAGTTGTCTTCTCAAAGATTATATCAATATATTGAAATTGTCAATGAATAACTAGCAGATTTGACCATGAAAAAACGACTTAGGACTATAGCCCTAAGTCGTTTGTTTTGCGTCATTTTTCTGACAATTAATTGTCAGCTTTGAAGGTAATCGTCTTACCATGCGCTTTGGCTACTTGCTCGGCATAACCTTCGAACAAGCCTTTACCGCTGTACTTGGTCATCAACTCTTGACGATATTTCGGCCAATTAGAAGCATCCTTCTCGTCAAAGATGATTTGGGTATGGAACTTGTGCATTTGAGTCCGGAATGCAGACAGATCCATTCCAGGGATCGGTGATACGTTAGTACCTAAAAGGGCATACTTAACTTGTTTTACACGCTCCAAGATTTTACGGTCACGATCGGTTTCGTTAGGATCAATCAACTCAAGCCCAAGCGCTTGTGGTCCGATGTTGATGTTGCCGGCAATTCCTGCATAAATATCCAGGAACTTTCCTTGATCGGAAATATCACGTTTGTATGCCGCAGGATCAATAGTGATTTTTTTACCTTCTTTTTTATAATGAGTGCCTTCTTGACCATAGTGTGTCAGCAGGAAGCCTTCTTCACCTACGAGCCAGTCCATAATCTCTACAGTACGTTGAATTTTGTTTGCAGGAGCTTTGGCACTGAATAGGAAAGGTGTACCTGGAAGCGCTTGATAGCTCGCTCCATTCGTATTTTCGATGTGGAACGGCTGCCAATCAACGGTTTGAACACCTGTTGTATCTTTTGTCTTTTTCTGTATGCTATTCGCTGCATTATCGAAGGCATGAGTACGGTTGCTGGAGTAGAAAATACCGATTTTGCCTTGTGCCGCTTTATCCCATTGTACGCCAGGCTTGTTGAGGAACCAGTCCGGATCAACTACACCAAGAGCGATAGTTTTCTTAATGTCATTGAGCACGTTCTGAGTCCGGATATCGCTGCCTGCATCGATGAATTTGTCGCCTTCAACAAACAAACCAGGACCCAGGTTGTGCTTATACCATTCTGGGAAGTCCTTTGGTATTGAAGTACCGTTACCAGCCATCGAAAGCCCGTACGTATCGTTCTTACCGTTACCGTCTGGATCTTTGGTAGTGAACGCTTTCATAACTTCAATCATTTCGTCATAATTCGTAGGCATTTTCAGGCTTAACTTGTCAAGCCAGTCTTTCCGAACATAATAGGAGAAATATTGCTCTTTGTTGAAGATTACCGGTGCACGCATGAACACGTTCTGTACGCCATAACGCTTCATTTCGTCTTGGCTCAGCCAGTATTTGAAATAATTAGGCATTGTAGTTGGCGTTACATAGTTCGTCATATCCGCTACTGCTTTGTCCAAGATATAAGTGTTGGATTCAGCTCCGCCTGTTTGGAACATATCAGGAGCATCGCCGGAAGCAAGCTTCAGGTTCAGCTTTGTCTGATAATCCGTTGTGCTGTAGACCATGTATTCCATGTTAAGAGTCACGTTGAATTTCTCTTCAATCTTTTTCTTAACAAAGTCTTTGTCTGCAGCAGGAAGCTTGGAATCATTAGTAGGAACTGTAATCATCCAGTTCAGCGTCAGCTTTTCCTTTGGAGCTACTGTTGGAGCCGAGCTGGCACCAGGGGATTTAGATGGTGATGATGACGATGTTGGAGTTTCTTCTTTGGCTCCGCAAGCGCTTACTACCATGGCCGAAACCATCGATAAAGCTACGATCTGACTAAATCTCTTCTTCAATAAAATGACCTCCCGGAAATCGATAAATGTAGATTAGTTTGTTTGTTAGAGACGCAATAACATCAATTTCAATCTGAATACAACGCTTTCAGAAATCGCTTACATAAAACATTTTCATTAGGTGCACATCACCTCCTACAAAAGTATACAAGCCTATTTAATGTAATTATAGGTTGGATATATCTGTATATTACATGTATGAAGCTTTCAAGCATATAGCCTGTTACTATCCTGTATAGTACCTATACTATATCATAATGGTTTGTCTAGGCAACTATCTTTTTTCAATCTTTTCTTTCAGCTTCTCTATCAGTTGAAAGAACCCTTGATGCTGCAGGAAAGTTACGACTCCGTTCACGCCGAGAGCGGATTTGTTACCCAGTGCTGGTATAGCTTACCATAACTTAAATAAAGGCATCCAGAAAATTCCGGATGCCTCTTCATTATTAATCAGTCTGTCTTGAACACAACTTTTTTCCCAAGAGCTGTAGAAACCTGTTCACCGTATGCATCGAAGATTGCCTTCGCTTTATAAGTATCCAACAATTCCGTTAAATACTTCGGCCAGTTGCTTGAATCTTTCTCTTCAAACAGAACTTTCACTTGTTTGGCGCGCATCTGAGTACGGTAAGAGCCAATATCTAAACCAACTGGCGGTACAACGTTAGTACCAAGCACATAGAATTTGTTCTTTTTCATCACTTCAAGGATAGCGCGGTCATGATCGGTTTCGCTTGGATTAATAATATTAATTCCTATCGCACGAGATGGGTCCTTGACGTTATAACTGGCTACACTGCCCCATACTTCCGTAAAGTTGCCATTGTCGCCGATATCCTTCTTGATAGCATCAGGAATAAGCGTTATATTCTTGCCATCCTTCTTGTAGTGAGTACCCTCTTTACCTATGTTTGCCAGAAGATAACCTTCCTCGCTCGACAACCAATCAATAATTTCAATTGTGCGTTCAATTTTCTTAGGGTCTGCTTTTGCATTAAACAGGAATGGGACTCCCGGGAGCGGTTCATACGAAACAGGTAGATCCCCGGCCACATGAAATGCTGCAAACTCAGCCTTTTGATTCCCGGTCACTTCGCGAGTCTTCTTCTGAAAACTGCTAGCGGAATTGTCAAATGCGACGTCACGAACAGCGGAATAGAAAATCCCTACTTTACCTTGTTGAACTTTTGTGGCAGCATCGCCTGCTTTATTAAGGAACCAATCGGGATCGACCACTTTCAGATCAATCGTTTTACGAATATCATCAATTACTTTTGCGGTGCGAAGGTTAGTCCCGCTATCGATGAAATTGTTGTCTTTGTCAATAAAGAAGCCTGGTACCAAGCCATTTTTATACCATTCAGGGAAATCACCCGGGATTGATGTGCCTGAACCGGCTGTTGTAAAGCCATATGTGTCGTTTTTACCGTTACCATCCGGATCGTTTAACGTAAAAGCCTTCATAACAGCGATCATTTCATCGTAATTGGTTGGCACTTTTAGCTTAAGGCTAGGATCCTTCGCATTCAGAGCATCAATCCAGTCTTTCCGCACATAGTAGGAAGCATAAGAGGCTTTCTCGAATGGAACTGGGGCCCGCATGAACTTACCGCCTACTTGGTAACGCTTCATCTCTAAATCGCTCACCCATTTGAAATAATTGGGCATTTTTGCCGATGTAACGTAATTGGTTAAATCCGCTACCGCACCATCAGTTACGTATTTGGTCGTTGCAGTTCCTTCTGCATGGAAAAAGTCCGGTGCGCTGCCAGAAGCTAACAACATATTCAGCTTGTTCGTGAAATCGGGTCCAATAGACATATAATCAAGCTTGATCTCAACGTTAAACTTTTCTTCAATTGCCTTCTTAATAAAATCTTTATCTGCGGACGGAAGGCTTGATGTAGTGGTTGGAACCCCTATCATCCAGTTAAGGCTCAGTTTTTCCTTAGCAGGTGCTTTCGGTGTTCCAGTTGCTGCTGAGGTACCCGCTGGAGTTGGGGAAGCGGTATTCGAATCTTCTTTGTTGCCGCAAGCGCTTACTATTAGTGCAGAAACCATGGATAAGGCAATAACCTGACCAAATCTCTTCTTCAATGCAATGACCTCCCTGAAATCAATAAATGGTTGAATCGTATAATTTGCTAGTCGATCTAATGGATGACTTACTTCGGCTTTCAGTAATCGCTTACAGAAAGCAAATTCAAAAGTTTTCACGTCACCTCCAACAATAAGTAAGAGCTGAATATAAGACAGGTTATAGAAATATCTGTATAATACCTGTATACTTAGTTCCTTTATGTATTATACATAGAACAAAATAGTTTGTCGAGATACCTTTCTAAGTTTTCTGTAATCTATTGCTTGGACCAACGCTGCATTGACAAACAGGAAGGCTAGTTGTAAGGTGGAAGTAAATGAATCGACCTTCGCTTGGCGCTGTAACTATTGAAGACACGCCCAGCATTGTCACTAGGGGAGCCTGCTCTTACAGGCTGAGATGAAGGTAGATGCCTTCGAACTCTTTGAACCTGATCTGGTTGAAGCCAGCGTAGGAAAGTGGATAAAGGCGGCATATGACCGTCTGCATGACAGAACCGTGCATCCGCCCTATTCGGGGCGGTTTTTTTGTATGACCATTAGAATGACTTAGGCCTTTCATGCTTGAGGAGGAGATCGTATGAGTAACCACGCAGATTCCAATGAACGTTATTCACGCCAAATGTTATTTGGTCCAATTGGTACGAACGGCCAGTCACAGCTTGCCCAATCTTCCGTCTTGATTGTCGGCATGGGAGCCCTTGGAACTGTTCTGGCTAACCATATGGTCCGATCAGGTGTTGGACGTGTCCGATTCGTTGATCGTGATTATGTTGAGATGAGCAATCTGCAAAGGCAGATGTTGTACGACGAAGAGGATGTGAAGCAAGCCCTTCCCAAGGTTGTAGCTGCCGAGCGTAAGCTGCGAAACATTAACTCTTCTGTGCAGCTCGAACCCGTTGTTTCAGATGTTACGGCTGCCAATGCGGAGCAATTAATAGAAGGCATGGACCTAGTACTGGATGGAACGGACAACTTCCAAACCCGTTTCACTATGAATGACGCTTGTTATAAACACCGAATTCCATTCGTATATGGAGGAGCTGTAGGCTCGCGTGGAATGAGCGCTGCCTTCGTTCCAGGTGTCACACCGTGCTTACGTTGTCTGATCCAGCCTGGGGAAGGAACAGCGGAAACATGTGACCGCGTTGGTGTCCTCTCCCCCGTCGTCGATATCGCTGCTTCCTATCAGGCAATTGAAGCGTTGAAATTGTTAGTTGGCGCGACTCAAGCAAGACGGACGACCTTGCTTACATTCGATATATGGAACAATTATCATTTTGAAATGAAATGCGGGGAGCCAAAACCGGATTGTCCGACTTGCGGTACGCATGAGTATCCGTCACTCCAACCCGGAGCAGCTAATGAAGTTGCTTCCTTGTGCGGAAGAGAGACGGTACAGATTCACCTCTCCTCTTCTTTTGATTTGGAGGAATGGGAAAACCGATTGATAGCAACGGCGAAGGTGGAGCGCAATCCCTTCTTACTGAAGGCTCACCTGCCCGAAGGCGAACGAATTGTGTTATTCCCCGATGGCCGTGTCCTCATACAAGGAACGGATGATCCAGTGCGAGCGAAAACGTTGTATGCCCGGTATATTGGAATGTAGCATGTTTCTTCTTTTAAGAGATTAGGAGGTTTAGTGCGAATGAAAGATTTCAAATTATATGTAATCACAGGCGAATCGTTTCATCCTGAACGACCTTTATTGGAAGTAATGGAGCAAGCGATCATCGGAGGAGCCGATATCATCCAGCTCCGTGACAAGTCCAGCTCCAAACGCGATATATTGATTAAAGCACGCGGTCTGCGAGAGCTAACTCGCCGTTACGGGGTCACTTTTATTGTTAACGATCATATCGATATCGCTTTGGCTGTGGATGCCGACGGTATTCATCTGGGACAAGATGATCTGCCTATTGCTGAGGCTCGTAAGATCGTAGGTCCGGATAAATGGATTGGTATCTCTACACATGCCATAGAAGAAGCGCGGGAGGCCGAACGGGAAGGCGCCGATTATATCGGAGTAGGACCGGTATTCGAAACTAAGAGCAAAGTGGATGTCGTTGCGCCAGTGTCGACCGATTATGTATTTCAGGTTGCAGCAGAGATTAAGATCCCGTTCGTGGCGATTGGCGGCATTAAGCTGCACAATATTGATCAAGTATTAGATGCAGGGGCAACGCGGATTTGTGCGATTAGTGAAATTGTAGGCAGTCAGGATGTTGCAGGAATAAGCGCTGCTTTTCTTGAGCGGATTGAGCAAGCTGACAGCAGGAGGTATCAAGATGGACATTTGGGTTAATGGAAGTAAAAAAGAGATTACAGTCTCCACCGTTGAGCAATTGCTCCAATCCTATGGAATGGAAAGCAAGCTCGTGGTAGTAGAGATTGATGGACAAATTATACAGCGGGAGCAATGGCCCTCCACGGAGTTAACGGAAAATATGAAGGTTGAGCTTGTTCATTTTGTAGGAGGAGGTTGACAGCGATATGGCTACTCACGATCAGTTGATCATAGGCGGAAAAACATTGAGCTCGCGCTTCTTCTTGGGCACCGGCCGTTATCCGAACCCTTATGTGCAACAGCAGGCAATTGCTGCTTCCGGCGCGGAGGTACTCACCTTCGCCATTCGCCGTATTAATCTGGAATCGCCGGATGACGATTCCATTCTTCAGCACTTGGAAGAACGGGTATACACGTTCCTTCCTAATACTTCTGGCGCACGGACGGCGGATGAAGCCGTTCGATTGGCTCGGCTCGCGCGCGCATCCGGCCTGAGCGACTGGATCAAGGTCGAGATCAGCGCGTCTGAGAAGACGCTTCTGCCCGACCCGATCGAGACGCTTAAGGCAACGGAGACGCTAGCGCGCGAAGGGTTTATTGTGCTGCCGTACACGTCCGACGACCCGGTGCTATGCCGCCGGCTCGAGGAAGCGGGAGCGGCAGCCGTTATGCCCGGCGGCTCGCCGATCGGCACAGGGCTCGGTATTCTCAATCCCTACAACTTGGGATTGATTATTGAAGAGTCCGGCGTACCGATCATCGTTGACGCTGGACTTGGTTCGGCGCAGGACGTAGTCCAAGCGATGGAGCTTGGCGCAGCGGGTGTATTGATGAATACACCCGTGGCCAAAGCCAAAGATCCGGTACGTATGGCGGAAGCGATGAGACTTGCCATTGATGCAGGTCGATTGTCGTACTTGGCCGGACGTATTCCGAAGAAGCGTTATGCATCAGCTAGCAGCGGCTTAGAAGAATGGGTGGTCAAGTAGTTGACTTATTAATTGAACAGAAAGCGTGAATAAACTATGGCAGACCACTTGCTTGTAATTGGCGGCGGTGTAATCGGATTATCATGTGCTTATGAGTTAAGAAAGCGCGGTTATCAAGTAACTGTAGCGGAACAACATCAGTGCGGAGGGCAAGCTTCAGGAGCAGCAGCCGGAATGCTTGCTCCTTTTTCGGAGAATAGCGAGCAACCTGACACTTTTTTCCAATTGTGCTTGGATAGTCTCAAGCAATATGAAGAGTGGCAGCAAGAAATACGTGAAGTGTCAGGAATGGAATTTGAATATTCACGCACAGGCAGCTTATACGTATACTTCCATGAGGCAGATCGCTTGGCCATGGAATCTCGTCAGATGTGGCAGCAGCCTTATGGTGCCGATGCAACCATCCTGACAGGCGATGAGCTGTTCCAGCTAGAGCCTGGATTGTCACGATCTGCACTTGGAGCTCTCTATTATCCACATGAGACTCATGTGTATGCTCCGCATTATGTAAAAGCATTAGAACAAGCTTGCCGGAATCTGGGCGTCGTTATATATGAGAATGCTGGGGCCCTCTCTATGGAAGAGGATACTTCTTCTGATCAGGGAGCAGTTAGGGTGACACTGGAGTCCGGCACGATTCTGCATGCTGACCGGTTAGTATTGAGCACTGGGGCTTGGTCCGGACAATGGGAGGAAGCATGGGGTGTTCGAATGCCGGTATACCCTATTCGCGGTCAAATATGCGCTTATGAGTCATCTGCAGTAGGTCCGGTTCGGCATATGGTATTTTGCAGTCAAGGCTATATGGTCGGAAAAGCGAACGGAACCGTAGTATGCGGAGCTTCCGAAGATGTTGCCGGCTTCAACACAACGGTAACCGCCAAAGGATTGGCACGGCTCGAGAGCTGGAACAGCAAGCTGATGCCATCGCTAAAGGAGCACACCCCGTTCCACCAGTGGGCAGGCCTGCGGCCTGCCACGCAGGATGGGTGGCCGCTAATAGGCAAAGCACCTCAAGCGAAGCATGTGTTGTTTGCGGTCGGACATTATCGGAATGGTATTCTTCTTAGCCCAGCGACAGCCAGGCTTGTTGCTGATCTTGCAGATGAGCAATCTAGTTATTATGAGGAAGCGAGGCTGGAGCAGTACCGTTTGGCTTTCGCGCCGAATAGATTTGCCTAAGTTGCTGTTCAAGTCCCCCGGAGGTCGGAGTACCACGAGGCGTTCCTTTTCCAAATTAAATGAGTTAATAGACTATCTTGCTACTAATCTGTAAGTAGATTAAGCAAATTTGGCGGCCGCTTCTGAGAGAGCCAGTGTTTCTATGGGTTATTTGAGCGGAATTGGAGATTTTTTTGGAATAGCCATTTTTCCTATTGGTTATTTTTATGATTTCGGCAATAATCGGATCAACTCACAAGAATAAGGGATAGCTGGATTGGCTATTTGGGCGCAATGAAACCGAATTATTCAAATAACCTGTAGTAACATGGCTTATCCGTAACAAGTGACGTTCGATTTAAGCCCGAACCTGGTAAACATACCTCGATCGCAGAAAACGAACCGTCAACAACGTCAAACTTAGAAGGAGTCTGGTGTGTGATGATGAGCCCAGCAAACCCAACCATTCCAACAGAACATATTCCCAGAGCGCTTACGATTGCCGGCTCGGATTCTGGCGGCGGGGCTGGTATTCAAGCCGATTTAAAAACGTTCCAGGAGCTTGGGGTGTTCGGAATGAGCGCCATTACCGCCATTACCGCTCAGAACACATTGGGTGTTCAGCATGTATTGGCAATCCCTGTAGAAACCATAGCGCAACAGCTAGATTCTGTTCTGTCTGATATTGGGACTGATGCTGTGAAGACGGGTATGCTGTTCTCTGCAGATATTATCCTTCTAGTAGCGCAAAAAGTACGTGAATATGGGGTCGAAGGCAATCTTGTCGTAGACCCTGTAATGATTGCCAAAGGCGGCGCCTCCTTGCTGCAAATCGAAGCCATACAAGCACTCCGCACTGAGCTGCTCCCGCTAGCGGCAGTGGTAACCCCGAACTTGCCTGAGGCTTGCGCCCTGCTCGGCTTGCCTGGCATAGACAGCATCGATGCGATGATTGATGCAGCTCGGCAGCTGCATACGCTTGGTCCCCGCTTCGTGCTGCTCAAAGGCGGTCACCTCGAAGGTGACGAAGCCGTTGACGTGCTGTTCGACGGGTCGGAAGCGGCTCTGTTCCGCTCCCCTCGCATCAACACCCGTCACACGCACGGCACAGGCTGCACGACCGCGTCGGCCATAGCCGCCGGTCTTGCCAAGGGGCTGCCGATGGCTGCCGCTGTGAGCGAAGCCAAGCGCTTCGTCACGGCGGCCATCGGCGCAGCCCTGCCACTCGGGCGCGGGATCGGCCCGACGAACCATGCCGCGTACCGCCTGCAGGCGTCAGCGGACGAGGGCCGCTCATCAAGGCGATGATACATCAAATAGTTTTATATCGTCTTTATACACCTTAAAAGTGAACTCAGCTGCAGAATGTTTCTGTAGAACGGAAATTCCGCTTTGGAGATGAACTCAGCTACCGAAAGTTGCTATAGCGCGGAAAATCCGCTTTAGAGATGATCTCAGATGCAGAAAGTTTGCAGTAGCGCGGAAAATCCGCTTTAAAAAAGTGAATTCAGCTGTCGGAAGTTTGCAAGAAGGACCTGGCCATTGGCCAGGTCCTTCTTACATCTGTTCTATACTCGCGTCCATCCCTTACACACGAAACAAGGCACATCCATCAATTGGCACACATGGCTCATTGTCCAGGTTTAATCCAACTGAACGGCCGTTGTTTGCCACATCGAGGAGCCAACGAGTAAAGTTAGCTACCTTCATTCCTTCTATCTCTTCCATACTGAAAAATCCGGCTGCATCGACTTCCACATTGTCTGGTCTAGGCTCACCACCGACGTATTCCATAGAGAAAGCGACGTAAAGGTTATGAATACTTCTCGGTTGATCGCGAACAGCTACGATATTAGTTACAACTGCTTCAACGCCAGCCTCCTCCAACACTTCACGCTCGATCGTTTTGGTAAACAGCTCTAGCTGCTCAATGTAACCGCCTGGATTCGTCCAATTCCCTTTTCCCGGATCTTGTGCCCTGCGTACAAGCAAATATTTGCCGTCTCTCTCCACCAAAGCGCCTACACCGATACTATAATTGCCCCAGTGCACGTAACTGCACTCCGTACATGCTTTGCGCTCCTCGCCATCAACAACTCTTAGCTCTAAAGCTGCACCGCATGACATACAAAATTTCGCATCCATCTACTTTCACCTTCGTCTCGATGTGATCAGAACCTTGACCTATTATACACCGAACGAGCCGTTTGGGCAGTAAAAATGTAAGGCCATTCCCCAGTAAAAGCAATCTAATACAGATCAACTGACAATTGATGTGCAGCCTCACCAAAGTATAACGCTCATCACTGTTAGACAACTTTTTCCATAGGTGTTTCATCCAACTGTGAATACACCAGCTTTTTATAAATGGTGTCTCCCCTCATGAGTTCGCTATGGGTTCCTTGCTCGGCGACTCGCCCCTCATGCATCACATAGATCAAGTCCGCATTCTGTACGGTCGAGAGCCGGTGGGCAATAATAATCGTTGTAAGGCCGCGGCGAAGCTCGTCGATTTGCTTTTGAACCTGCCGTTCGGTCTCGAGATCAAGCGAAGAGGTGGATTCGTCTAGAATAAGTATTTCGGTTCTGGCGAGTAATGCCCGTGCAAGCGCAAGCCGTTGCTTCTGTCCGCCTGACAAATTGATGCCGCGCTCGCCCAGCTCTGTATCATAGCCCTTGCTAAGAGACCGCACGAATGGATCAATGCTGGCCAGCTCGCATGCTGCTCGCATCTCTTCCTCGGACTTCTCCCTTCCCATCAATACGTTGTTGCGTATCGTATCCGGGAAAAGATAGGGCTCCTGGAATACGACCGACAGTCTATCCATCCACGATGTTCGGTGAACCTGCTGCAGCGGCATCCCATTCACCCTGATACAACCGCTGTCAGGCTCATAAAACTGAATCAGCAGTTGAGCAATGGTCGACTTGCCCCCGCCGCTCGTCCCCACGAAGGCAACCTTTTGGCCGATCGGGATTTGGAGTGACAATCGGTCAAGCACAAGCTTGGAATCATCGGAGTACCGAAAGGTTACCTGATCCAGCTCCAAGCTAGTAATGGGCCCTTGGAGCTCTGTCTCTCCATCATCGATTTGAGGTCCTTCGATGATGCCGCGAATTCGGTCAACCATGGCAAGCCGGCTCTGGGCTTCCATGGCAAATCCGTACAGATCATGAATTGCCGTCATAAGCTGAGCGGTGAATTGATAAATGACGATGTACATCCCAATGGACAATTCACCCTTCATGACCGCATATCCTCCATAACCGAGCACAATCAGTGTAGCGCCCCATTTCAGCGGATCACTCCAGAACAGCTTGCGGTTCTCGAGCTTCCCCTCCTTCATCGCTTTATCATAGAAGATGGAAAAGTTGTCATTATACTTCTTCCGCTCCCAATCCTCCCTGTGAAAGGCTATCACCTCTCTTGTTGAAGAGACGCCTTCCTCCACATGAACTAGAAAATTGGATCTGGCTTCATGGTGCTCACGGGAGGCATCGCGGAGAGCATTTCCGAATTTACGCCCCAGGAACAGATAAAGGATACTGAATACGAGAATACTGCCTAGCAGGATTGGGCTATTCCAGCCGATAATTATGGATACGAGGACTACTGTCAGCACATTGGATATCCCGTTCGGGACAAATTGCGTCAATGCGACCGTTATCCAGTTGATATCATTGGTGAAATAGCTGACATACTTGCCAATCCGCTCATTGTTGTACACTTTCGTTGGCGTCCTATAAATGGCTTTCATCACATCCCGTGTCATGTGGCTGAACACTTTATAGGCGTTGACCCGCCCAATATGCGTCCACAGAACGGCGAACAAGGAAGAGCTTACAAGTGCAGCAGCAAACCAGGATAAGGTTGGAACGAGCAGATCATATCGGGATTGAATAAATATATCATCGATGATGATTTTCTGTACCGCTGTTACGGCAATCTGCGCTGTGGTGGCAATAAGCAGGAAAACAAGCCCGAGCAGAAACCCAGAACGGCACTGCCACACATAGGATGTCATTAATCGGATGCTTTTCAACTTGTCTGCCCCCCTGGAATTGTTATGCTTGCCGATGCGGACGCTATTTGCTGCTTCGCATGAAGGGCCCGATTCTCTTCCTCTTCCTGGAAATGCCTGACGGCGAGCCGATAGAAGCTGCCTCGTTGCTCCATCAGCTCATCATAAGTCCCAGTTTCAGCCGAGCGCCCCTCTTCCATAAGGACGATCCGATCATAATCCTTCACCGTGGACAGCCTGTGAGCAACGGCGACGGTTGTTCGGCCAACCAGCAGCCGGTCCAACGCATCCTGCACATCTTTCTCACTCACATTATCTAGCGCAGAGGTCGCTTCATCCAGCAGAACGATGGAAGGATCCTTCAAAAACATCCGGGCAATCGCTACCCGCTGCCGCTGGCCTCCCGACAGCTTGATGCCGCGTTCACCCACCAGTGAATCGTATCCGTTCGGAAACTGCATAATGAACTCATGAGCGTTGGCTGCTTGGGCAGCTGCTACGATATGCTCCTCAGAAGCATCAGGATTCCCGAAACGGATGTTCTCCCGAATCGATGTGCCGAACAGGTACGTGTCCTGAAACACAAAACCTATGGAATTGCGCAGCTGCCTGAAGGAAAGCTCCTGGAGCGGAGTTCCGTCCAGCAACACCTGTCCCTCTTGCGGATCATAAAACCTTCCGATCAGCTTCAGCACCGTTGTCTTGCCGTTCCCGCTCGTACCGACGAGAGCGACCCGTTCTCCTTTACGGATATGTAAGTCGAAATGCTTCAGAACAGATGGCTGATTCCCATAGCCGAAGCTTACGTCTCGAAAAGTGATTTCCCCTTTTACCTCGGGAAGCTCACGAGTCTCATCCGCCTCTACCACCTCAGGTGTCTGCTGCAGGAATTCATATAGTGACTCTGCTTGCGAAATCACCACACGCTGTTCCGTAAACACCATGACCAGAGAAGTAACAGCCCGCATGAAAAGTAGATAATAGAGTACAAACGCGATGAACGCCCCAAGGGTCAATTGGCCGTCTTGAATATCTCTCGCTCCAAACCAGAATACAAGCAGAAGCCCCATGTAGGTCGTCAAGTTCCGCAAATTCACGCACAGATTCATATGAAAATAATATTTCACAATGAGACCTACAATGTGGCGAGTTCCATCCATCAGCCTGTTCAAATCCCATCTCTCAGTCGAGTGGGCCCTTAACTCCGATACGGCGGACACGCTGTCGTATATTTTTTTGTTGTAATGCATCCGGTATGACTTCGTTTCGTTCAAATATTTGATGCCAATGTGCTGGAAGTAGGGACTGATGATGTAGTAGGAGAGAAAGCACGGGATCGTGAGCAAGCTCAGCTTGGCATTAGAGAGCAGCATAATAACGGAATATAACACCAGGATAAGGATGCGCTGAATCATCTCTGGAAAAGCGAATCGGTACATCCCAATGACCGCATTGACCTCGGTATTAAGCAACGACAGCGTCTTCCCGGCTGGATTCTGCTCATAGTACGAGAAACCAAGCTGCCGCAAATGCCGGAACAGGGTGTATTGCAAATCTCGTCCAGCCTTCATGGAGAAAACCCGCTGCAGCAAATTTCGGGCAGCAGTCAGCGCGATCATTACCGCTATAAAGGCGATTACCAGCAAAAACAGATTGCGCAAGAGGCGGTAGTCTTGGTTCGGAATTACATCGTCTACCACCAACTGCAGAAATTTCGGTATAGCCAGCTCGGTAAATGAAATGATGAGTCCACATACAATAAATAGAGAAAGCTGCAGGCGGTAACGCGTCAAATAAGATATTGTCCATCGGTATACCCTTAATGCATGAGAAGTTCTCTGGAGAAAAGAGAGCGATGGGGGTTCGGTAGAGAGCTTGGACATAGTAACCTGCCTTTCTGGGATATAGTACCTGTATTTCAACTGTATGCCTAATGTTTAACATATTATGGAACACCTGTACGCTTGTCAACGGAAAAATTAATTAGATGAGTATATAGTCAAAACAAATAGGCTGCCGAGCGGAAAAGCTGCAGCCCGAGTATATTTTAAGTTGAAAGTTCTAAGATAAGGGAATAAATAATCTCTCTATTCCTTTACCCTATTATGGACTGGCGAATATAAACTACCCAGTGAGCTTAGCCATACAACAGCAGAAGCACGATCCTTTTCCGCGCCAAGCTGCTCGAACAAACTATAAGCATGGGAGGCTGTTATGGGTACACCATTCCAGCTGTCCACCACCAATTTCCGAATGCCGCCCAGACGATAGATGGCTCTTACTATGGAGCTCATACTGCTAGCGAGGAACGCCCTCTGTTCAGCTGAGTTATTCGGCTTGAACGAGTTCACTTCATAGAATCGCTTCCCATTTTGTTCAATCCACAAACACAGCCGTCCTTGATACAGGACCAGGAAATTGCTTGCTTTTCTTGCATAAGATATCCCATCGCTTTCTGGCCACGAAACTAACGTTCCATATGGATTGGCTGGGTCCACCGCACAAAGCACCACAACCTCGTCTTGATCCCTGTTCTGAAAAGATGCCTGTCTTAAAGCCTCGACCTCAGGAGGCGTGGAAAACTGCAGAGGCGTAATACCTCGTACCCACAAGCCCCTTGTTAACAATCCCCAAGATTCTAGTCTTCGGATAGGTTCCGACAGCACCTCGGTAGGAACATCCAGACGCTCAGACAGCATATCCCTGGTGAATATCCCGTAGCTGTTCAGTAAATGTTGGATCCACACGGTTAGCGATGCATCGGACGATGGTAGTTCTTTCACTTCTGATGAAGGATTGACTGCTTCGCGGTCTTCTTGCAAGTTATCGAGCAAATACCATCGACCCAGACCAGATTGAAACTTACGGGATGAATTGGAGGAGCTGCTCTTGGTGGATGATGGACGGCCTTGACCATGCATTCGAATCGGTGCAAATTGATCATTTGAGACATAGCCGCCCCACACCAGCTCCAACAGCTTATCCAATAACTCAGAAGGTGTAAGACCCGCGTCTCGGCTGAGTGCGGTCAGGAAGCTGGCGCCTTTCCTGCACATCATCTCGAGGAGCTGCTGCTGATCCTCGCTCACCGGATCGCTTTTCATAAGAAAAGGTCGGTACAAGTCTTTGGATTCGGTTAAGAAAAAAGCAATTCTGCCTTCTTTCTCCCCTTCCTGCTTGCGGCCAAACCACAGCACCTCTCCCATGGCGCACAGCTGATCCAGTGTTTCTTTTCGATAATCAGGCAGCCTTGATGGAAACACAAAAGACTCCCAGTGCGTCATGGGTAGGAACACGCCCTGCAGCTTCTCTATCACGAGCCTTAAACCGTCACTGCCCTTCTCGATTGTAATCGGCTGTAGCAACTGCAGCTTGAGTATATGCTCTATTAACCTCGAAGGGTCAACCGGCTCAGCATGATCCCTAAGCTGCTTTGCGGATAGTCGAATGATTTGCTCGGCCGCTTTACGACTAGTCCATAATGGCTCCGAATGATCCTGTTCCTGGTCAGAGAATGGGGATGGTTCCAGAATACGGTCAGCCGCCCACTTGTTGATTAAGGCTTGAACAAATGGTGCAGATAAGCCGAATCGTTCACTTAATTGAGTTGCCGTTACATATAACTGTTGGTCCACATATCGTCCCATAATGAATGTTACGGCTTGGGATTCCTCCGGGAAACTAGCATAAGTCGGGGCTTCATCTGCACAAATCCATCTGAGTTGACCGTGAACGGTGATCTGGATGACGCGCCCTGACTTTCTCAGATTCTCCAGCCATTCCGAGGCTTGTCGGCCGACGTGCTTGACCAGTTCAGCCTCACTGCTGTCACCCCGCTGTTTCAGCAGTCGGTACAGTTCCTCCTCATCTTCTGGTCTTGGCGCACGAGTTGCCCATTCTCCGCTTCCTTCGGGATCGAGCTGTTCCATAAGCTGCTTCAAAGCTGTCGTTCCGAATGTGCGTACTGCTGCATCTCGATTGATGGTCATCAATTGAAGTTGGATGTCCTTGGCTAACGCATCCGATTCGTACATCTGATTATTCGTATATTCAGCAAGAAATTGAAAGGCATAAGGAGAAGGAGCCAAGTTCTTGTGCACGGAGACGTGAATAGTCCCCTTCTCTATCTCTTCTAAAGTGTGGATCAACTGCTTCGTCCCCAGCAGCTCCTCCAGACAGATTTCTAATGTTTCCTGCACAAGCGGGAACTGATCTGCGAACGGCAGCGCATCTCTGAGCAGAGACTCACTGCGGATTCGCTTCACCCAGAGCGGGGTTCGCCCGTAACCCCGAGCAAGCAGCAAGGAGGTTTCGGCCAGACGCCGGAATGTCGCTCCGAATAGAGGTGAACCCGCTATCGATTCCCGAAGAAGCGGCTCGACTCGATCCGAAGTCACGCTGCGAATCAAGTCCACCCAGCTATCGTCCCATTCAGGGAAGACGAATTCGATCCCATTCTCCTTAGCATTCGAATAGAAGCGGTAAGGCAGCAGCTGGTCGAAGGTGCGCTGCAGGACAAGCTGCCATGTGCGATTCAACCGTCGCCCGAACAAGCTGTGAATGATGAGGTGAATTCGGCCCGCATCGTCCTTGTACTGTTCAATCACGATATGTTTGTCAGTCGGAACCGCACATACGCTTCGCTGCCTGATTACATTAGCCGCAAGACGTTCAGCCGCTGATTCATCCAGATAAAAGTTCCTGGTCAGCCAAGCTTCTGCAGCCGCTTCCGAATTATCATGCAAACGATCGAGCAGCTCCCCTAAAAAAGCTCCAACTCTTCTGGAAACATCATATGTGCGCCCTGGTCCTTCACCTTGCCAGAAAGGGATTTCACTGAAAGCATTGGTTGATTCCTTGACAAGCACCCGATCGTTCTGGATGGACTGGATTCTCCACGAAGCGGTGCCAAGCATGAATACGTCTCCTACACGGCTTTCATGGATATACACTTCATCCAGCTCGCCTAGTTGGGTGCGTGTCTCGTGATGATAGATGGGGTAGGCAGAGCTTTGTGGGATCGTTCCCGCACCGAGGATCGCCGCCATCTTGGTATTGCTGCGGGGCATCAGACTGCCCCAGTCAGCCTGGCTGTCGTCCGTATCGCGGGCGACATCAAGCTTGGCAGCGGCTTCCTGTTCTGTGCTGCTGCGGGCCCAATCAAGCAAAGGTTTGCTGAACGGGTAATACCCGGACAGCACCTGCAGCACGCCCTCGAACCGCGCCCGGCTAAGCGCGCGGTATCCATAACTGCGCCGCAGCAGCGCATACGCGCGATCTGCGGCCATCGGGCCCGCGGCGGCCATCGCCGCCAGCTGCTGCGCGAGGACATCCCAATCCCCAGTGGGGATGCGGATGTCCTCTATGGCGCGCGCCGCGATGTCGCGGGCCAGCAGCGCGCACTCGGCGAGCGCGCCCGGGACGCGCGCGACGATGACGCCGCGGCTAACGTCGCCGACGCTGTGGCCCGCGCGTCCGATGCGCTGGATGCCGGCCGCCGCGCTCTGCGGCGAATCGATCTGGATGACCAGATCGATGTGGCCGACATCTATGCCAAGCTCCAGCGTTGCCGTCGCCACTAGGCAGCGCAGCTCGCCCGACTTGAGCGCACGCTCGACGTCGAGCCGCTTCTCACGCGATACGCTGCCGTGATGGGACCTGGCCATCTCGTAGCCGACATGGTCATTCAAACGCAACGTGATCCGCTCGCATAATCGTCGATTGTTCACGAAGATCAATACCGATCGGCTGCCCTCCATCCGCTCCATCAACAGCTCCAGGAGCGGAGTCCATACGGATTCTTCATCATTCTTATGCTGCTTGCGATGAGAACTGGGCATTGTGACACTGATCTCGAAACGCTTATCCATGCTGCTCTCTACGATGACGGACTCACGCGGAGTTCCATCTTCCTCGAAGCCTGTCAGAAACGAGCTTACCCGCTCCAAAGGACGTATAGTAGCCGATACACCTATTCGCTGAGCCTCTCGTCCGCACCATTCTGTCAATCGTTCCAAAGTGACACTTAGATGGAGTCCACGCTTGTCTGCGGCAAGCTGGTGAATCTCATCGATTATAATCTGCTCGACCGATTGCAGCATGCTTCTTGCCTTTTCGGAAGCCAGCAGCAAATATAGCGATTCAGGTGTGGTAACCAACACATCAGGCGGATTCTTGATCATGGAAGCCCGTGTACTCTGAGATGTATCCCCTGTGCGAATGCCTACACGAATACCTGGCCAATGTAAGCCATGCTTCGCGGCATAAGCTTCCATCTCTCCGACAAAGGCGAACAAATGATGGTGAATATCATTATTAAGAGCCTTGAGCGGGGTTACATACAATAGACGGACTCCACTGTTGCGATTGGAACGTCTAGCCCCATCCTTTTCCCGATCCGAATCATTCTCCTCTTCCCATTTTCGGCTCACAATCCGGTCCAGACAAGGAAGGATAGCTGCTAACGTCTTCCCAGATCCTGTTGGCGCAGCGATGAGCACATCTTGACCATCGCGAATAGCGGGCCAAGCGCTCCGCTGAACTTCAGTCGGCTGTCCGAAGGATTCGCGGAACCATCCACGTACAACAGGATTATCAATCAGACCCTTAAGTTTGGATTCCTCATTGGTCATCAGCTGTCTCTCCTTTCGGCACCAATTATGATAGAATAATAGGGACATTTATATGATATCCATAGTTGAAAGGAATCCATTCTTCCATGACCATTCTGCATAATGATTGGGCCCCTTTACTGGAGCCCGAATTCGATAAGCCCTATTATAAGCAGCTTCGCCAATTCCTGGCTGACGAATACCGCACCCAAACGATTTACCCTGATATGCATCATATTTTTAATGCCTTACATACGACGGGTTACAAGGATACCAAGGTCTTGATCCTCGGACAAGACCCGTATCACGGCCCAGGACAAGCGCATGGCCTGAGCTTCTCTGTGCAACCTGGGATTCCTGCTCCTCCCTCATTGAAAAACATGTTCAAAGAGCTTCAATCCGATTTAGGCTTGCCCATCCCTCGTCATGGCTATTTGTTAGACTGGGCCAAGCAAGGTGTAATGCTGCTTAACACGGTACTCACCGTCAGAGAAAGCACACCAAATTCGCATAAGGGTAAAGGCTGGGAAGCGTTTACAGATCGCATTATTACGTTATTGAATGATCGTCCTGAACCCGTTGTTTTTGTTCTCTGGGGAAGTCATGCCCAGCAGAAGCTTCAACAAATCGATACAACGAGGCATTTCGTCATTCAATCCGTTCATCCCAGTCCTCTATCTGCTCATCGGGGATACTTCGGAAGTCGTCCTTTTTCTAGAATTAATCAATATCTCAAACAGCTCGGCAGCGTCGAAATTGATTGGAAGCTGTCTGAACACGAAACCGATGCGTTAACCAGCTAGTCGTATAGCTGCTTACCTGCAACCTAGAATCACTTAGTTACATGCGCTTTCAGCAGATCCACAATCCCCTGATCGCCGCTCTCACCCGCCATAGTCATCACAGAGACACCTGCTTCGTTAACCGCCTCCGGATTGGCTCCATATTCAAGCAGCAAACGAATCATGTCCGCTTGTTTGTTGTGCACTGCACCATGTAAAGGAGTCCAGTCCGATTGCTGCCTCGCGTTCACATCCGCTCCATGCTGCAGTAATAAGGCAGCGATCGTCAGTTTGTTGGTTGCAACAGCGCTATGCAGCGGTGCTACGTGCATTGCATTATAAGAATGCGTGCGCAGATCCGCTCCTTCCCTCACTAGGAAAGCAACAACATCCTCATGCCCAAAAAACGCGGCTAGACCAACAGGTGTAAAACCATCGTGCGCAAAGCTGTTCAGCAGCTCCGGTCTCTGCGCGAGTAAAGCTCTTACGGTTTCCAACTTGCCGATTGCGCAAGCTTCATACAAATTAAGCATAGCTCCTGATTCCAATAAATAGCGGACAATTTCTTTTGCCCCGTAGTAAGCGGATAGCATAATGGGGCTGTTCCCTTGCATATCCCGACTATTCACAAGCTCCGGGCGCCCCTTGCACAGCATGGTCACGGTTTCTAGATCTTTACGCTTGACCGCATCGAATATGGATTGCTGCATGCTTACGCCTCCTAAGCTACTAACACCTGCTTTAAATTAGTATAACGGATAAAGGCGGACAACAACAAACAAAACTACCGTTTGAGATCAACGGTAGTCATCCTTCTCATGCGGGTGCCGACGTCCGATTCGCCTGCTCCTTATTCCTTTAGCGATCCGAGCATTGAGCCCTTGACGAAGTATTTTTGCAAAAACGGATAAACGATTAGAATCGGCAGCGTCGTGATGTACATAACGGTGATGGGTACCCTCCTGTGTATCCTTTTAACTTCTGCTCTCGCCTTCACTCTCACCAGGCCGATGATGCCGGGAAGGAAAATGATTTTAAACCATTTGCTGTGCAGCAGCCCTGCAAACATGTTGTAATCCTGAAACGCCTCGGCAAATTTCAGGAACTACTCCAGCGTCTTCGGCACGTCCATTTTTAACTGATCCAGCATGTCTTGGCGATAGAAGATGACTCGATCGGCGGGCTCTCCAGTGAGTACGGGAATGCCGTAAACTTTGCCGTTTTTCATTACTTTAGGGCTGTTCCAGGCGACCTCAGGGACTTTCTTCTTAAGGTTCGGACCGTATATAATGGGTCCTTCTGTAAATGATTATTGAGACATGGATGTCGCCTTAACATGGAATAATCAACGAAAGCTTGTAGTTTTCCATACCGGTTCGGAAGGACCCTCTAGGCTTTCATATTTTCGGTACTCTGATGGCGTCGTTCCGGTATATTTCTTAAATGTTTTTGAGAAATAGGCATAGTCCTCGAATCCGACGGCCTCGCCCGCTTCATACACTTTCACAAACGGATTTTGCAAATACAATTTGGCTTTCTCCATTCGAAGTTGGGTTAAATATTGGTTAAATGAAACCCCCGTCTCTCTCTTGAATGTAATACCAAAGTGATTGGGAGAGATCTCAAAATGAGCAGCGGCATCCTTCAAGGAAAGCTCTGCTTTCATATAGTTTTCTTCGATATACGCAGTAACGCTCTTGATCATGCGATTGTAGCCCCACCAGTTCCGGGAAGACCGGATATGATCGACTGAGCCAGTTAGGCTGGTACGCAGCGACTCGTAAAGGTCCGCGTTGTTCAGCGGATTCTCCGGCAATCGTATTGCCGGAAGCGGCAGACCGCTCTGATTCAACTCCTGCAGCTCCCCGTTTAGAACCACCATATAATAAACGAATTGTTCCATGACTTCAGGTGGTGTTTTTCCCGAATCGGGGATCAGGAGGGTTCGGATCCGCTCCAGTTCGGACCTCAGTTCCTCTTCATTTAAATGCCACAACCAGCTTGCCATTTGTTCGGCATAATTTTTCCATGGCCACATCCAGTCCTTCGATTTAGAGCGATTATCTGCCTTTTGGAAAATACGGCTGCGGATCTTAATCATGACTGATAAAAAATAGTCCGGATCTATCGGCTTCAGCAGGTAATCGGTAACTCCGCTGCGCAGCGCGCTTTGGGCATATTCGAAATCGCCGTAGCCGGAAACGACTAGGAATTCGGACCCCGAGGTTTGGGCAGAAAGGTTGCGGATTAGTTCCAAACCGTCCACACCCGGCATGCGAATATCGGTTATTAGCAGATCGGGCTTCAGCTCTAGGAACATTTGCAAGGCTTGCTCCCCATCTTTGGCCTCCCCTACAACCATGAAACCATTGGAATCTCTCTCGATCAACGTTTTCAAATTAAGCCGGACCATCCGTTCGTCATCTGCGATCAGCACTTTGTACATCCTTCACCACTCCTTTCAAGTAGGGGAGCATCATTTGGATCTTAGAGCCTTGTTCTCCTGATTGGGAAATCCGGATCCCGTACGGGTGTCCAAAAGCGAGTCGCAGTCGGGTATGCACATTCCATAAGCCGATCTTCTGGAAAGGACTGAACCCGGCTCTCATCATCTTGGCTTCCGTCACAGTTTCGAAAGCCTCATTGTATTTTCGCATCAGCTCTGATGGCATCCCAACACCATCATCTTGGATATACAGTGAGAAAAGGCCTTCTTCCGCTACACCGTTGATACATATTTTCCCGGGTGTTATTCCGTGCTTTTCATAGGCGTGCTTAAAAGCATTTTCAACGAGAGGCTGCACGGTAAGACGAAACAGATAGACATTGTCCAGCTTGTTCTCGTCCACGTTTATTTCAAATTTAAAATCTTCGAACCGCAACTCCTGAACTTTGATATAACTGATAATATGTTCAAGTTCCTCCCGCAAGCTGACAACTTGATTCGGATTGCTTACGCTGTATCGGAATATATTGGAAAGATAGACTGTCATCCGGCTGATTGGCTTTACATCAGCCATCACAGCGTACGAGTTGATGATTTCCAAAGTGTTATAAAGAAAATGCGGGTTGATCCGGGATTGCAAGGCCGACATCAGCGCATCGCTGTGCTTCAGTTCAAGCTCTTTCTCCCGTACCCTAGTCGCATGGATCTCCTCTATTAATTTTTTGATTTCATGGAACATCCGATAGAATACGACAAATGCCAGAACAAGGATGAGAGCCCCGATGAAAACAGTGAGGAGTTGAAGACGCCGTAGGCCTCCTAACATTTCGAATTTGGATGTTTCCGAGATAATTTTGAACTTCGTCAGACTTGAGACCTGGTATACCATCATTTTTTTGCCCTCGGGATCGTCTTGAATGAACCGCCCGCCACTAGATTCCATCCTTCGGGACCAAGCTTCAGGCAGAAAGGTGCCCCATTTCTCTCGGTCCGTATGATAGATGATCTGGCCGTCCTCGTCTGCTATTGCTATGTATCCGTTTTTTCCGTAAGGTTTGATATCAGCGATTTTCAGCATTTGATCCAAAGACAAGGCCATCAGAAGAGCTCCGGCTGGTTGGTACGTCACATTGTCGATCACTTTCCGATATACCGTTATAACCGGTACACCGCTTTTTTCGGCTACCCCGAGAATTTTAAAGCTATCGTCCATCAAGGGCATATCTGTCGGAACCGATACCCAGGGATGCAAGATGGATTCGCCAAAATAAGCGCCTTTTTCTGAAATGATGGCAAATCCGTATATGTCTCTCCGTAGATGGGGTACCAGCTCGTTCGAAATTCGTGCTTTTAACCGGTACATTTCGTACGGATTGTACGGATCTGACTTGATGAATTCCTGGATAAGGGGATGGCCCGGAAGGGGCAGTGAGTCCGCCTTAATACCGGCAAAGTATTCATCTAATTGAGTATTAACCCGCCGTGTCAACTGCTCGTTGTAATAGATCCCGCTCTCCTCAACGGTCTTAGCCGACTTTGCGTACCAGACTAGACAGGCGGACAAAAAAGGAATACAAAATAAAACTACAAAAAAAATAAGTAGATTTTTCTTGATGGATAAGGGCTGGCGAAACTTATTCACAGCAACCTCACTTTCTTAGGACCAAGGTAGAATCACCCGTACGGTTTTGTTTACACAATCTTCACAAAAAGAAAGCGTTTACTAGTTTAAAAGACTTAAAAACATGTGATATCGCTATCACATGTTCCGCACGTTAAATCGACCAGTTGGACTTCTGAATGGTCATACTTAGCATGCTACCTATTCGAGAAATGTTTATATAAACTCGTTTTTGTTTGTTTCGGTGATATTAGAGTATTAGAAGGGAATCAGGTTGTCAACTGTTCGACGGTTCTTAGAGCACTACATTACATTATCTTAACTTTATATAACAAGCTTTTTTACAGAAGTTTAATATGCATTCTGTAGAATTCGTATTGACAATACAACAGATGCATTTTACATTTTAAGTACAAAACGAGCATTTCCGAATACATTATTTATCCATTTGAGCATTTATCTAAGGAGGTATGGAGAATGAGCACCAATATCGAGCCCCCTCATCGTGACTCTGCAGCAGACCGTATAATCACTGGCTACGATGGGAATGGCAGGCGCGGCCGTAATGCTGTTAGCCTTCCACTTCCTTCGCTTACTACATAACAGATTCCGAGCAGGAAGGGTTTTTCCTATACGACCCAGCCGATTCACATTCCGAAGACAACACTGGAACGGTACTTGTAAGTGCGTCAGGTATGAGATACAAGCGCGTCGTGGACAATTATACGGTTAACGCTAAGTGGTACGGGGCAAATGGTGACGCCAACGCAGATGATACGATTGCTCTTCAATCCGCTTTAAACGAGGCCCTGCGCTGACAGCAAATGGAAACCTGCAGGATTTATCCGTAAACCCGAACACTTCGTTTGAAGATTTGACTTGATGCAAAAAGACTGCCGCCAAGACAGAGGTCTTGGCGGCAGTCTAAGTTATACGGTTCTAATCGCGAGTTGAGTTGAAACGTGCGGAATGTCCTTGTTCACTCATCTTGCGTTCTTTACCCCCGTATAGTCTTAATCTGTAATTACGCTGAATAAATTTGCGGGTTCTGACGGCGGCATTCTTCCATAACGGCCATTTGCTGACGAACTTGTTGAGGTGTAATCTCGGACTCAGCACCCTCAGTCAACGAAGAATAAAGCTTGGAATATAACGTAATGGTCATGTATTCGAATGCTGCCACTCCCTCTGGCAAGCTGAGCTCCCAGGAGTCTTCATACCAAGTCAATTTCTCATTGCAGTAAGCAGGGTTTCCATTAGCGTCCATCAGCGGCGTCTTTGTAAGCACCTGTTCAGGAGCTTCGTCGGACTTGAAATACTTCCAAGTCAGCTTCTGCGTGTTACCTGTTAATCCGCCGTTCGTGCCTTGAATCGTGAATTGTGCTCTCGGGAATGCAGAGCAAGATGAAATTTCCAAGTCAATTACAGGACGGCCTGGACCTCTAAGTATTATTTTTACATAATCCTCAGCATCTCCATATGTGTTGGCGCGATCCATAATACAAGTCACCTGAGGCATAAGATCCGTTCCGAACAATTGCAAGGCTTGGTCAACTGGGTGAGGGCCTGTATTCAACAAGTTGCCTCCGTTGTTGCTCTGAAGGGTTTGCCAATCCCAACGGCGAGCGAATCCATTGCTTGTGAAATCCACTTGCACAATGCGTCCCAATGCGCCTGATGCAATCAATTCACGCATTTTCACAAAAGCAGGCATGTATCTCGATTGTTGGAATACAGCCAGCGTTGCTCCTGATTTCTCGGAGGCTGCGATCAATTGATCCACTTCTTCAGGAGTCTTGGCTAGCGGCTTCTCGCACAGTACGTTAACTCCACGGTTAAGCAAATCAAGCGTAATCGGGAAATGCAGGTCGCTAGGAGAAGCATTAACAACCAGATCCAATTGCTCGGATTCAACCATTTCCTCCCAAGTCGGGTAGGCGTTGCAGCTGAATTCTTCGACCGCGCGCTTTCGGCGATCCTCCAGACCGTCTGCTACTGCAACAATCGTATACTTATCTTTCAGACGAGCCAAACCAAGTCCGTGAATATTACGCCCGCTTCGGCCTTGTCCGATGATTCCTACTTTAAGGAGTTGATTGCTCATAATGTGTTGTCCTCTTTTCACAATTAGGATGAGTGCATGCAGTAAATCCATTCAAACTTAACAACTAAGACTTCTACATGTTACTATACCCCTCAGCAGCCTACGCTTCTTGCACTATTTTTGTACTTGCTTTGCTTTATTTTACGGTCATAACAGATGGGTTAGGCACGGGTGCGAACAACTTTTTGTACTCCGTCGGGGTCAATCCTGTCCGCTTTTTAAATGTGCGTATGAAATGGCTAAGATGGCGGAATCCAACCTGAAAACATACTTGTGTCATCGTGTGGACGTCATGCCGAATTAACTCCATCGCTCTTTCAATTCGAACCTCATGGACAAATTCCACGAACGATTGTCCCGACTCTTTCTTGAAGGCGTGACTAAAGTAAGCGGGGGTCATATTCACCAATTCCGCTGCTTTCTCTAACGGTATATCTTCACTATAATTGTCACAAATATATTTAATGACGGAGCCGAACGGTCTTTGGTTAAGACGCACTGGGTTCGTACTGTGCCGTTTTGGTGCTTTCCTTGATTCCCTGTCAATAATGATCAACAGCTTCATTAAATTAATTCTTGTGGAAAATTCGTAACCAACCTCTTGATGCTCAAATTCATCCTGAATATCCATTAATAGATGCTCCACAAGAAGCTGCTTATCCTTACTAATGTGCAGCCAAGGCAGCAAGGCTTCGGAGCTGTCATCCTCTTGCCGGTGATCGCGTGTATACCATGCAATCGAATCCGAGAATGATTTCAATTCATCATGGACCAGAAGAGGCATAAAATCGACAAGCACAATCTCAAATTCTTTACCCTCAAAAGCATTCAAGCTATGCTCGATACCCGGCGGAATAATGAAAATGTCACCTTTACCAACCGTAAGCGACTTCCCGCGAAAGCGGTGGCAGCAGACGCCTTTCATTACATAGGCAATTTGAATGTAATCGTGCTTATGCAGCGGCTGACGCAAATCCTGCCTGTTGTAGCGTATGAATTTGAAAGGAAATCCTTCTACTTTCTGGTTTTTATACTCGTACAGCTGAGTACCCAAAGCGATAATCCTCCCATTCTAGAGCGGTTCTCACTATCTAGCATAGTACATATCCGCCTACGGAACAACCGCTAAATTGTAACCGATGGTACTATTCTGATGTTTATGAAAACCCTTTATAGGGTTAACATTACTACAAGTAGACATTAATGAATAGGAGGGATATACGATGCAGCAAGTTCGAGTAAAAACTTATTATTTTCGAGATGACGGCAATATTCCTAACCATCCAAAATGGCCTGTAATACTATATCCAGGAGTGTGGAAAGACTCGCCCGAGCAAACGGAATCCAGGTTCAACGGTAATAGCTGGACGAACAGCTGGACGAATGGAGTTTATGACTACCATCACTACCATAGCAACACGCATGAAGTTTTGGGTGTCATAAGCGGTACTGCAGTTATTCAACTTGGCGGTAAACTCGGAAGGAAATTCGAAATCGAGACAGGAGATGTTCTTCTGCTTCCCGCTGGAACTGGGCATAAACGAGTATCAGCCAGTGAAGATTTTCGAATAGTAGGTGCTTACCCAAAGGGACTGGATTACAATCTTCACACGGGAAAGGAAGATGAGCGTCCTGAAGTACTGGATGAGATCA
Organism: Paenibacillus sp. J2R1T-4; assembly: GCF_059692235.1. Lineage (NCBI taxonomy): Bacteria > Bacillati > Bacillota > Bacilli > Caryophanales > Paenibacillaceae > Paenibacillus > Paenibacillus sp. J2R1T-4. Next base: position 153,721 of record NZ_JCAUBA010000007.1, on the reverse strand, counting down.
AACAAGTGCCAAGCCCGCAGAAAGATCCGATCTATGGGGATGATGGTCCTGTACATGAGTATTATATTTAAGACAATATGGATTACATTAAAAGATGAGACCCTTACAAGAGAAAGTATGCGGGTCTCATTTTGTTTTGCTTAAATAGTGGTGTATACTAAAAAATACTTACTTACAAATAAGTCGGTACTTGTTATTCATCCTGTTTATCATGGAGGCTATATAGATGAAGCAAATACAAGAAATCCCCCTTTCTGTCCTGGATTTATCCCCAGTTGTTACGGGCAGCACTCCGGAACAATCGTTCCGCAACACATTAGATCTTGCCCAACACGCTGAGAAGTGGGGGTACAATCGGTATTGGCTGGCTGAGCATCATAATATGCCAGGTATTGCTAGTGCTGCTACCTCCGTTGTTATCGGTTATGTGGCTGGCGGAACTAGTAGAATCAGGGTTGGCTCGGGCGGGATTATGCTGCCTAACCATGCCCCATTAGTCATTGCCGAGCAGTTCGGCACATTGGAATCGATGTATCCCGGCCGCATTGATCTTGGACTTGGACGAGCTCCAGGCTCAGATCAGCCAGCTGCTCGTGCGCTTCGACGCGGCTTAGGCAGCGATGGCAATGATTTTCCCGAGCTGTTGAGCGAGCTTCGCGCTTATTTCAAGCCAGGCTCGCCAGGTCGTCCATTGGGTGTGCGCGCAATCCCTGGAGAAGGACTGAATGTGCCGATCTGGCTGCTCGGTTCAAGCGGGTTCAGTGCCGAATTAGCCGGAAAGCTTGGCCTGCCTTTCGCCTTTGCCAGCCACTTCGCTCCAGACTATATCATGCAAGCCCTGCAGATCTACCATAGCAATTTCAGTCCATCGGAAGTACTTGACAAGCCTTACGTCATGATCGGAGTTAACGTGTTTGCAGCCGATACGAATAAAGAGGCGCAACTGCTCGCGACTACTATGCAGCAGCAATTTCTCAATATCGTCCGGGGACGCACCGGCCAGCTGCTCCCTCCAGTACCTGATTTCGACAAGCAATTATCCGATCAAGAGCGAGCGGTTCTAAATAGTTATCTGCGTTACAGCGCTGTTGGGAATCGCGATACCGTGAGGGAAAAGCTGCAATCGATCTTGGACGAGACCCAAGCCGATGAGCTCATCATCTCCGGGATGATGTATGAGCATCAAGCACGATTGAGGTCGTATGAGATTGTGGCCGAGATCGCGCTTGGGAAGTAGAAGCATTCAAATATAAAGCACTCAAATAAAAAGCACTCAAATATTAAGGACTCAAATAAAAATGACCAGAAATTCATCAATCAGGTCCTTGGAGTTGGATTGATATCAGATTGATAAGCACAGATGGTATTAACTGGAATTTTCTAGGCATTCGCAAGGAATCCGCTGTTTTTCTGGTATTCCCTGGCATACACCGGTATTCGCTGGTATTCGCTGGTATTCGCTGGAATTTGCAGGGAATACGATGGAATTCGCTGGGATTCGCTGGGGATTCGCTGGGGATTCGCTGGGGATTCGCTGGGGATTCGCTGGGGATTCGCTGGGGATTCGCTGGGATTCGCTGGAATGTGCAGGGCATTACATGGAATTTACTATAGTTGTTTGGAGTTTACTGGAGCCAGCGGCATTCATTCCCATTTTTAGGTCCCGCGCGAGGGCCGTTAGCCAATCCAGCTATAGGCTATTTTGACGGAACAGACGGATTCTTATGAGATAGCCAGTCTTACTATGGGTTATTAACCTGGTTTCAGCGAAAGTGAGCTCATTTCACGGAAATAGAGGATAGTTGGACTGGCTATTTGAAGAAAAACGCCAAAAAGATCAAAATAGCCAGTGGTAAGATGGCTTATTCTCTATCTTTACTCGGGCTGCTGAGTCTTATGCTGGCGCTTGTCGGAAGAGGTTCATCTAACATGCTGAATAACTTGTTACAATGTTCTACTAATCCCGTATGAGATTCCTTTCCTATCTGCTCCCTGGATCATACTTCAGGGCCCTCCGCGACCAGAACCATTCACAAAGGTGGATCTTTGGTTGGACCGTCGTCATGTAACACCACCACGCGCAATGGGAACTGCGCGCGTGAATCTGTGGTCGAACCGCCGTCATGTAACACCACCACGCGCAATGGGAACTGCGCGCGTGGATCTTTGGTCGAACCGCCGCCATTTAACTCCCACCGTCGCAATGGGAACTGCGCGCGTGGATCTGTGGTCGAACCGCCGTCATTTAACTCCACACCGCCGCACTGGGAGCTGCGCGCGTGGTGCGAAAAGAGCCTCGCTCTTCTACTAAAAACTTATGCTTTCCACTGAAACAACATAAAGATGACCCTAGTCACATGCGGACTAAGGTCATTCTTTCTTTTTATGGAATAAGGGGCAGCTCCAGCTTCGCATTCGGATCATAGATCGTATACGTAAAAGGGTAGATGATTACATCTTCTTCTCCCAGACCCGCGTATCTTTCTAAACTGCTATTGCCGCTCATCCCTACCGGGCCCTGCTTCTCACGTTCGCCAGTATCGACTTTCTTGCCATTCACCAAGATTACCGTTTGAACGATCCCGCCAAAATTAGCGGCATCACTTGAGGTTTCTACAAGTAGATCATTTCCATCCCGATAATAAGTGTAGCGAACATTATATCCATCCAAGACGGTGGTCACCATTTGTTTAGCAACGCTGGGACTGACGAGCTTAACCTGGTAATCCATTCCTCCCCTTTTTTGAATGCTCACGCCACTTAAGATCATTTTCATTGGCTCTCCAGTTACCTTAAGTCTAGTTGGAACTTCAAACCTGTAGCTATGCCCTTTCTCCTCGATGAACATTCCGCCATTTATGAGCTGATCTCCCACTTGAAGTTGACGTTTACTATAGGTGAACAACTCCACCCAGTTGCCATCAAAGCCCTCTGCTACAGTATTTACTTTGATCATAGATGGAGTAACTACAAGCTCATCCAACTGCTGCCTGCCAGGACCATCATCAAATTTCCCTGTTAAGGAATGCTTGTATGTGTTTTTGCTCGCAACAGCTGTGTCTAGCTTAAATGGGACCGTCCATTCCCCCTCCACTCGACCAGCAGTTTCTAGATAACTTATAACGAATTCAAGATCGTCACCCATTGATTCATTCAGTAAAAAAACTTCTTGTTTCTCCGATTGGGACTTGCTTGGGGGAGGGAACACCGTACCGAAAGAAGCCAAGATGGATTGTCCGCCAGACTTAATTATTAAATGAGGGTTAAGTCTAGAAAATTTCTCCGGTGCAAGGGGCATCGTGTAACGAATTGTTAGCCTGTCCTTCTCCCTTTTGAAGGAGGTTACAGTTAGTGACGGAATCTCACTAGCAATCTCGCTGATCTTCTGTGGGAATGCCAACTGGGCATCAATTGCTACACTTCGTTCAGAGCGTCTTAATAGTTCGATGTCTTTAACGGTAAAAGTTAGCTGCTGGTTCTCTCCCTTAGGAGGAGTGTTCGTCTCATAATAACCGACTAATCTCCCACTAGCTGGATCACGTACGTTAATCGCATTTCCAACAAATTTTTTTCCATTGGCGCTGCTTAATTCTACGTGGCCGAAGGCTGCTGTCTCAAATAACGGGCTTTCCGGCAAGGAATAACTATAATTAATAGTAAGTCGATTGTCATCCGTTACGGCTGTATGTACGGTTAGCCCCGCCCCTTTATCAAGTGCCGACTTCTCAATCTGTTGACCGAAACCTCGCTCTAATGCCGTGATTACTCCAGTACTATTGAAGCTCTTCGTCCATTCCCACGAGACATTCTGGGCCATTACGGGTACAGCAACCGCAAGTACAGCTGCAGCAGTAATCGCAATGGTCGTCGTTCGAGTTCTTTTTCTCACTTGAATACCGGATGGGTTCATCCTCTTGGCTTCAATCCGATTCCACATGATCTCAAAATCGGGATAACGTATCCCATCCTTATCTGCCAACGATTTAACGTACTGCTCCATGCTCTCGTTCAAGAATTATTCCTCCTTCTTTATAGAAAAAGTTATTTTTCTCAGCAAACAGTTTCATCTGTTTTAATCCGCTATGAATTCTCGATTTGACCGTTCCAAGAGGTACATTCAAAATTTCTGCAATTTCATTATTTTTCAGTTCATTGCCATATTTCAGTGTAAGAACGATACGGGTCTTTTCAGGCAACTTGGCGAGCATCCTGGATAACTGCTCCGTATACTCCTTGAGTTCCACCACTTCTTCAGCCTTTCTATCAGGACTACTGGATCGTTCTAGCCAAAACAACACCGTTTCTTTGAATTGTCTACGTCTCATTCTACGAAGGGAGTCACTGCAACAGCGAATCGCAATTCGAAATAACCACGGTTTAAGATGTTCGATTTGCGATCTCTCTGCCCTGAAAGCTTTCATGAACACTTCTTGACAAACGTCCTCAGCCTCAGAGTAATCATGGAGAATGTAATAACATATTCGGTATACATCCTGTCTGTAGGCTTCGAATAGTTGTCGATCTGTCAATCCGATTCACCTCTTTCTTTTTCTGCATCTATCATATAAACCGTTCTGCTAAGAAAAAGGTTCATTTTTGTATATTCTCGCCATCATCTACTCGTTAAAATAACGCTCCAATGCTCTTTCTGCGCGATATCGGGATAAATTAAACGAGGGCCATGCCCGATTATCTCGTGACAGATTAGCCAAGTTCCTGCGCAGTCCACTTTCCATTGCCGGGTGTTCATCCTTACTAAACCGAATGAGTAAAGCAGTTGCATCCGTTGATAAATCCCGTAGATAGGCGGTATCGATTTTTCCACTGTCCCTGAAGCGCTCGATGTTCTTCGCCGCAATGATACGATCCATCCCCACATAGTTCATAATTACATAGGCAACCAGACTGATTACAATATAAGCCTTTGCAATAGGAACCGATTGGAGTCGGATTCGAAGCCCTGCGATGATTAACAATAGACCAAGGTAAAGCATAAATGCATGCACTAGAAATCGGATATAGGTATACCCGTATACTTGTTCATATAGGACTAGACGCATATAAGCGGAATAAAGCATAATCCCCGAGCATCCAACCAAAATGTATAACATCCCGTTGTTGAATTTCTTCAGCAAGCCATGAGCATCTCCGGCACAGACTAGGGTCACCAGCATGATGATAAAGTTAATAAGCGATACAACGACTAGCTCGAAAAAACCGCTTCTTGCATACTCCGCATAGGAGCTTCCTTCTGGCAAAACCCCATCAAGCCCGCCGAATAAATAGGAGAATTGTACAACTACGAACATGACATATACCAGATTGATCGAAATAAGCACAGTGACGATGATGATGGGATCTATCTTCCCTATCTTGTTGCTACCAGTAACGACTGACTCCATTTGCCCATCTTGATCGCTCTCTACCTTCCTTGGTTCCATAAAACCCCACAAGTACCCGAAGAGGAATAAGCCTATGAGACAAGTCCAAATGAGTCGGGCTATTCCTTCGCCAAAAGATAGATTGCCCATCCAATCGGGGATCGTCGACATCAACTGGTTGAAAACCCCGTCTGCTGAAGCAAGCAGCTTAGTTATTATTATTAATAACGGTAGTGCTATCGCTAATCCGATCATTACTTTTCCCAATACATGTTTATGGCGATCCCCCATCTGTCGTAAAAGCGAAGATTTCAGAATCGTAATAGCAGTCGGCCAATGGCGAAATGTTTGAGGAATGAGATGATCTAACGCATAAGCGGCGATCCTGATGCTCCCCCATTCCAAATGTCTGTCGCTTAATAGAAGCGTCATATGTAAGAATATTAATGCCGGAATTACAACCAGGTTAAGGGCATGAAAGAATGGATTATTGAACAACAAATACGTCATGGCAAGCAGCAGGATCGTCCCGAGTAACAACCATGTAAACCGCGATTGATTGTTCATTTGGTCTTTGGCATAGATCCACATATACACGTATAACAAAATAACAAAAATGGGGTAAGATACTCCAGGTTCATTTCCATAAAATAAATACTGATGAATAACAGCCAAAACAAACGCTGCAAGCAGTACGATAAGGGGTCGATTTGTTGCGGGTGCGGATTTCAACTTTATCTCCATTCCAAATACCTCCAACTTCTTATTCACTAATTCCTATTGTAGATGCTAAAATAAGAAAATAAAGAGAAACAATTCAGTTATAAATTTCGTATTTTAGGGGTTGATCTTACCTTGAAGCTGCATAGTCAATTCCTGCGGCTGTATTCACAGCATGGGAGCAAAGAGACGATTGAGATTACTTTACAGGAATTAGCAGCTTCCCTGGAATGCACGCATAGAAATGCTATGATCCTTGTCTCGAATATGGTCAACCATGGGTGGATCTCCTGGACTCCCAGGCGTGGACGAGGACGCCGTTCCCTCTTGCAATTCCTCGTGCAGCCGGATGAAATTGCTGTGCAATCCATGATGCAAGCGATAAACCGTACCGACATCACTCGTGTATTCAATGAAATACGAACCCATGCACGATCAACCACAATCCATGAACATTTGCAGGGGTGGTTGCTTTCTTACTTTGGCCATCATTCGGAGATTAGAAAAGACAAACAAATAGACACTCTTCGAATTCCAATCCGCCAACAAATTCACACCATTGACCCTTTATATACGAATCTATTAGTTGAATCCTTTGTGGCAAGTCATCTATTCGATGGTCTGGTTAGAAGATCAAGCGAGACTCATGAGATCCTTCCCCATCTTGCTCATGCTTGGGAGGTAGACGGCAGCCGGAAACAATGGACGTTCTTTTTGCGAAAAGAAGTGCTGTTTCATACGGGACGAGTTATGACGGCTGAGGATGTAGTTTATACACTGGAACGATTAGTCCAAACATCACGAAGAACGTTGTATAGCTTTATTTTCAAACAAATCAAATCCGTGCGAGCCGTCCATTCCAACTTGGTGACGATCGAGCTGAAGGAGCCAAACGAGCTATTCCTCCCCTTCCTGTGTACAAGCCGAGCCGCTATAGTCCCGAGAGACTTAGAGCAGCTGGGAGATATTAAATTCGGGACGAATCCGATTGGGACAGGTCCTTTTAAGATTGCGGAATTGAATGAGAACATCTGCAGTCTGGAAGTATTCACCCCTTACTTCAAAGGGAGAGCGCATCTGGATCGTGTGGAGATCGTACATGTGCCTCTAGATATGCAGCATGATTCTTCTGAGCCTCTTGCTCCCTTTCATGTCGTTCATAATCCCCCTTCTTCAGAAGGAGAGGAATGGAGTCAGATCCATTCAAAGACGTCTGTCATGAAATTTCTCACTTGCAATACGAAGAAACAAGGCTTGCTAAACGACCCCGTTGTTAGAGCTCGCATTTTAGCGTGTATATTGGGCGATAATGAGCCAACATGTGGAATAGCATCGGGGAATGAGAATGAGAACGATCATGCCGATCCATTTACATTGCAAATCTCAACGATTCCGCAGTATAAGCAGGATGCGGATCTCGTTGCCCAGAAGCTAATTCGCAGCGGATACTCTTGTATGGTTAAGTCAACACCACTGGAGGAATTCAAAGGGCCTGTGCGATTGGAATCCGATCTGATTCTGTTCTCATTATTGCGTGATCAGGATGAACAGCTTCGCTTGTTCGATCTTTATCTGACGATAGCAGAGCATGTGCAAGCCCATGTGAGGGTAGATATAGAGAACACCCTTAGAGCAATAACTCAACAATCCGATTCGCTAGCAAGAGCGGTGTTATTCGCGCGAATCGAAGGGCAACTCATCCGTGAGCATCAATTGTGCATCTTGCACGAAAAACCAGTTCAAACCGCCTACCTCCCCTCTGTCCGCGGAGTTACATTTAATTCGCAAGGCTGGGTAGATCTAAGAAATATTTGGTTCCCCATCAGAGAGAAAGAACAGAGATAGGTCAGATGAGGACATTAAAAAAACCATGAACCCGGATATACACTGGATTCATGGTTTACAGATAGGTTTTAGAATAAAGATTAAAGCACGAGACCTTTTTTGAGAATGATATTTGCATACTTGGATAGCTCACCCGTAGCGACAATGGCATAAGCGTGTTTAGCGCGCTCGTAGAAAGCAAAACGTTCAACAAACTCCATTTGATAGTCATTACCTGATGCAGCCATTACAGACTGATACGTTTCCCATATTGCAGGTATAGGTGGATCTCCTGGGACAACTTGCATAAGGGCAACCGGTGCAGGCACGTACATGTCAAGAGGCAACAGCTCCATAACGGCAGTCAGCAAAGGGGGAACCGCATGTCCATCGCAACGGATTAGCCGCTGTGCATGACTTGCAGCTGGAAAATGAGCATCGGCCAATACGATCTCATCCCCGTGACCCATCTCCATCATCACTTTTACTAATTCTGGGGGGAGAATCTTGGGAATGTTCTTCAGCATTTTCTCATAGCTCCTATCGTTCCATATGATCGTCTGGCTGAGCTGCTTTCACAGAAAGCCCGCCATCAACCATCAACAGATGGCCGTTAATCTGCATCGCTTCTTCTGACGCAAGGAATACAACAGCATCACCGATCTGCCTGGATGTTCCCAGACGTTTCATCGGATTAGCCTGCACTTCCTTAAGTCGAATCGAATCGTCTTTCAAATAATCGGTGCACATATCGGTATCCACGGTACTCGGACCGACGGCATTGACATTCACATTGAATTTGCCCAGCTCTATCGCCATCCCTTTAGTCAGCATGTTGGCAGCCGCTTTGGAGGATTGATAGTGAGGAATAACCGGGCTTGTGACAACTAAGCTGGCTGTCGAGAGAATATTGATTATTTTACCGTAAGCCCGTTCGATCATCCCCTTCGCTGCTCGTTGAGAACACAGGAAGATCGATTTCACATTCGTGTTATAGGTTCGATCCCAAGTCTCTTCGGTTACATTCAAGAACGACTCGAATGGAGCAACCCCTGCGTTATTCACTAATATGTCAACAGGACCAAGCTCCTTCTCGACTTGCTCGAACATTCCGAGGACATCCGATTTCTTCCCAACATCAGCTTGCACGACAATAGCTCGTGCTCCTAGCAGCTCAACTTGAGACTTAACAGCCTCAGCCAATATTCGAGAGCTATTCGATGTATAATTAATCGCCACATCGGCGCCTTCCTCAGCAAGCCGCAGCACGATTGCTTCTCCGATCCCTCGGCTTCCTCCTGTTACAAGGGCAATGCGACTCTGCAATCTTTTCATCCAGACTTCCCTCTCTCTCTCTATAGGCTAGGTCCGATCCGATTAATACTGAATTCAATATGGCCAAGAATCTCCGCTTTCGTCTGTTTCCCATTACTGACCTCTTGGATCTCCTGCCAAATCCGCTCGCCTGCCGCTTCCATGCTAAGAGTACCGTCCAATAGCTCGCTCACATCAACATCCATATTGTCGGTCATGCGCTCATACATTTTCTTATTGCCTGTAATTTTGATGACCGGAACGACTGCGGCACCTGTCGGGGTACCGCGCCCGGTTGTAAAACAAACGATATGCACGCCGCCTGCCGCCATCCCGGATACACATTCAATATCATTTCCCGGCGAGTCCATGAAATAAAGCCCGCTTGCAGGTATGAATTCGGCGTATTCAATAATGCCTTCGATTGGAGCAGTACCGCATTTACTAATACAGCCAAGCGATTTCTCCTCTATCGTCGTAAGTCCTCCGGCAATATTCCCCGGACTAGGATTGCCTCCGCGCATATCAGCACCCATTCGTTCCACTTCCTTCTCGAAGCGATCAACGATGGAATACAGCTTCTCAGAAACTTCCGGTGTGCGGCATCGTTCTGCGAGCACGTGCTCAGCTCCAATAATTTCCGTAGTCTCACTGATGACAATACCGCCGCCTGCTGCGATTAACGAATCTGCAGCAGCCCCAAGCGCCGGATTGGATGCAAGGCCAGATGTAGCATCTGAACCGCCGCATTTAACCCCCACCTTTAGTTCATGGAAAGGGATGGCTACCTTCTGCTCCTGATCCAGCTCAGCTCGCATCTTCCTTGCTAGCTCCGCTCCGTGTTGGATCGCTTTCACAGATCCGCCGATCGATTGAATATCGAACACCTCTATTTTCTTGCCAGTAACCCTAATGGCTTCAGCTAGCGCAGTCGGATCGATCACCTCACAGCCAAGACTTATAATAATAACACCGCCGACATTCGGATTCTTCCCTGTCCCTGCGAGAACGTCAAAGGTCCGATCCTTATCGGCTCCGATCTGGGAACAGCCATGCTGATGCGGAATCGGAATCGTATCTGCCACAAGCTGAGAAATTCGGTTCACGACTTGATTCGCACAGATTACGGTCGGGATAAGCAGGAGATGATTGCGAATGCCTACCTCCCCATTCGGTCTGCGATAGCCTTGGAATGTATTCATACCGGATCCGCTCCTTTCGCTGACTTCGCTGATTTGTCTGATGCAGCCTGGTCTCCTCGACCGCGGATACCTTCCACGTTATGCACATGCACATGGGTACCTTTCGGTATCGGAGCGGTTGCTCGTCCAATGACTTCCCCGTACTTACGAATCGAGACGCCTTCCTCGATCGACTCAATCGCAATTTTATGGCCAAATGGAATTGCTTCCACCACGAACAGCTCGAATAACACGCCCTGCCTCATACAAGAAATCCTAGAACCCGCCTGCAAATCCTGAATTGCTGTAGCTACATGATCTTTCCCGTCCATGACAAGCGCCTCAGCGCCTGAATGAATATGCTCTGCCATAGTCATTCCTCCATGATCTTAAATAAATGTTACCGATAACATAAACATAAACCGCTTTAGTGTTGCTGTCAATGCTTTTATTCGGTAAGATGATGAGGTAACTTTTCTAGTAAAGGACGATAATATGGTCACCATTTACGATATCGCCAAGAGAGCCCAAGTATCCGCTATGACCGTCTCCAGAGTTATCAATAACTCTGGCAGAATAAGCGATAAGACCAAAGTGAAGGTCAAGAAAATTATGGAGGAATTAAACTATGTGCCGAACTCTACCGCCCGTAGTCTGGTGACTCAAGAAACGAAAATGCTCACGCTGCTTATTACGGATATTACGAATCCGTTCTATACTACGCTTGCCCGAGGAGCAGAAGATGCTGCCATGCAGCTGGGCTACAAGCTGTTGTTCGGCAATAGTGACGAGAACCTGCAGAAGGAGAAGGAGTATGTAGACACCATTCTGTCTACCCGTGTGGATGGAGTGTTATTCGCGCCTGCCGGGGATGCTTCTTCCGATCATCTCGCATCACTCAAGCGTCATCGCATACCATTTGTTCTGCTTGATCGTGAAGTACCTGGCATTGAATCGGATATGGTAATTGGTGAGAGCAAGGAAGGCGCGCGTCAGCTAGTAGAGCATCTAATCTCGCTTGGACATAAGCGGATCGGACTCGTCAATGGTTCTAGCGATGTATCGACGGCTAGGCAGCGTTATGCTGGTTATTGGGAGGCTTTGAAGTTAAATGATATTCCTTTTGATGAACGTTTAGTGATTGAGCTAGGTTATAAGCAGCAACACGATACTGCCCTCCTCGATCCGCTGCTTCGATTGGAACATCCGCCTACGGCCATTTTTGCTGCGAACAATTTCCTCGCGGTTAGCATCGTGACAGCGCTCCGGAGCAAACATATCCGTGTACCCGAAGATATGTCGATCGCTTGCTTCGATGACTTCGGGATCGTCTCCCAGTTGAATCCCTTCTTAACAGTTGTCGCTCAGCCCGCTTATCAATTCGGCTATCTGGGTATTCAACTGCTCGTGGATCGGATACAGAATAAGTCGACGGCAGAATGGAAGAAAATTATTCTGCCGACCGAGCTTATTTGTCGGGAGTCAACGAAGCCGTTGGTTCGTTGAGATCGTTGGTAGGTGCACGACAACTTAATTCGCTTGTTCGGCTTAGATGCCTTGTTGAATCAAACGTTTAATCAAGCGTTCTTTCCGAAAACGACCCCTCCGTCTATGTAAAGCGGAGAGCCCATCATAAATTTGCTATCATCTGAAGCTAGGAACAAAGCGGCTTTGGCTACATCGTCAGGTCGCCCTAGATCCCCGCTCAGTTGGCGTGTTTTCAAGGATGCAATCGCTGCTTCTGGATCATCGTAGGAAGTTTTCAAGTAATTTTCAACAAAAGGTGTAAGAATAGTGCCAGGCAATAGTGCGTTAACACGAATGTTATAGGGTGCATAATCGACTTGCATCGATTTGGTCAGGGACAGAACGGCTCCCTTCGTTGCTGCGTAGGATGCACGTCTTGCTAATCCAATCTCGGCAATGCAGGAGGACATGTTGATGATCGATCCGAATTTCTGTTCCATCATGTGAGGAAGCACGTATTTACTAGGCAAATACACCCCTTTGATATTAATGGACATGATCCGGTCCCATGCATCCGGCTCCAGCTCATGCAAGGCCCCGACACCGCTGATCCCAGCGTTGTTGAACAGAACATCGATACGGCCATACTTGGTAATCACTTCTTGCACAAGCTGGGATACTTCCTCCGGGTTCGTTACATCTGCGCGAATGAAATCTGCCTGTCCGCCAGCTGCACGGATCAGATCGACAGTTTCGTTGCCTTTATTCGTATCCAGATCATTAACAATGACCGTTGCGCCCTCTTGAGCGAATAATAGGGCCGAGCTTTGACCAATCCCTGAGCCTGATCCCGTAATGATACATATTTTGTTAGCTAAACGCATGTTTCTAACCTCGCTTTATAGTATGGTTGTCATACATTCAACGCTGTGATACCGATAACATAACAACAATAGGGCAAAAGTGTCAACCATACTTTTCTTGATCATCCAGCCAACAATGAAGCAGTACTTCATGCCGTACATGGCAAGCAGCCCCACCGAGATGAGGCTGCTTGTTAGTGTTTGGCGTCCTGGAGCCAGATGCATTATAATAGTCAAGACAAGCTATTATATTTTGAAAGGGTGCTGAATTTGGGTCTCGTAGACATAGGCGGTATTGAAAAAGATTTTTTCATTACCTCTGCACTTTTTATTTTGCTTATTCTAACCTTTCTCGGACTTGGGATTCTTCGGTTTTTCCAGCAAAAGGTCCGGCAAGGCGTCGTCCTGATCGCGCTAGGAGGAGTGAGCATCGGCTTATTCGTCTGGATCATGAACAAGTGGATCCTATAGAAGATCCGCTCACGAGATTATGATGTCTTATGGTAAATTGCTGGCCCCCATTAAGTAACGGTCGCATTCCCTTGCGGCTTCTCGGCCTTCATTAATGGCCCACACCACAAGACTTTGCCCGCGTCTCATATCTCCAGCCGCGAACACGCCATCCACGTTGGTGGCGTATTTGCCGTACTCTGCCTTGGCATTGGATCGTTCATCCTGCACAACCCCCAGCTGCTCCAGAAGCGGGTTCTCCGGCCCCATGAAACCCATTGCAAGCAATACGAGCTGTGCCGGATACACTTTCTCGCTGCCAGGCACTTCGACTGGCGAGAATCGACCCTGCGCATCTTTTTGCCATTCGATTCGGACCGTATGCAATTCCTTGAGACGCCCCTCTTCATCGCCAACGAATCGTTTCGTCGAAATCATATACTCGCGAGGATCAGCCCCATATAAGGCTGCAGCTTCCTCTTGCCCATAGTCCAGCTTATAGACTTTGGGCCATTCTGGCCAAGGATTATTGGCGGCCCGCTTCTCAGGAGGCTTGCCCATAATCTCGAACTGTGTGATACTATTGCAGCCATGGCGAATCGAAGTTCCTACACAGTCTGTTCCCGTATCACCGCCGCCGATTACAATCACATCTTTGCCCGCAGCGGAGATGTAATCTCCATCCTCATGATTGGAATCCAATAAGCTCTTCGTATTGCGTCTCAGAAATTCCATGGCCGGATAGATGCCTTCTAATTGTCTGCCTTCAATCGGCAAATCCCGTGCTTTGGTAGCTCCCCCGCATAATACAACGGAGTCGAACTCGCTTAACAGCACCTTCGCATCGCTGTTTACACCTACCTCAATACCTGTTCGGAATAAAACTCCCTCCGCTGCCATCAGATCAACCCGACGCTGCACAATAGCTTTATCCAGCTTCATGTTAGGGATCCCGTACATAAGCAGTCCGCCTATGCGGTCCGCCCTCTCGAACACCGTAACGGTGTGCCCGGCTTTGTTCAATTGGGCAGCGCAAGCGAGACCGGATGGTCCAGAGCCAATGACCGCTACCTTCTTACCCGTTCGAACGGCTGGAGGCTGCGGCACAATCCAACCTTCGTCGAAGCCTTTGTCCACAATGGCCTTCTCGATGTTCTTGATCGTAACCGGGGAGCCGTTCAAGCCTACCGTACATGATCCTTCACACGGTGCCGGGCATACGCGGCCCGTAAATTCCGGGAAGTTATTCGTCTTGTGCAGCCGGTCGAGCGCTTCTCTCCACAATCCCCGATAGACAAGATCATTCCATTCCGGGATCAGATTGTTTACCGGACAGCCTGATGCCATCCCGGCAATCAACTTGCCTGTGTGGCAGAACGGAATGCCGCAATCCATGCAGCGTCCCCCTTGGGTCTGCAGGTTCTCCACAGGCAGCTTCGTAATAAATTCCTTCCAATCCTGTTTCCTTAGAAGGGGCGGTCGTTCCGCCGCCGTCTCGCGCTCGTATTCGATAAATCCGGTCGGTTTACCCATCGTTGTTACCGTCCCCTCCTTTAGTTCCCGCTCACTCGGGATAAGTCGTCACGATTCTCTTCGAACGCGACCATAATCGCTTCTTCGTTGCTAAGCCCATTGAATTTCCCGCGTTCTATAGACTCGAACATCCGCTTGTAATCGCGAGGGATAACTTTTACGAAGCTCCAGATAAGCTCCTCCCAATGATTAAGCACTCTATGGGCAACCGAGCTGTCCGTGAATTTGGCATGATTGCGAATCATATGAAGCACGTCGTTGATCTCATACTGGGCTTCCAGATTCTCGAATAGGACCATTTCTTTGTTGCATCGCTCCTTGAATGAACCATCCTCATCCAATACGTAAGCGATACCGCCAGACATGCCTGCTGCGAAGTTGCGTCCTGTCGGTCCAAGCACTACCACGCGGCCGCCTGTCATATATTCACAGCCATGATCGCCGACTCCCTCTACAACAGCACGAACTCCGCTATTCCTGACGCAGAATCGCTCACCCGCAATTCCGCGGATATACGCTTCCCCATCGGTTGCGCCATAGAAGGCAACATTCCCAATAATCACGTTGTCCTGAGGAACGAATACCGACTGCACGGGCGGGAAAATAATGATTTTACCGCCGGATAAGCCTTTGCCCACGTAGTCGTTGGCATCGCCCTCTATCGACAAGGTCATCCCGTTCGGCAAAAACGCGCCGAAGCTCTGTCCTGCCGAGCCGTTGAAGTGGAAGCGTATCGTATCGTGCGGCAGCCCCTCCGCGCCGTAACGGCGCGTTACTTCACTGCCCACGATCGTGCCCGCGACCCGATTCGTGTTACGAATCGGCAGGATCGCATGCACGTGCTCTCGGCGCTCGAGGGCAGGCTCGCTTAAGGCGAGCAGCTGCTTCATATCGAGCGACTCTGCGAGCCGATGATCTTGCGGCACGCTGCAGTAGCGGCCGATGTGCTCCGGCACATCGGGGCGGTGCAGCAGCGCGGACAAGTCTATACGGCGCGCCTTCCATTGTTCACGCTCGCCGGAAGCGGGCACAACATCGCCTTCGCCCAGGAAGGCGGCTGGCTCGAGCACATCGGTGCGTCCGATCATTTCATTCACGGAGCGGAACCCAAGCTCCGCCATAATCTCGCGCATATCCTGAGCGAGGAACCGCATGAAATTAGCGACGAACTCCGGATCGCCTGAGAATTTTTTGCGCAGCTCCGGATTCTGCGTCGCTACACCAACCGGACATGTGTCTAAATGACAGACACGCATCATGACACAACCGACTGCTACAAGAGGAGCGGTTGAGAACCCGAACTCCTCTGCACCTAGCAGTGCTGCGATAACGACATCCCGGCCGGTCATCAGCTTACCGTCTGTCTCTACAACAATCCGATCGCGCAGTCCGTTCAGCAAAAGTGTCTGATGGGTTTCAGCCAGACCCAACTCCCACGGCAGACCCGCATGTTTGATACTCGTACGCGGCGAAGCGCCTGTTCCTCCGTCATAACCGCTGATCAATACTACATCAGCGCGTCCTTTGGCCACACCAGCGGCAATCGTGCCTACGCCGACTTCCGAGACGAGCTTTACATTGATGCGAGCCCGCGGATTAGCGTTCTTCAGATCATGGATCAGTTCAGCCAGATCCTCAATGGAATAAATGTCGTGATGCGGCGGCGGGGAAATCAACCCTACTCCAGGAGTAGAACCTCGCACCTCTGCTATCCACGGATATACTTTCTTGCCTGGCAGCTGACCGCCTTCTCCAGGTTTAGCGCCTTGAGCCATCTTAATCTGAATTTCATCCGCATTCACAAGATAATGGCTGCTCACGCCGAATCGGCCTGATGCCACCTGCTTAATCGCACTTCGCCTCAAATCGCCATTCGCATCAGGGGTGAATCGGCTTGGATGCTCACCGCCTTCGCCCGTGTTACTCTTGCCGCCGATCCGGTTCATGGCAATAGCCAACGTCTCATGCGCTTCGGAGCTGATCGATCCGTAAGACATCGCCCCCGTTTTGAATCGACGGCAGATAGCTTCAACTGACTCCACCTCTTCCAGCGGAACAGCTTCCCGTTCTCCCTTGAACTGCAGCAGCCCTCGCAATGTAGCAGTTTGACGGGAATGATCGTTAACCATCGCAGCATATTGCTTATACAAGCTGTAGTTATTAGTCCGTGAAGCATTCTGCAGAGCGTGAATCGTCTCGGGTCTATACAGATGCAAGTCACCATCTCTGCGGTATTGGTACTCGCCTCCAGCATCTAGCGTAGTGTCGCGTCCTTCTAGCGGGGAGAATGCCCTGCGATGCCGCGTCAACATTTCCTCTGCTATGACTTCCATTCCTATTCCTTCAATACGCGTTGGGGTCCAGGTGAAATATTGCTCCACGAAGGACGATTTCAGACCGATTGCTTCAAAAATCTGTGCTCCTCTATAGCTCTGTATCGTAGAGATCCCCATCTTCGATAACACTTTGACAACGCCCTTTGTAGCTGCCTTAATATATCGATAGATTGCTTCCTCGTGCGTAACCCCTCTAAGCATGCCCTGACCAAGCATGCCCTCCAAGGAATCAATCACCATATAGGCATTAATCGCACTCGCTCCATAACCGAGAAGAAGGGCGAAATGATGAACCTCACGCGGTTCTCCTGACTCCACTAACAAGCTTACTTTCATCCGGGTACCTTGACGAATAAGATGGTGATGCAAGCCGGAGACTGCCAGCAGGGTTGGAATCGCAGCTAGTTGTTGGTTCATCCCTCGATCGGAAAGGATAAGCAATGCTGCTCCTTGATCAATGGCTGCATCTGCTTGTCTGAACAGCTCGCGCAACCCTTCTTCTAATCCAGCAGCCCCTTCGTTTGCAACGAATAAGGTCGGAAGAGTGAATGGAAGAAAGCCTTCCCGTTCGTTATGCTTCAGCTTAGCGAGCTCTTCATTATTAAGAATAGGAGTTTTGAGACGAATATGCCGGCAGCTCTCTGGCTCTGGACGAATCAGACTGCGTTCCGGTCCGATTGTAGTACCGATCGCGGTTATCAGTTCCTCACGGATCGCATCAATGGGGGGATTCGTAACCTGTGCAAAAAGTTGCTTGAAGTAGTTGTATAACAGTTGAGGCCGATTGGATAATACTGCTAGGGGCGTATCAATCCCCATGGAACCAATCGCTTCAACCCCAGAGGCCGCCATCGGCTCAAGCACCTTGGACAATTCCTCGAACGTATATCCAAAAGCCTGCTGCCGCACCAAAAGGGTATGACGATCGGGATCCGGTAAAACAGGCGCGTCCGGAAGCTGTTCCAAATTAATCATTTGCTGATCGACCCAATCCTTATAGGGATGTTCGGAGGCAATCGACTTTTTCAGCTCCTCATCCGATACGATACAGCCCTTTTCTGTGTCAACGAGCAGCATCCGTCCTGGACGCAGCCTCTCTTTGGAAATGATATCCTCCGCCGGAATATCCAACACTCCGACCTCTGAGGAAAGCACAATCAGATCGTCCTTCGTCACATAATAGCGAGCAGGTCGAAGTCCATTGCGGTCCAGAACAGCTCCAATTACAGAACCGTCAGTGAAACATATCGCAGCAGGACCGTCCCACGGCTCCATCAAACAGCTATGATACTCGTAAAACGCTTTCATTTCAGAATTCATGCTCTCATGGTTCGACCACGGTTCAGGAATCATCATCATAGCTGCATGCGGCAGCGAACGACCGGAGAGCATCAAATATTCCAAGCAGTTATCGAACATTTGCGAATCGCTGCCCTCTGAATCAATGATTGGCAGCAAGCTTTGGAAATCATCACCGAACAAATCGGTCTCATCCATTGCTTGGCGCGCCCTCATCCAGTTCACATTGCCGCGAAGCGTATTGATCTCTCCATTGTGGATGATATACCGGTAAGGATGAGCCCGCTCCCAGCTTGGGAACGTATTCGTGCTGAAGCGGGAATGGACCAATGCCATAGCCGTCTCAAAAGTCGGATTAAGCAAGTCGGTATAATACCCGATAACTTGATCCGGTGTGAGCATCCCCTTGAACACAATGGTTCGACTAGACAAGCTTGGCACATAAGCATCGGGTGATCCCATAGCGCGGAATGCATGCTCCGATTTCTTTCTAACTACGTACAGCTTACGCTCGAATGCCAGACGATCAGCGTTATTAGCCCCCCCAACTTCCGATAGTCCTATAAAAAGCTGACGAACATAAGGCTCCACCGACTTGGCCGAATCGCCCAATGTGGAATGATCTGTAGGCACATCGCGCCAGCCTAATACCGTGAGCCCCGTCTCACGAACAATAGTCTCCATCGTATCAGCACACGTATCGCGCCTGGCTTGGTCCCTTGGCAAAAACAGCATGCCAACTCCATACTTCCCCTCGTCAGGAAGCTTGATCTGATGCTCGTTACATACTTGACGAAAAAAGGAATGCGGGATTTGCATCAAGATCCCGGCACCGTCACCTGTATTCGTCTCACATCCCTGTCCGCCGCGATGATCCAAGTTGCACAGCACCTTCAGCGCTTGGCGTACAATGTTGTGGGAACGGCGCCCCCGGATGTCGGCTACAAAACCGATTCCGCACGCGTCGTGTTCATAATTCGGGTCGTAGAGCCCTTGCTTGCTTGGGTATCCTCTTCTCTGCATACGTCGCACCTTTCCAATATAAAGTTTGTCTTTTTTATGTCTTGAAATATGTTTCTTAAAACATTAGCATATTTTGGTCCTGATTTATAGATAAAAATGGAATACGTTTTCAATTTATTTTCTATCTTTCTACTTGTACGCAATTGTAAAAGACCTACACGGGTTTTCCTTCTTATTTCGTTAGTTTGGCCGTAAGTGTCCTGTGGAGATCAGATAGCAAGTGCTCGTATAGGCTATTAGGTCGGGAAAGACGGCTTTTCTGGGATAGCAAGTTTTACTATTGGTTATTGGCAGTGTTTTGAGGAAAATCGATTCACAATGCGGAAATAGGGGATAGACAGGTTGGCTAATTAGTGCCTGAGTGAAGAAATGGCCCAAATAGACAGTAGTAACATGTCTTATGGGTAAGTGGCGTAACACTATAATCACACTCGGCTTCGAGCAATCGAGACCTGAATTAGTAACGTTTGGATTAGTTAATCAAGCTTTGCAAATAGTAAAGGAGAACTTACTAATTTGTCCTTCAATCGTGTCGCGGGGCGATTAGTCAACCCACCTTAACTAAATCCAAAGATAAACTAACTACTAGTAAAGGCGGGTTAGCTATTTTCCAGATTCTCCTCTTATATGCACCGATTACTTCCGATCCTCTACGCCCAACTCTTACATTATGCAGATGTCTGCCCCGCACCGGAGTCTGGCGCTCCCCTACCAAATCATTACCTCAGCAGTGACTCCGCACCATCGATATACAGCTCAGTCCCCGTTATATGACTGGACTGATGGGAAGCCAAGAATAGCACTAGATCCGCTATCTGCTCAGGTTGACCCGCTCGGTTCTCCAGAGGCTGACTGCCTTCCGGGAACTCAATAGGGATCTCAATTTCCTTCAACTCCTTGGTTGGATGAGTGTTATTCTGGATGTTGGTTTCAACGGAGCCTGGACATATGACGTTCACCCGAATCTTGTACCGTGCAAGCTCCAATGCCACCATCTTGGCAAAAGCAACCTGTCCCGCCTTGGAAGTAGCATAGGCAGACATCCCTGTACCGGAGAATGTGCGGTTACCGTTGATGGAGCTAGTTATAATGATACTTCCTCCATTTGTTTTCATATAAGGAACGGCATATTTAACGGTTAGGAAAGTCCCTTTGAGGTTCGTATTCAAAGTTTTGTCCCACTCTTTGGGATCTAATTGTTCAATCGGGGCAAGGGTTCCATTGATCCCAGCATTGGCAAAGACGATATCCAACCCGCCCCAGAACTTCACAGCTAACTCCATGCCCGTCTTCATTTGCTTAGGATCAGAAACATCAGCCTCGATCACACATGCCTCTCCTCCGTCCTTCATAATCTCAGCTCGCACACTTTCTAATCGTTCATTATTCAGACTTAGCAGACATAGCTTGGCCCCTTCACGAGCGAGTAACAACGCAGCTGCTCTCCCAATTCCAGAGCTGGCACCCGTAACAAGCGCAACCTTGCCTCTCACTAACATGGAAGATCCTGTATTTGTATTATTCCCTTCGCTCATGCTCGCTCCAACCTCCTTTATTGTCCACAGACACACGAACACCTTTACTATTCTTAATACCACACTAGAAATGGAATGAATCATCTCACAAAAACGATTGGATAATACGGTTTGTAGGGACGCAAAAAAAGCAAGTCATTCCGCGGAATGACCTGCCTGATGGATCACAACTATATTACAAACGTGAGCGCCTGTAAGCGGTAGCCGCCAGGATTGCAGTACCGATAGGCAAACAAGCTTCATTAATGTTCAGCTTCGGATGATGCAAACTGTAAGCCAGCTCGGCTCCTTGCTCAGGGCCGGAGCCGAGCCAGAAGAACGAACCGGGAATATGCTGCAGATAACAGGCGAAGTCTTCTCCGATCATCGTCGCGTCAACATCGATTCGCTTATCTGAACCGAGTATCTCATGCGCAACAATCCCGAGTTCATTCGCACAACCCGAATCATTAATCAGTACTGGCGTACGTTCATGAAATTGCAAGCTCCCTACACATCGATGAGCATTTGCCACTTCGGTGACGATTCGGCGAAGCTGCTCGGGAAGCAGCTGGCGAACCTTCGGTGAGAATGTCCGAACCGTTCCTTGAAGCAATGCTCTTCCAGGAATTACATTACCTGCATTCCCGGCGACGAAGCTCCCTATCGTGACTACTACCGGCTCGAAAGGCGATATCTCGCGGCTGACAATTGTCTGGAGTGCGCTAACGACCGCTGCCCCAGCAACGATCGGATCGACGCATTGATCAGGAACAGCACCATGCCCTCCCTTACCATCGATCTCAATCACGATTAAGTCGGATGAGCCCATCATCGGCCCCGAGCTTATCCCGACTCTCCCTGCTGACAATGTAGGCAGATTGTGGAGACCATAGATCTCATCCACTCCATCCAATGCCCCGTCATTAATCAAGCATTGAGCGCCAAGTCCTACCTCTTCCGCACATTGAAACAGCAAACGGACTGTCCCGGCAAGAGTTGGCTGTGCTTGAGCAAGAAGCTTCGCTGCGCCAACTAACATCGATGTATGAGCATCGTGGCCGCAGGCATGCATGACACCTGGACGAATGGAAGCGAATTCGAATCCAGTCTCTTCCTCGATCGGCAAAGCATCCATATCGGCTCGCAATGCAATCGTCCGGCCCGGCTCTGTCCCTACCAAATCGGCGATAATCCCATGACCGCCGACACCAGTACGTACGCTGTAGCCTAGCTGCCTAAGCTTCACGGCCACTCTGCCGGCTGTCTCCGCCTCGTGGAAGCTCAGCTCCGGATAAGTATGCAGCTCCCTGCGGAATGCGATGAGCTCTTCCTTGATGCCGTTAGCCCCGTTCAGAAAATCATTCGATGACCACACCATTTTTCGCATCCTTTACTAAGTGGTTCCCACGAACTAATCCCACTGCCGCTTCACGAATTAAACCTTCAATGTCTCCGTGGAACGGACTAGGCAGTCCAAAATATTGGATCGACTCCCAAGGCTCGTAGCCGCCTTCGATCAACTGAGCAGCAGTCGGAATATAGGCGATCACCCCATTGCTATAGGCCAGAGGTAATACTGCATCAGGAAACTGTTCCTTCAGGTAGAGCCCGTATTGAACGACGACTTCTCCGTTCAACGCCACGAGCTCCAATCCTTCAGCCAGCTTCATATATGTCAATTGCATAGGCATATACGAACGGTCTTCCGGCGATTGCTCCAGCCATTTACGGTGCATTTCTCCATCGAAACCAGGAAGGTCAGAGCCTGCTCGGAGAGTCGCTTCATCAGGTACAATCTGGTAAGGCAAGCGAATATTCGTTTCCCTTACTTCAACAGGACATAGCGCTAATGCTTGTGCATCCCTCTTACATATAGCCAGCACTTCATCACTAAGCGCCTCTCCCAATCGCCGAACATCGCTATCGTCACCGCGAACAAACTCCCCGTTCTCGGACGTCAGATTAGGACGAATGTCGCCGCAGCAGCCTTGTAGAAATGTAGCAATTACACCTCCGCCTAAAGCCTTTTCAACCTGCTCCATCGCCACCCCTGGAAATTCAGAGTTCACAAGATTATCACCGGTAGTAGTTGGGTGACAGGTGAAATGAACGAATAAGCCTTTTGCCATACCGTCACTAACTCGATTGAAGGTAATCACCGTAACCTCTTGGTCATTCGGTCCATCTGGATTCGGAGCCATGACAATTTGTCCATTCACCGCTTTGCGTCGGTGAATCCCGATCGAACAGCTTCCTAACCCTTTTGCAGCCTGGACTGGCTCCAAGTTAGAGTATGCTTCCTCGACCGCCTGCAGAAGTCGAGACTCAACTAAACTGGAATAGTCTGCATCGATTTGACTCGATACTATTCCTCCGCGCATGTGAGGACCGCTATGAGTATGTGTAGCATTGTAGATGACCGAAGCCCCTGCTAAACCGTACCTGGCTTCAATCTCTCTGGCAAAGACCGGGACAACATCAGCTGCGATCGCAATGAGGTCAGCCTGCACCACTAATGTTCTAACTGCTGCACCGGTCGAAGAATCTACCTGTTGAAAGAACGAAACCTTTACATACAGAGGTCTTGTAATCCCCTCGAAGGATCCCTTTCTGAATGCAAATCCAGATAGCGGCACCGGTACCAACGGCGTAATCTCAACCTTTGCAACGCCTAATGCTAATTCATATCCCATCGCAATCCGCTCCTTTACCGTCATAAACTCACAATTGTGTATCGGCGGTTATCTCTTTCTAGATTATAATCCTTTTTTGAATATCCTACTATTTATTATCCTTATATCGAATCGAGCTTTTATTAGCGAACCTGAGGTACATCCAGCCACACACTTCCTAACTCAACAGATTGCTGAGCTATTAATCCTGGCAAAGTATATTCCATGGCCCGATACACGTCAATGGGAGACGGTTTGTGCCCTTCTAATGCATCAATAAAATCCCGCAGCAAATAATACTCCGTCGTACCGTGACCTCCACGCCTCGCCTCTTCAGATGCAGATTCATCACTAACAGGACATAGGATCGGCAATGCGCCTTTAGCATAAAGAGGATCACCTTGAAGATAGAGGCTTCCCTGCTTACCTTGGTCTGCCCCTCGCCCATTCTCGATCTGCCCATTGGATCCATATACGGAGTAGAAATGGTGGCCTGGGTGTTTGGCTGCCACCGAGCTCCGGAGCAGTTTGATGGTTGCCCCGTTGGCCGTCTCAAGCAGAGCGACCTGTATATCTATGCATCCCACTCTGCCATCCGGTACGATCGTCTTGGATTGCCCGACTCCCATAGCACGAACGACACGATCATCCAGCATATTCAAGATCGGCCCTAACGAATGGGAACAATAGTGCAAGGGTGCACGTTCATCTCTCCAATATCGCTTACCCGTAACCGGATCTATGATGCGATCACGGATTTCATGTACATACTCACACTCCGCATAGAAAATCTGTCCAAGCTTCCCGCTCTGAGCAAGGCGATTCCACTCCTGGAAAAAGTGAAAGTATACCGTGTTCTCAGCCATCATGTAAGTCAGACCAGTCCGTTCGACTGCTTCCACAATACGAAAGCAATCCTCAACTGTGTTGGCTGCCGTTACCTCGCATAACACATGCTTGCCTGCTTCCAGCGCCTGTACGGTATGTTCGGCATGAAACGGGACCGGAGAGCCGATCATCACAAAATCAGTATCCGCTTCAAGAAAAGCCTCATAGTCCGTAAACCGTGCGGCATGAGCAATCCCGAGCTCGTCGCCGTCTTTTGCAAGCACCTCTGAATCTCTGTCACAAACTGCGGTGACCTCCACTTGCGGATGATGCATATAGGCTGCGGAACGTCTGGAACCGCCTAATCCGACTAATCCCATTTTCCAAGTCTTTGCCATTTCTTGCCCTCCTTGTTTCACTTACAGAGTATGATGTTTGATGCTTATTTTATTATGAAGGCTCTGGATTGCTTTGGACACACTGCCTGCCAGCTCCGAATCCTCCAAGTAATGCGCTGTTACAATATCGATAGGACGGCCTGTCAGTTGAAGAAGTAGATGTCTCACTTGCGGGATGAAAAGATCATGATCTCGCAATATAGTCCCTCCGACAATGAATTGCTCGGGATCAAAGATTGATTGTATATTCGCTAGCAGGCAGGCTATCTTCATCTGATCTTCCTCTACAAATCGGCGTGCAGTCTGATCCCCTTTTCTTGCTGCCTGCAGAATCTCTTCCTTGCCGAGTGCGACTAACCACCGCTCCAAGTACCCCCCCTCTGGGCGATACCCGTTCGCAAGTTGCTTGGATGAATCGATGATCATATCGCCAATTTCACTCGCCGCGAATTTGGCCCCTCGATACACTTGTCCTTCAATCATAATGCCCAAGCCGACCATAGCCCCCAATGTAACGAACACTATGCTTTGAGGCTGTTTCTCTAACACTTCCGCTTCACCCAATACCCCCATGTATACATCATTATCAATAAAAACGGGGGCTTCTAACAGACTCTCTATTTGTTCTTTGAACTGCGTGCCTTTCACAAAAGGGAAGAATCGGGCATTCATTACTTCACCTGCTAGCGGATTCACGATCCCCGAAAAAGCAATGCCGACAGCTGATAAATCACCCTTCGCAAGACCTGCTGCTCTCAATAGCTCCTCTGCGTGTTCCTTTATCAAGGAAACAAGCACATCCAGGGAGTCCGGGGATTGGAAAGAACTGCGTTGAAGAAAAGCTTTCATATTGTTCGCTAATACGATTTTGACTGTTGGGTAAGCGACATGGATCCCAATCACATAAGCCCCTCTGGAATTAATCTGCAAATAAATGGGGCGTTTCCCGCCGTTAGAAGGACCCTGCCCTACTTCAATAATCGACTGTTCAGCGAGCAAATCGGATACAAGCTTGGAAACCGTGGGACGGCTCATATTCAATCGTTTGGCAAGCTCGGATCTTGATAATGGGCCATCTCGACGAACCATCTCGACAATGATCCCAGTGTTGATCTGTTTCAACAGCTCCGGTTTGCCGGAAATCATGCTTCACACCACTCAAGCATCGCTTGAATGTACACATTGGCAAGCTGACGGAGACTTTCTATCTCGACATATTCATCTGAGGAATGCGCGTTCTGCCCTGTTGGTCCCAGAATGACGGCCGGTGTATTGGAGTAAACATTGAATATGAAAGCGTCGCAGGCAAAAGGAGCCATCTCAGGCTTGATGCTCTTGCCGCCGCCTGTAGATTGGGATACAAGCTTGGTCAAGAGAGGAGTTAGCTCCGTATGAGCCATCGTACCTGGGATACAACGGGTAATTTGCTCCCACTGAACCGTATAAGGCAGCATTGCGGGCTCTTTGCATAACTCTCGGATCCGGTTTCCGAACGATTGCTCCATATCCTCTAGAGATTGACCAGGGTAACATTCAAGCCAAATCTCAAGAAAACAGGTTTCCGGTATCCCATCCGCTTCTCCAGGCTCAAAATCTCCAGCTTTAACAAAAGATAACACTACATTCGGTTTGGTGCTCGGTGTTGGTCCTGGTGTACCGGGTGGAGCATCACCCAACTCGTTATGATAACGCTCGATCTCATTGATGATACGGGCAAGTCCATAGATCGGGTTAGAGAGCTGCTCCCCGCCGAACCCCATTCCGCCCTTCCCATGTACCG
The DNA here is from genome assembly GCF_059692235.1 of Paenibacillus sp. J2R1T-4. Lineage (NCBI taxonomy): Bacteria > Bacillati > Bacillota > Bacilli > Caryophanales > Paenibacillaceae > Paenibacillus > Paenibacillus sp. J2R1T-4. The sequence continues at coordinate 127,135 of NZ_JCAUBA010000007.1, read as the reverse complement.
TGATGCGCCATGTTACACCTCCAAGATGAGAGGGGCATACTGTCATATTCGTAGGTTCAGGGATGATTGCAGCATCAGCTTGCAGTCCCCTTAGACGGGCAGCAAGTGTACCGTTGGCACCGCCCATTTCTTCATCCACGACGCTCTCGAAATATAGATCTCCCTTTAGCTTCACACCGTGCTCCTTCAAATAATGAAAAGCGAACAATACAGCAGCCATTCCGCCCTTCATATCGTTAGAGCCTCTGCCGTATAGATGATTCCCTTCGACCACTGGGGTGAAAGGTGCATATTTCCCCCCGTGGCTGCCTATGACTACATCTGCATGAATAGAGAAAAGCAGGGATTTTCCGCCTCCGCTCCCTATCTTATAAGCATGCAAATTCGGCCGATTCGTATAGTCTCTGCCAGGCCAATAGGCGGGATGCTCACTTAAACCTTCCACGGATTCCAGATCATAGAGTTCACCGCCAAAATCAAGCTTTTCCAGTTGTTGCAGCAAGTATTGCTGAACCGGCTTCTCCATCCCGTATGGCGGGCTATTCTCGCTCGGAATTGCAATCAAATCACTAGCTAGCTTAATGAGCAATTGTTGCTGCCCACGGGTCCATGTGTCGATCTGTACATTTCGATCCAATTCCATCACCTCATTCTCTTCGTCTAAATTGTTCCATCTGTACCCAGGATTTGTTATCTCAGTATCTTTGTAAACTTTACTAACTAACTTAACAGCATTGGGTATTCTTTTTATAATAATTGGATATTCCGATCGTTTATCTAACTTTTCCTCTTCCTGCGATTGGCCATATTCCTACGATTTCATCTTGCCGTACTGCAGCAACTTCATCCATCATATTGATAACGGCACAGCAATGAACGGGAATAATGTCTAACGTGTCCCCCACCTCTAATCCTTGCTCCTCAGGGGATAGACGCAGCATGCCGTGTTCCTCTGTGAACCATTCAACCGTGATACCCGGATGCCCTACTACCAAGCCTCTTCCTGTCCCTAACGGGGAATCTTCTCCATCCATCGTGAATACTTTGGTGCCAGCATCTACTACAGCGCGATCTGGCTCGGGCCGACTCACAATCGTGACCTTGACCGTCAGTGCGCAATCCGCAAGCTTGTGGGCTCCGATCTTGACCTGCATAAGATCGCCAAAAATGTAAGTCCCGGGACGCACTTCCGTAACGCCATCTACTAAAGCGGTGTACCTGGCTGACGGAGTTGACCCTGCACTAACCGTATCAACGAGAAGTCCATGCTTATGGAACAGGTCTGCCGTCTCCACGATGGTCGAGCCTTCATCATTGCTTATTCCTTTCAGAATGGCTTCATCCGGAGCATCATATGAATGTCCTGCGAATGTAAGCAGGCCTTTTAGCTTAATTCCTGGCAATTCATTGATTTGAAGAGCCAGATCTAAGGCTGGCTGGCCCGGTTGAATTCCTACACGCTTGAAGCCGCAATCGATCTCAATAAGGACAGCAATTGTTGTACCTTCTTGTGCGGACATCTCGGAAATCGCTTCTGCTACTACCAGACTATCCACTGCTACAGTTATAGAAGCTTGCTTTGCGAGCTTTACCAATCGTTCTACTTTGGAGGCTCCTACAATAGGATAGGCGATCAGAATATCCTTAATTCCGCCTTCGACCATTGCTTCTGCCTCTCCAACCTTCGCAACCGTAATTCCGATTGCTCCAGCATCCAGCTGCATTTGTGCGAACTGAGGCATTTTATGCGTTTTACCGTGCGGTCTAAGACCTACTCCAGCCGCATTCGCAACTGCCTGCATATTGGCAATATTGCGCTCCACGATATCCAGATCTAACACTATAAAAGGTGTATCCAAGTTGTGTTTATTCATATAAGCTTGGCTTCCTCCCTTGTCAGAATGTTAATTGTCCCCCGTCCACTACGAGTGATTCACCTGTAATGAAAGCGGCGTCATCGGATGCCAGAAAAGCAAATACGCCAGCAATATCAGCGGTCTTACCTGCTCGACCTAGAGGGATTTTGGTGCGAATGTATTCGGCGGCTTTTTCATCATCATCAATCGCTTCTGACATCGGAGTGCGAATATATCCCGGGCATACCGCATTTACCCGAATGCCTTTGCTGCCAAGCTCAATCGCCATCGTCTTGGTAAGCAGCACAACTCCACCTTTGGAAGCATTGTAATGAGCATAATTGGCTTCTCCTACGATCCCGTTAGTGGATGCCATATTCAGAATGACACCGCCCGTATTCTGAGCCACCATCTGACGTGAAGCTCTTTGGGCTACCAAGAACATTCCGTTCAGGTTGACGTCAATCATTTTGCGCCAGTTGGATTCCTCGATATCTAGAAAAGGCTCTTCCCACGCAATGCCTGCATTATTAACGACAATATCAATTTTGCCAAAAGCTGCAACCGTCTTATCAATCGCCTGCTGCACTTGTTCGGAGTTTGATACATCCGTCTGGATCGAGATTACTGGATATCCTGACGCTCGAAACTCAGATTCTGTCTGGCTCAAATCCTGCAGAACATTCGATACAAGAGCAACCGACGCTCCTTCTGATGCGAATCGCTCTGCTGTTGCTTTCCCAATCCCTCGTCCAGCGCCTGTGACAAGCACGACCTGACCCACGAATCTATTCATCGGTTCCACTCCCTTGGTTGGATACATTACTTAAGCACGCAATGGCATCAATTTCTACTAAAATGTTGTCCAATCCTGCTTCCACACACGTTCTAGCAGGCATGGGGGCCTGAAAATATCGTGTGTAAACCTCATTAAATCGGCTGAAATCGCTCATATGCTCCAGATACACCGTTACCTGAACGACATCATCCATCGAGGAGCCTGCCGCCTCCAGAATAAGTTGTATGTTCCTCAGTGTAAGATCAGCCTGTTCTTCAATCGTGTTTCCTACAATGTTGCCTGTCCCCGCTTCAAGCGGTCCTTGACCTGAGACGAAGACGAACCCGTTGGCTATTATAGCTTGTGAGTAGGGGCCGTCACCTGCTGAAGCAAGCGGTGCATGAACGCTTTTTCTCATTTTACGATCACCTCATTTTCAATAGTTCAAAAACAATTGCGATATTACAAAAACTTACGAGTTCAATATAACATCACACTCAAATAAGCGTCAATGCTGAATAAACCAGAAAAACCCCCAGAGATGATTCTCCAGAGGTACATGCCGGTTGAATTCAATCAGGCACTCAAACTTCCCGATTCCAATCAAATCCTATTTCACGCAGAAAAGCACGAGCTAGTATCATATGGCCCGTTAACGAAGGATGGACACGATCCCAGGCTAATTCAGCATTATAGCGTTGGGAGAGAATAAACTGGAAGGCCGCTTGTGTATCTATGAACAACGTCCCGTATTTCTCGGCAGTCCTGCGCACAACCGCACCGTATTGATCCATTAAACTGCGCATTGCATCATTCTCATTGGCTTCCAGGAAGTAAGGCGTCATTAATATAAGCCCCTTCAGACCAGGCAATGTCTGACTGACCAGCTTCTCCAACGTCGCTTCATATTCCTCCAACAGTACATGCGTCTCCGTTAATAAAGGCTGATCGAACTGTCGCCACACATCATTAATCCCGATCATGATCGACAGCCAATCCGGTTTCAATGCAAGCACATCGGCAGTCCATCGATCCTTCAAGTTCCGGACCGTGTCGCCGCTCGTTCCCATGTTGACCACACGAATTCCCAGATCCGGATAAACGGACTGAATAAGTGCGTTGACCTCTGCAACATAACCTCTCCCTAATGCTTCCCCTCTGCCCTCGCCTACTGGTCTAACCCGTCCAACATCTGTAATCGAATCACCGATCATAAGCAGTTTTGCACCTTGCTGCAGCTTCATCTAACACCCTCCCGAATAAATATGTATGTATGATTCAATTACTCCTTCGCTTCTTCTAGGATGACGTTATTATTATAGCTCTCCCGCTTAGCTTTTGTTTAGCATTATTTTTACCCCTCTAGACGCAAGCCCAATACATATAGGCGATCGCCACATAGGATAGGGAGAACAGATTAAGCAGAGAGGGGAAGCAACATGTATAACCCACAACCATTTCCTTTTCCATTCCCATTACCAACACCTTCGCTGCCATCACCTCCCTATATACCTGGCGGAGGCGAAGGTCAAATCCAACAAAAAGCTAGAAGCCTAATCGGACAACCAGTTGGGATCTCACTCCGAAATGGAACAGGCGTTGCCGGTGTAATCTGCCGAGTTCAACGTGGAGAAGTTTATGTTATGCAATATTTGTACCAAAAGCAGTTCGCAACGTTTCACTATCCGTTCAATCAAATTCAAGATATCAACCCATACCCGAGCTGCCAACAATACGGGCCTTATTATTGATCGCACGACAAAAATCCGGATTCGGTCTCTTAGGAGATCGATCCGGATTATGAATATTGCGTGAGTTTATTATTAACTATCCATTATGTTCCGCATAAAGCCTGCTCGTCTCGCTCCATGATTCGCCTGGTTGCAAAAGCACTAAGCCCGTTTGGTCCCGCGGCAAGCTTAGATTCGGCGCGTTCACCATGTTAATCTGCGGCTCTGGACAGAAGAACCTGCCTGCTGCGTCATTATTCCAAATCATCCACTGCTTGTAGCCAAGTCCGGCATCGTAGACGAAGCGGACTCCTTCACGCCTGTCTGTGATTACCATCCGATTGCCGCCTGCGCCCGGCACAGCGTTATAGTGATTATCCATTGGCTCGGTGAAGGGGGAAGCGCCTCTTTCTTCCTGTTTGAAGCTCCGTTCGAACTCGGACAAGGGTTGCGTGTGCCCTGTTGGCAGCATGCGATTATCCAGTTCCCAACGGTTGCCAATAGTCATGGAGAATGTAATATCATCTGCTGTACTTCCTTGTGCAAACGGTGCATTAACCGCAGTATGGAAACCAAGCATACAAGGCATCGGTTTATCGCTTAGATTATCCACTGTAATCTGGAGTCTAAGACCCGCTTCTGATAGAGCATACAATACTGCTATTCGGAAGTGATGAGGGAACCAGGAATAGGATGAATCCGATTCGGAACGAGTGAAGGTGAACAATGCAAAGCTTTCCTCTTCATCTTGGCCAATCTCAACTGTTTCCCAAGGCTGGTCATAACATAATCCATGCAAGTGATTCCCGCGGTCAGGTTCATTAATTGGAAAGTTATACTTAACGCCCTCAATCTCGAACTGTCCGCCATCATAACGATTGGGAGGGAACAAGATCGGAATGCCATGCACCATTGGCCTAGCTTTGAAGCTGTCCATCTCCTCTAACTCAGGCTCGCGGATGAACTGATAGCCTGTCGTAATGTCACGAAATGCAATCAGATTGGCACCGACACCTGGTAATATAGCTGCTTCATAAGGCCCTGTCTTCAACCAAACTGCCCTTTCACCTTGATAAATCCCTTTGCTTGCTGCTGGATTCATAGTATGTACACTCCTCTAATTCTTTGAGATTGCTCTATGTCTCTACTACACAGATTCATCGTTAATTAATGTTAGTCCGCAGGAAGGGCATACTCGGACATCCTCAAGAACGCGTTGACCGCAAGCCGGGCATGGCTCTGCCTCTGCCTCGTTGCCATGAACGCCATCAACAGGAGAGGGGTCTGATGGTAATTTCCAAGCCTTCTCGCCCGGTGAACCAGAGGACGCAGTAAGAAGCTTCCCCACCGCTACACCATCGATCTCCATAACCTGCAGCTCCTCCGTCGGCAACCATATAATACAGCCGTTCGAGTCACTTAATGCAGCCAGCTGGATCTCACCATGCTCTTCGTTCGGGAACAAATCACCTCCGAAAAAGTTGGAGTTGCTTGAGCTGTAGGCCCCATAACCCGTTCCGATCAACACATAACGAATCCCCGTTTGTTTGTGCAGGACTAGTATTGCCATACAAGCTCTCGCCTCCTATTCATCCCTTTTCCTTACTATGGCTTGTCCAGCCTCATCGAGATAAAGCACCCATCTGGGATCATTCTTCAATTTTACATTATATCTTTTCAGCTGTCCTTCCTCCACTTCAAATGCTGCCCAATCCTCTACCCTCTCTACACCTTGGTCCTGTAGAAAACGGACAAGCTGGTCTGCTGCTTCATCTTCCCAGTCCCAGTACTTCGTACCGTAATAAGTTAACTTGTAGGAATTCGTGAGCATTCCTGTCCAGACTTGACCCGTTTGTTTATTTATCGCGATATATGGCATAGGGTTGGATGCCTCCTCAAAGTGGTATGGGCACAATTCCGTTTGGAATTGTGCCCAGAATTTGCTTACTCGTTACCTATTATAGATATGGGTTCTCATGTTTAGCCTTCAGGATATTCCAACGGCGCTCCACTTCATGATCGAACGATTCCAGCATATCTGCATTTTCCGGCTTCAGCATATGCTTGGTTTTGCCCATGGTCTTGAGCCAATCGATCATTGGAACCTTCTTGTTCTTCTCCTCAGGATTGTAAGTGATCGTCGTTACACCGTGCTCGATCTCATAGAGCGGGAAGAAGCAGCAGTTGACCGCGTGATCTACGATCGTAGTTCCATCCTGATCGTCTGACAGCCAGTTCAGCGGACAAGCAATCAGAATTTTTCCGTATACAAGCCCTTCGTTCTGCGCATACCACTGGGCTTTGGCCGCTTTCTTAACCAAATCCTGCGGGAATGATTCGGATCCCGTGAAGACATACGGGATATGGGTCGCTGCCATGATCTGGGCCGTATCTTTGTGATGGAACACCTTGCCTGCTTGTTTCGATCCCACATTAGATGTAGAGGTACGGTGACCCATAGGAGTAGAGTAGGATAATTGCGCACCTGTATTCATATAGCCTTCATTATCGTACTCAAGAATAATCATCTTATGATTCCGAAGAGCAGCTCCAATGGCCGGGCCCATCCCGATATCCATCCCGCCGTCACCGGTTATCATGACGAAGGTGAAATCTGCTGGCAAGTTGTACTCGTCGAGCTCACCTCTGCGCTTACGCTCCCAGAACATCTCCACAACACCAGACATAGTTGCAGCGCCGTTCTGGAATAAGTTGTGAATGTACGTCGCTTTATGCGCAGAGTAAGGATAGCCAGTCGTTACAACCATCGCACAACCGGTATGGAATAACGCAACGATATCGCCTTCGATTCCTTTGAAGAATAGCTCAAGACCTGAGAATATGCCGCATCCAGGACAAGCACCATGCCCAGGAGCGATCCGCTTGGGCTTCTTCGTCAAGGACCGAAGCGGTGGAATCCGAACGGCAAGCTTACCTGTCTCTTCATCCGGCTTTACCGTAATAAGACCTGTATTCAGCTCTTCATATTTCATTGGATTGAGTACACGCTTTGGTGCTTTCTCAGTCGTGCCTGCAGTATGTCCGTAATAGTCAAACGGCTTCTCTACTTGGCCCTTCTCAACCGCATCGATCGCGAATTGGAACAGACTGTGCCCATCTTCATTATAAAAGTCTTTACCGCCAAGACCGTAAATTCGGCTGATGACCATCGTGCTGATGTTACCTTCCGTGAACAAAGCAGCCTTGATCTCGTTGACCATGTTGCCGCCATGTCCGCCATAAGAATCAGCACGGTCTCCTACAGTTACTGCCCTTACATTCTTCAATGCCTGAGCGATTTGCTTGGCCGGGAATGGACGAATCATGTTGGGGGCGATGGAGCCTGCTTTGATCCCTTTCGCGCGCAGCTGGTCCACGACGTCCTTAATAATCTCGGATGCTGAATTCATCAGGAACACCGCTACTTCTGCATCTTCCATTCTATATAGATCCAGGATTGGATAATCACGGCCCGTTAATTCCAGGTATTCCTGACGGATCCGATCATACACATGCTCGGCATTATACATCGCGACAGACTGTTGATAGCAGTTATTGATATAATCCGGTTCGTTCATATAAGGCCCGACCGTAATCGGGTTGTTCCGGTCCAATGTGTCCGGGTATCCGCGCTGAGGCTGCTCCCCAATGAAGGCGTGTACATCTGCCTTATGCGCGAACGTTTGCACCTTGCGCTTCTGGTGAGAGGTGAAGTAACCGTCAGACGCTACAAGCACAGGCAGGCGTACTTCAGCATCCTCGGCCAGCTTGATCGCCATTATGTTCATATCATATACAGCCTGGGGATCCCGACACATCAGAATCGGCCAACCTGTGTTTAGTGCATAGTATAAGTCCGAATGATCGCCATGAATGTTCAGCGGTCCCGATACGGAGCGGCAAACCAAGTTCATAACCATTGGGAATCGCGTGCCGGACTGCACCGGCATTTGCTCCAACATGTACAAATATCCGTTGGCGCTTGTCGCATTGAAGACACGGCCGCCAGCTGTTGAGGCTCCAAAGCAAACTCCTGCCGAACCATGCTCACCATCGGCTGGAATGAGTACGATATCATGTTGACCGTTCGATTTCATCAGATCGAGGAACTGGGCCACCTCGGTTGAAGGTGAAATCGGGAAATACCCCATGACGTGATAATTAATTTGATGCGCAGCATAAGCGGCCATCTCATTACCGGATTCATATACCATCCGTTGCTCGACTTTGCCTTGTTTCATCTCTTGTTTAATATCAATTGCCACTTTTCTCTACCTCCCCTATGTAACACTGGTTTATTCTCAATTGACAGCCAAATCGAAACGGTGCGGCACTCGATGTTGATCCGCATATCCTTCTTCCTCGCGTTCGCTTGACAGAGCTTCAGTCGGACAAGCTTGTACGCATTTCAAGCAACCTTTGCAATACTGATAATCAATTCCTTGTAGGAACATTTGAGGGCGGCCCTTCTTATCCGCGAGCTCATCCCAGACAAAACAGAAATCCGGACATACGTTGTCACAAGCAGCGCAATGAATGCATTTATCATCATCAAAATGAGGCATCATTCCAGCGCGGGAAATACTGATATCCTTCAATATACTATTCCCGGGGTTCGTAATGGTGCCCCCCATCGGCTGCGTCTCGTACCCAAGTACAGGGGTATCATGACGCAGAAAAGCCGGCATCTGCTGTCCTTCCGGTAATGTGTATGTCTCGAATTTCACTTCGTGGTAGCCCCGGTCGAACGTACGCAGAGCCGGTTGAACGGCTTGAGGATATTTTTTCTCCAGCGACTTGCGAATTACGCCCTTCATCGTCTCAGGATCAAGGAAATCACACTGCCGGAATAACGCTCCAAGCATGGCCATATTGACTCGATTCTTCTCTTCCAGAGCTATGCCGATCGCATCTACTACAGCTATAGTCCCGCCAATCATGTTGAATTTCTCTTTCAATTCTGCTGGTGATTTCGTAGAGTTAACTAGTACAAGACTGTCTTCATAGATACCGCTGACAACGTTTACAGTTTTGGCAAGTGATTCATGAAAAATCCCAACTACATGGGGTCTTTCAACAGGTGAAGTGTCACGAATATTAGTCTCAGGCAGACAAAAACGAATGTGAGCCTTAACGGCTGAGCCCTTCTTCTCGGAACCATACGAAGAAAAGCTAACTCCATTCAAACCTGCCCCAACGACGCCAGATTCTGCTAACATTTTGCCAGCTAGATTGGCTCCAAGTCCTCCAATGGATTCCAGTCGAATCTCAAAGAATCCAAGATCATTCACTTTGGGTAATGTGATCAATGCGGGCGACTCCTCTCAACTGTCCTATTTATGTCTAAAAATAAATCTATCATATCTTTAATACTTTTAATATACCTTTAATATACCTAAAGATGATAAAAAATTAGAATTTTCCTTATAATTGTGAATGTTCAGTGTTTTATTGAGAATGAGTAATATCTAATTGAGAATGAGACTTGTAAGTTTCACTTATCTTTCCCAATCCTACCTCACTATCCAACCTGATCCATGTTTCAAAATGCCTCTTCCCTTCCTGTAAAAGGATGACACGCGCTCCTCTTGGAAAGCCTTCCTTGCCATATGTATTGAACCCCGTTGCTCTTCCATATGCAAGACGGATTCCGTGCAGCTCCCCGATATAATCATTCAGATGATCATGCCCTACAAACGTCCCCATCACATCCCCTTGCTCCAGCATGGCTGTGAATAGACCAGAATTCACTCTGGAGGCGCATACATTTTCTTGCTTGTTGCCCATGCATTCTCCTTGCTCCCATACCTCTTGATACTCGTGCAGCGGAATATGAAAAAATGCAAGACTGGGGAGCGGAACGGTTGAATGCCCTGTCTCTGCTGACAAACGATCCGATTGTTGCTTGTACCATGCAATCTGATCCGTGTGAATCCAATCGTAACCGCCGATATTCTCAGGTGCATAGCTTCCAGAATCGAGGAAATATAATGCGGCAGCGCACTTGTCCGTTTCCTGCGAGCTATGTACGTTCAATACAAAGTTACCTACTCCACTTACTTCAGATGGCCCTGCCTGGGACATGCAATGTGAAAAAGAGGTCAGAATCTCCATTAAACTTTCTCGAGAAGCTTCCCCTTCGGAATCGTGATTACCGAAAACTGCAGCCCACGGAACTTTACTACGGTCAACAGCGGCTACAGCATTGCGCAACGACTCCAGAGGGTTCTGGCAGTAACTGCTATCAATGAGATCCCCGGTAAAAACCACTAGATCAGGCTGTTCGGCTTGCAGAACCCGTTCCATCAAAGCATTTGAGCTCAGATCCTCAGTCTCGCCATTGCGCCAGTGCACATCGGTGAACTGAACGATTTTAAAAGTACGATTGTCGCGAAATTTCAGCTTCGATTTCATCATGAAACGTCTCCCCTGATTGATGTGGATGAATAGATAAACTCATTGTAAAGACGTTTGCGCGAAAAAGAAAGAGATTCACAGCAAGTATTTGCATGCGAATCTCAGAATAAATGTTTAATTATCATAGGCAGGTGCAGCAGCTTCCTTGGGACCATAAAGTTTGGCTTCCTCGCTTAACTTATCCAGTTTCATCCTTTTATTTGAATGTTGTGAATTTGCAGTTGCAGGAGGATAAGTGGTAATGAGTTCTTTGGTATAATCCATTAATGCTTCATAAGCCTGGTAGTATGGAAAGACATTCATGACAACATTGGAAGCACGCGGATCGAGCTGACTCGTATTAGGTTGGAGCACTCTTTCCAAAAGAACAAAAGGTACCCGTTTCCCGTCCAACATCCTTTCTTGAAACCGGATAATTATATCGATTGACCGAATGAGTCGTTTGGCTTCCGGATGAGTCAGATCTGCTTTTTGTAACGCCTTGATCAAATCCCGTATACGCTCTACCATAGTTTCATAGATTCGAAATCGGGAACCCTGACCAGTCTCTGACTTTTTCCCAAGCCAACGGTCTTCCCGTATTAATTGGGACACTGCTTGCCCTTTCTCTATATAATCACGCACCTCATCAAGCTGAGTACGCATCTGCGGCTTGTACGGAGTCATACGCCCATTCTCCAGATCTATGCGAACGTAGTAAAGCAATGTCCGCAGCATAGCTTCCGATTTGCTTAGGAGCACCTCTTCCCGCTCACTGTGAACAGGACGGCGAAGCAGATTCACCACTGTCCCTACAGTCATTCCAATTAGAACAAGAGCAATCTGATGGAATGCGGCGCTCCCGAACAATTCATCAGCCGTTCCCATTGTATTCACGGCCACGATGACGGCTAGCGGCAACGATGCGGTCTGTTTCAATCGGACATGAAGCGCCATGACGAGGAAAGCTACCGCTGCAATGAGCGGAGCGCTGCTCCCGATCAACTCCACCATCGAGATTCCAAGCAAGGCCGCGAATAATGCGCTTGCCAGATTCGTAAGTGAATGCCGGAGTGAGCGATACACGGAAGGTTGAACGGCAAGCATGGATATTATGCCTGCGAAATGGTCAGGCTCAAGTCCGAGAAGTCGGGCAATAGAGATGCTGATCATAATGGAAACGGCTGTTTTTACAACACGTAGACCGACAATCATGCAAGCACCTCCAAGGCTGAGTTATATGTATGTTATGTATTGTAACACATAATATCGGAATTGACTTGAATTTATTATTTTATGTTATTTTATATGACATAATATCAACTTATCTGCAAAAAAAAGACCCGCCTCAGCGAGTCTGACATTTCGAATGTATCTCTTATACTATTGAAGCTTCTGAAGCAGGGCTTCCAGCTCTATTCGCGCTTCGCGGATCGTTGCATCCAATTCTTCGAGGGTTGGAGCAGTCGCGTTCGTGCCATCTACACGCTCTACTACTACAGGCCCGTTGAAACCTCCCGCATGCAGGTAGCGGAACATGGCTCCAAAATCCACATCGCCTTTACCTGGAATAGGAAAATCGTTAACTGCCCGACCGCCTTTATGATCTTTGGCAATGAAGGAAGTAATCTGACTAACAGTCAGCAGCTCCATATCGCGAACAGGATCAATTCCTTCATAAAAATGTACATTTCCCGGATCATAGCTGGCTTTTACGAATGGCGAGCCAATCGAAGCTATCGTCTCAATCAGATGAGAGGCCGTTGCCGTATTCCCTGTGTGAGGCTTGAGCGTAACCGTAATCTCGTATTCCTCGGCAAGCTTGGCAACATTACGGAATTGCTCGGCGAATCGCTCGCTCTTCTCGCGAATCTCCTGCTCTGGCAGCGGGGTATCCGGGAACGCTTGATATCCCCACACGCCAAGTGAGAGCAGCTCAGGGATGCCCAACGCTCGTGCTGTCTCGAAGCGCTGACGGGCTCTTTCGATCGGTTGGTCGGGAGCTAACTGGTTCGTACTGACCAACATAATCGGCTCCACCCCGTACTGATCGAACAAACGCTGCAGCTTGGCGACGGCCTGCGGGTCCTGCTCATCGGGGACGTCGCTTCCTGCATGAGGTAAACCGAACGCGATATAACGGAATCCAGCTTGGGAGATTCCTTGCAGCGAGCGTTCGAATGAATATTTCATGTATGGCAGGGTCATACAAGCCAGTTTGAAGTTCGAGGAGGTAGTGTTCACGACAGCGCTCCTCCTGTCTGTACGAACACTTCACGGCGTTCCTTCAAGGATGTGTAAGCCGCTTCGGATACAGCGATTACCTTCAAACCGTCTTTGAGTGAAATTAGCGGCTCTTGGTCATGGCGGATGCAATCAATGAAATGTTGGTTCAGCTTCACCCACATATCATTTTCCGAGAAGGCGATCCGTTGTTCTGGGTCATTACCAGATTTCAAACGAATCTCGCCGTTGTTGTTCACAACGGTTAAGTTCTCTGTAGCGACACCGGTCATATCATACTCCACACGTGTAATCCAAGGAGTACTGACATGAGCGATACCTCCGTTCTTGAAGCGCAGCGCAACAGTAAAGGCATCTGCAACGCTTCCAGGAGGAAGCAAGTAAGTACCCCCGTACGCGAACACACTTTCAATATCTCCGCACATCCACATGAGCAGGTCGTAATCGTGAGAGCCATGGGAGTAGATTGGTCCTTTTGCCGTTACATCATCGAAGTACCAGCTAGGGGTATCGTAGTGGTGGTCCCTATATTTGTCGTACACTTGTTGATTCGGATCCAGAAAATGCGTGCGCATTGACCAAGCCTGCAGCGGCTTGCCCGCTCCAGCGCTGGACACGGTTTCTTTCATCTTACGGTATCTTGGATCGAAGCGAAGCGGGTACCCAACCATTGCCTTCAACTCAGGATGACGGTCACCTGCCGCAACGATTTCTGCGCCATCGGCCACAGAGGTCGCAAGCGCTTTTTCCAGAAACAAATGCTTGCCTGCATCCAGTACGGCTTTGGAAATATCAACATGCAGATGATCCGGGGTAGCTACCCATACTGCATCAATATCTTGCTTCAATAATTCTTCATACGAATCATACACGGTTGCTCCGACCTCTTTGGCCAAAGCCTCTGCTTTACCTCTTGAACGATTATGAACAGCCGTTACCGATACACCAGGCAATGTATGCAAGGTTCTGCCGTGCAGCGATCCCATGAGACCGCAACCAATAATTCCAACTTTGATGTTCTTCATTAGATTCAATCTCCCTTTGGCTTTGTAGGCTATTTCAGAAAACGAACGGCAGCTTAAGAGATAGGCGCATCCGCTGGGGATACAGGTTTGCCGGCATTTTCAGCTGACTCATACATTGCCCAGATTGTCCGTAATGATTTCATCGCTTCCACTCCGTCTGTATCTGGTTGCGAGCCATTCTCTATGCACTCAAGGAAATGCTCCACTTCATATAATGCATTCGTGCCTTCTTCTTGCTTCAATGGAGGGATCGGACCCACGATCGTGTGTCTGCCTTCGGCATCAACTACATCAATTTGGGACATATTGTCGAGAATAAGAGCCCCCTCAGTAGCATGAATCTGCATAAAGCCCGGACTTTGCTTGTATTTCATCCCCCAGCTCGCCTGCAAGCTAGCTACAATTCCGTTCTCAAATTGTAGAATACTGTGTGAAGTACCTTCTCCCTCCATCCACTCCGTACCTACTCTTGTTCCGAATGAAGCTACCGAAGTTGGGGTTCCGAACAGCCAGATCAACAAATCGACATAGTGACAGCCATGACTGAACATTACACCGCCGCCCAGAGCATCTTTGCGAGAGAACCAGGTTCCCGGCATTGGCGGAAGATAGGCTTGAATCCAAATGTTGCTGCTGAAAGGCTTGCCATACTTTTCGCTTGCCAAAATCTCTTTCAACTCCATAATGGCAGGAAGGAAGCGAACAATGTATGCCATCATAAATGTAGTGCCTTTTGCTTTGGCCGCTTCAATAATTTTAAGACAATCACTTTCGGTGTTAGCTAACGGCTTCTCCAATAAAACATGTTTACCTGCTGCAATAGCCTGAAGTGACTGTGGAGCGTGCAGATGATGAGGAGTTGCTAAGCTGATTGCATCGACATCGTCGATGATCTTGGTCCAATCTGTCGTATAATTACAGCCTAGCTCCTTCGCCACTTTAGCCGCTTTCTCTTCATCGAGATCGACGACCCAACGCAAATCAGCCCGTTCTGACTTGGCATAAGCATAGGCGTGCTGAAGACCCATATTTAACCCTACAACAGCTGCACGAATTTTACTCATAATAATATAGCCTCCCAAATATAGTAAGATTCATTTGTTCCTGATCGGTTGCATTCTTTCCACTGTAACTTCTACCAGTTTGACCTTCATGTTAAGGGAATTCGGGAGAAAGGTCTTTACATAATCGGACTGATTTTTTGCACTTTTTTATCTGCAGGTGAAGAATGAAAAGGGTTTCTTTTGATTGAAAATTCGATTAAACTAACAAGTGTAAGTGCTAACGACCGCTTGCAGGAAGCATGCATAACGCTGTTCGGGAGGACAAACCAGTATGAGTAAGTTCGTCAGGTTGCGCCTGCATGAAGATATCGTCGTTAATAAGCTCATATCATTCCACTACAACGAGCTTGCCAAAGATTATGTGTACCCTGGGGAAAAGCATAATTTCTGGGAGTTTCTTTACATGGACAAAGGGGAAGCTGAATTCACGATAGCCGACCGCACACTCATCGTGAAGCAGGGGGAGCTGGTTTTCTATTCTCCGAACGAGTTTCACGCCATGCGCGCTAATCAACGTGTAGCTCCCAATGTGCTTGTTATTTGTTTTGAGTGTAGATCGGAGGCTATGAATTATTTTCACAGCCAGAAGTTCAAGCTGAATGACGAAGAACAGTTGCTGCTGTCAGGGATGCTTCGCGAAGGCGGGAATGCTTTTGATGTAGGCAAGCCGAAGAAAGGCGGAATCATGAGTAAAGTCCCTCGTGTTTTTGGCGCCGAACAGCTCGTGAAGCTCTACCTTGAGATGCTGCTGCTTACACTCATTCGCAAGCAAACAGGGATAGGCACAGGGAACATCCTACACTTGGATAAAAATCATGAGGTACAAGGACAAGAGAATCGAGAATCAGTAAACTTATCCTCTTCGGCTAAGCTAAAAACGGATGCAGAGATTTGTTCATCCCTGAAGGAGCTCTTGCACAAGCATGTTAGCGAGCAGGTCAAGCTCGATGATATCAGCCGCAGGATGAATATAGGCAAAACGAGGCTGAAAACTATATTTAAACGGGAAACCGGGGTAAGCATTCTGGAGTTCCATCATCATCTTAAAATAGAAAAAGCTAAAGCCTTTATTCGTGAAGAAACTATGAATTACACCCAAATCGCGGAAGCGCTAGGGTACAGCAGCATCCATTATTTCTCCAGGCATTTCAAGCAAGTAACGGATATGACCCCCTCTCAGTACGATAAAAGCCTGAGATCGCGGGTGCTGGATAACAATAGTGTCCTTAAAGTGAAATAGTTTATTTTATTACTTCTATAATGGACAAGAAGTTGGAGGCGTCATGAATCAAGAACAATCGTATACGATCCGCACATTGAACGAATGCACGTTTGATCAAGCTGTTGAGCTATGGAACGGCGGATTCTCGCAATACTACTCAGACATGACCACGGACGTGGAGAAATTCATGATCTATCTAGGCACGAAGCGCATTTCCCCTAAGCTGTCCGTCGGACTATTCGTAGGCGATCGTCCTGCTGGTTTCGTCTTGATTGCAACCAGAGAAGTGGATGGGAAGCTGTTAGCTTGGAACGGTGGTACTGGAGTGCACCCTGACTTCAGGGGAATGGGACTCGCGAGGCCTTTAATGCGTGCAGCCGTAGACAATCTGCGCGCTGCCGGCGTACATACGGCATATTTGGAAGTGGTATCGAAGAATGTGAAAGCGATCGCCGCTTACGAGGGTTCGGGCTTCCGCGTAGTGGACGATCTAATCGGGCTGAAGCGAGCTGGTGCATTCGAAAGTGTACCTTTTGCGATCGAGCCGGGTTCCGCTGGCGTAACTAGTCCGACTATTGATGACGCTACCGGTTACAGTGTCATTTATGGCAAGCCTGCGGAAGTCATCCAACTGCCATTCTTTATGCAACACTCCCCGTGGAGCGGACAATGGTTCCAATTGCAGAGCAGTGGTGCAGACTCTTTGCAAGTGTTGGATGAGGCAGGCGTCGTTGTGGGTTACTCCCTTTTCAGTAAATATTACAACGACAAAGGGGGAATAAGCTCAATCACCCTTAACCACTGCGAAGCCGCTCCTGGCTTAACAGAAGCCGAGGCGAATGCCGTCGTGCGTATTGCTCTCTCACGTGTATTCGGCCCGTTTGATCTGGCTATCCATCGACAAACTGATAACTTGCGTGCCTCGAACCCACTAGTCATAGCTGCGCTAACAGACGCTGGCTTCGAGATGGTTTACGAGCAGAAGCTTATGCTCATTGAGTTTTGATTAGGTTAGCTGGTACGGCTTAGATTCGAGATGATTTGGCTCGGTCGGTTACTATTAGTAAATTTCACTTAACTAACTCCACATGAACACTGTACAAGCACCCACTAATCCAGATTTAACACTTGCCAATCTCTTATTCTTCCATTATTATGTAATCAATAATCATTTACGGAGTGAAGCACACCCCATCTAACAGACATTACTGTCTGTTATGGGGTGTTTTTTGTTTTCACTAACTACTCAGATCAAACAGGCTTTAGGAATTGGTGGTCTTTAACTCATGGAACAATAACCGCAGAGGATGCCGACATCTGGGTACTGCGTAAACAATATGTAATTCATCTCGCCCTTTGTAATCAGGGTCGTATTCGTCCAGCCGATGTGTCCCAATCATTCAAAATCACCAGCGTAACTGCAACTGCCTGGCTAAGAAGGTTCGTAGCCGAAGGATACTTCGAGCCAATACAACAAGCAGAGCGAGTTACCCATTATGCACTCCAGAACTATGTCCAAGCTGGCAATGAAACACTTAACAAATAAGCATAGTCGGTTTATGATACAAGAGAGGTGATCGAATATGCCCACTCCCCTTCCACCATTAGACCGGATTACTTTTAGCAAAAGCGGATCCTACGGTAAACGAATTTGTCAACCTGGTTGGTATTGGGATCATCAGATTCCTTTTACGGATTATGACATCTTCTATGTACTTGCCGGTCAAGGCGAAATGTCTTTGGGCGAGGAGAAATTCCAACTCCAGAGAAAAAGCTGCCTGATCATGCACCCCGGAGACTTGCCAAAAGCAACACAAGATCCGGACAACCGTCTTACCGTTCTATATATGCATTTTCGGATCTCAGGATACCCTGGATCTTCGCTTTCACATTTTCCCTTACCAAGATTCACTGTTGTGGATAATGCATTCCAGACGGAAACCATTCTTTATCAGCTTATGGAGCTTCTTGAATTCCCTATGCTTATGAGTGATCTGGAGTATGATTGTATGATGAAAAAATTTTTCATCCATCTGTTTCGCGAGCAGTCTAGCGACAAGAGATTGCGCGTACTATCGCCTAAGCAGGTTCAGAAGGTTCGTGAAATTATGAAATATATTCGTGAACGCAGCGGAATAGGGATTGATTGGCATAACTTAGCAGAACATATAGACACTTCTCAACAATATATGAGCCGACTATTCAAAGCTTCAACAGGTCAAACAATCAAACAGTTTATTGCTAAAACCAAAATGGAGCATGCCCAGGAAATGTTACTGGAAACACGAATGAGCCTTTCAGAGATTGCCGATTATTTAGGGTATAGTGATCTGTTTGCCTTTAGCAAAAGCTTTAAGCTAGCGTATGGAATCGCTCCATCCGATTATGCAACACATATCCGACACCCAGCAACATTAGCAGCACCTCCACCAAACAAGGCTAAAAGTTAGGCTCTATTTTTCCTTGATAGAGTTACCTCCAGATTAGCTAATCTAGAGGCGTTCAATCGGTATTCTTACGATCGTCTGCCATTTCTCGACCGGGTTCCAGTTAGGCGGATTTAAGTAAATTTCTCGCCTCTTCCCTCTGACAATATATCCCATCTCGGATATATAGGAATGAATCTCATGGGCTGTCTTATTCGTGTCCTCATAATGGCCGAGATGTAATTTCTGTGCACATAGGCCTTGCG
The DNA here is from genome assembly GCF_059692235.1 of Paenibacillus sp. J2R1T-4. Taxonomy (NCBI): domain Bacteria; kingdom Bacillati; phylum Bacillota; class Bacilli; order Caryophanales; family Paenibacillaceae; genus Paenibacillus; species Paenibacillus sp. J2R1T-4. The sequence continues at coordinate 108,128 of NZ_JCAUBA010000007.1, read as the reverse complement.
ATATTCGTACAAAAGATGGTTCCGTAAACTCGACCTTCTTGTTTTTGGTTCTTACATTGCGTATCGCTTCTTGAAATGTCACCAGGTCTACTTGATCCGGCAGTTGTACCATCACCGTTCGGCTCCATACTCCCGTAGGGAGTTGCTCATGCCACAACATCTCGAATGGCATATGCCTGAAATTGTATTGCAATCGTTCTGACGTTATTAGCCGAAGTTGATTCTGGATGCGACTGAACAGCCATATTAATGTGTGATCCTCACCAACCAATACTTCTTTTCTTGCTTGTCCATGCAATACGAGAAAATTAAGATCAGGCACCTCAAGGATTTGTATTGTTCCAGGTTTTAGTTGATATACTGATTTGAATACTTTTCGATTATCCGTTAATTTCACAGCCATCCCCTTCATCCCCTCCATTTGTTATCTCTTTTCACGAAATTGTTGCTTACAATAATTAATTCTTACACAAACGTATCACAATCTCCTGCTTCGAGAGTATTGCTTTATTGACCTTGATCAACAAAAGGTTTTATCCGCGTCTAAATTACAAAATATACGTTTCAGAACATGCCTGAGCAAGCCATTCCATTCCTAGAATTGCAGCCGCCTGTTAGGATTAAGTCAAGAATACCTTATCCTATCAAGGAGGAAACCAGTATGATAAAACCAGCAGCAGATCCATTAGAAATTACGAGTAAGCTATACAGATTCGATAAAATCGCGTCACATCGAGTCGCTACCCCCGAAGATGTAACGGAACAAACAATAAGTACGTACAGAGAGCTCGGTTATATTGCCATTGAGCAAGTGCTTACGGAAGAAGAAGTCCAAGCAGCCCTTCAAGACATTAAAGATGTCATACATGGTAAAATTGTTGGGCCCCGAATACAATCCATGAAAGATGCCCAGTGGAATACACCGGAAGAGAGAGAATTCGTCGTGCGTAAGCTGCACAAATTCATCGAACATTGCCCTGCTTTGCACTACATCTGCTATCATCCCAAAATTCTGCGTATATTGGCCCAAGTTTTCGGAGAGGATGCACGCTTCTGCGAGGATCAAGCCCTGCTCAAGCCTCCTTCTCCGGATGCGGGAATCGAGAAACCATGGCATCAGGACATGGCATACTCGAATTTCAGTTATACTCGAATGGTAGCAGGCGTCTGGGTCGCCTTGGACGAGGCTACTCCCGAGAACGGCTGTATGCACGTCATACCAGGCTCCCACCGCGAAGGACCTGTCCCTCATTATGCTATCCGCGACTGGCAGTTATGCGATGCTTCCGTGAATATACTCCGCGATGAGATGGTTCCTTTGAAGCCAGGCGGACTCATGATTTTCTCGGGATTGATTCATCATGGAACACCGCCGAACATGTCCAATCAACGCCGACGTGCACTTCAATTCCACTACGCGCCTACTTCCGCTGTCAAGATGACGGCGGACCAGTATAAGACAGCTTTTACGAACGAAATGACTCAGGCCGAATGCTAAGGCTGGCCTGAATACTAACGAATTGACGAGGTGCCATTGCCTGGCATCTCTTTTTTTGATTTGATATTGTTGTTGAAAGCATGGAAAAGATTTGGTAAAGTGTATACATAGATTTACGATGCATTACAAACCTATGTATATATCTAATTTATGAAGGAGCCCTCGTATGAGCGTGAACAAAGAACTGATGAAAGGCAGCACCGTTATTATGATTCTCAGTCTCCTTGATCGTAAGCCTATGTACGGATATGAGATTACCAAAGAAATTGAGAGGCTTTCGAGCGGCCTGTTTACTCTCAAAGAAGGAACCCTCTACCCGATCCTGCATGGTCTGGAGTCAGAACGCGATGTAGATACCTATTGGAATGAAATGGATGGACGCAAGCGCAAATACTACGTCCTGACAGAACATGGCCGAAGAAAATTAGGTGAGAAGAAGCAGGAATGGTCGCTGTTTCACAAAGCAGTGGATCGTATCCTGGGGGAGGGGTCTGTATGAAATATAAGGACAATCCTCCCATTATTAATGAGTACGTGACTAATGTCTGCAGACAAGTTAGAGCATACGAGATGCATCCGGATATTCGAACTGAGTTGGAGAATCACATCCTTGAGCTTGCTGATGACTTGCAATCCGATTCACCTAATTTAACCTATGAAGAAGCGCTAAAAGCTGCTATAACACAAATGGGTGATCCAAAAGTGGTTGGAACACGATTAAATCGCATTCATCGCCCCCAAACCGACTGGAGTCTGGTCTCCATTGTAGTTTCTTTACTAGGTATGGCCTTAATTACAATGTATTCAGCTGAGAAATCACTTCTTTTCCGTACTAGTGTACATCCGTTTGAATTGTTTGACAAAAAAATCATATTTGTCGCAATCGGCCTTATCTTCCTTGTCGGAGTACGTCTAATTGATTATCGAAAAATCAAGAGTTATTCAAACATTATTTATTGGTGCATGCTAATATTAATGATTATCACGATTCAGCAAGGTCTATCCGTAAACGGAACGCGTCACTATTTATCATTATTCGGAATCATGTTCCCTATTATGAGCATTAGTCCATATGTACTGCTTGTTGCGCAGTGCGGTCTGTTATTCAAAGAAGAGAATAACCGGAACCCATGGAAGCAATGGGCCATTTATGGATTCCCGCCTTTGGTATTATACATAATGACCTCTGACCTCACTTTGATGTTATTTTATTTCATCGCAGCTTTTATACTCTTTGCTTCAGCATACAAGAGTAGGTTATTCCGAACGCTTGTTCCAATGATTCATTTTGTTCTCCTGCTTCTTCTCATTTTCATCAAGCCTTCAACATTAATGAATCTAATAGAAAGGTTAGACATTTTTCTCGATCCCTACAGCGATCCTCAAGGAAGGGGTTATATGGCGGTCCAATCATTCAAAATCATTCGTGAAGCAGGCTGGTTCGGTCAAGGAATAGGTACTCCAAACTCGGTACTCCCTAATCATCACACAGATGCAATTTACACCTATATCATCTTTTCATTTGGATGGTTGGGAGGCCTTGTTCTTGTCTGGACCGTTCTAGCACTGATGTTCCGAATTATCGTCACAGCAAGAAAAGTGAAAGACGATTACGGCAAGCAAATCATAATTGGATTAGGTCTCTTTTTAAGCATGAAGTTTATCTGGTCCATTGGGATGGCTTTAGGATGGCTGCCATGGACCTCAGTCCAACTCCCCTTCCTATCCTTCGGGGGTTCCGGCTTAATAGCCGATATGATAGCCGTAGGACTAATAATGGGCATTTACCGTCGCAAAGATATGATCCGTCTGTCTTCCCAACCAAGCTCATATCGTATAAACTAATAGAACATACGAGTTATATATTGAACCCTGGCAACGTGTCAGGACGATATGAGGGATAAGAATGACAGAGGGAAAACCAATCAATTGTTTGAAATGCCGACATTTCTATGTCACATGGGATCCGAAATTCCCTAAAGGCTGCCGAGCCTTTGGGTTCAAAACTCAGCTGATGCCAAGCCATACTGTGCTGCAATCCTCAGGGAAAGCATGCTTGAACTTCGATCCCAAGGACAACAGAGGCAGCTGATGATCCAGAAGCCATTTAGATACCAACATGATAATCAAGTAGTCTTAATAAAGAAGAACCGCATTCTCTATTGGAGAAAGGCGGTTCTTCTTTGCTTACCCATAACCTATCAGCGAAATGAAACAGCAGAATCTTGCGTAGACCTGGCCAGGATTCGCACAATCTGTTCACGGTTAACGTTATCGCCGCGAGCTGGAAAAGGCATAGCAGGCGTGGCGGTTGTAAGACTATACAAATAAGCAAAGTTAGGAAAGGTAGATTGATCGAGCATATACGCTGATCTTCGAGCCCATCTTCTGCGTAATTTGTTAAGGTCTGCAATGACACCTTCTGCTGTCATAACACCAATGCCATGGCCGAAGTACGCGTTCTGTCCGACTTTTATCAGATTCTCTCCGCTCCACTCAGGCTTATTGCGGTCATAATCCGGGTTGTTGATATAAATGACATCACCGACGAACATTTCGGTCTTCGTCTGAATGGTCGTGAGACCTAAATCCCTGTCCGCATTCGTAGTTATTAGCAGCAAATTGTCAAAATAACGATTGAACAGCTCGTCACCAAGCAAGTCCAAAACTGCTTTGTACATGATGATAATGACCGCCGAGGCGCATTCAAAAGCATACATGGGTCCATTCATGTAAATATCACGGATCGCATCCGATGGGCGAACACCTGGTCTTAGCTGAAACCCGCCCACTCTGGTGCGAATCCAGTAATACCCATTCGCTTTTGAATGTCGAAGCGGAGCAAATACAGCTCCACTTTTACCCAGATCCAGTGCAGATTGAACTATACCCGCCCTCAGCTTAAGCTCGAATAACAGTTGATCCAATGATTCATAATTATATACCACTTGAGATTGTTGCTTGCTGGCAAGTATCGCTTGTTCAATTCCGCTAAGCGAGTAGCTATCAATCGGGGTACTACCCCCGGCAACCTGAATCATGATAAACCAAGCCTCCATACAAGTAATTGTGCTGTTGTATTGTATGAAAGCAGCCCATGATTGGCTACAATACCAGAATCTTCACTGTCTCGCCTCTTAGTCTGAATGACTAAGGGGTATTCGGAAGGCTGCACCTGGTACCAAATCATAAATGAATCCTTGCTCAGGTTCTTCCTGACTCCGGTAACGACGGATCAAGGTGATATCCCCAATGTCTAGACGGAACTTCCCAAGCTCTAGCTGTGTCACATCAAGAATCTTATAAGATGCATTCCACTCTCCGTCATTTTCAACATAAATAAAAGTGCCCTTAAGCTGATCCATAGCAAAAGAAGTTAGATTCATCGATACATCTATGTAATTAGTTGAACTCATTTCCCTCGTAAAATCCACAATCTCTCCCTCGATATGCCCTATTCCAAGTAAGTTCGATTCCCCGATGATACCAATCCGGGTTCCGTCATGAACGTAACGGTGCACAGTTTCCCCGTTGTTTTCGGAATATAGACCGAAGAATCCGCTGAATTCAATACGTCCATCAACCAAGTATATTCGATCCGAATGGCTGGCACGCATCAAATAATCCACTCGACCATTGCTCAGCGTAACCTTCACCGCTTTCGCTTCCTGTTCATCTACATAATCCCCGTTGCCAGTCACAATCTCGACAGACTGAATAGAGGAAATAAAACGTTCCCCCTTATAAGGTTCTATTACGGAAGTGAACAGACTGTCAAGCGCTTCTCCGCGTCCATCTCGATGAGCAAGCATATATCGGAGAGTTGCTGGATTGCCGGGCTTATTTCTGGGAGGTACGCCATCTGCTAGAGCCACCTCGTCAACTTTGGTCAGCATTGTCAATCGTAAATGGATGTCTGTTGTCGCACCCGTGCCGTTACCAAGGACATTCCAAGTATCCTTCACACACCAATCAACACTGAATCCAGCAGATGGACTTCCATCACGCTCCACATTACGAAGCCAATGGAATCCTGGTCCACTATAGTTTCCGCCTACCACAGTCTCATGTTCAGGACGAATACCGAATTGTGTATCCGTACCGGCATAGGTGCCTGTCTTTTGTTCTACTAAATCTAATCCTTCTGTTAGCACCGTGCCTTCAGCCCCATGGAAACTGAAATGGTGTTCACTTCCCCCGCGTACACGGAAGAAATCAATGGCGTAGGAGTTATTGTCATCTACTCTGATTAATGCTGAGGTCCGCTTATATAAGTCCGTCTCGGGATACAGCAGAGGCGCTTCAACATCGATCAATTTTACTATTTCCGAGTCATCATAATGCTTAGGAGTTGCTACCCATTGAGTTCTAGGATTGTGACGATCCACTTGGATCGTATTATGGCTAACGACATGCTTCACCCATTCCAGCCTGTGCATGTCCGCAGGATTGGCCTGCTCCGGATACCCTAGATCTGGCATCAAATCTATTCCAAATGCATGTATACCGATATTCAGAGTATCGCAATGTCCGTGTCCGCCATTATGTCCATAATACAGCCATAGATCACGCAGGGTGCTGTTCCCTGCTTCCAATTCCGACGGTCCCCCATCTCTCAATGCAGTGAAGCCGTATCCTGTCAAATTAGCACTATCAAGCTCGAATTTACCATACTCTTGAATAACTTGCGCAATATCATCCGCAACACGCTCCGGATTGTCTGTGAATATATCTCCATGAATACCCGTGACGACATTTCCATTCAACATGTAAACAATCTGGGCAAAGATGGGCTCCCCATATCTTTGAAAGGCAAGCACAGATTCCGCCTTATTAAGTAAGGTTCCTGGATTGCCTGTCACTCCAGTATCCCCGATTTGTGCGGTATAACGCTCAACCATCGTCACGGGATATACACTATGGAACATCTTACGAAACTTAGCATTTCGGAATAAATCTACCGATGGATATCGGTCGTAACCGTCTAATACATCCGCCACCTTTAAAAATGTAGTCAGCCACAGACGATTATAACCAGGGGCCGCTTCATTGCCATGCCCATCCCGATCCACATCATTGATCAATGTATTCCAGACGTTACCTCCAGTTAAATGCTGTGGATTAGTCTTGTAACCACCAGCCTGAAACGTATAATCAAGCCATTCCTTCGTTTCTGGATCTGAGTCCAGGACAACAGCCGCATAAGCCAAGGCACTTTGATGAAAGCCATTATTGCCGCGAATCTTGGCTGTCTTAAACCCTTCGAAGGTCTGCCTTAATATACCGTTTTCTATATTAAATGCAATCTCTGCGGCCGAATTCTTCGGGGCTAACCCATATCGTTTCGATTGGTTACTCAGGAAATCAATTGTAATGGGATCATCTAACGCTGGAAAAAGAGCATCATATGAGCTTATTAGTTCTTTTACCAACCCCGTCTCCCATATACACCCGATCGCTTTCCCCTGCCCGCTGCCGCCGTGAGAATTCAAGTACAGCTTGGGATCATGCAAACTTACGTCCATGCTCGGGTAGATGTCCGCAATGCGGTCCAACAGCACAATTCCAGCCTTTGCATACTTGCTATCTCCAGTGAACAAATACGCATCACGCAGAGAAGTAAGACCTCGAACAACCAGATTATTCGCACCGAACCATAAGAACCAGTGCACATAATATGATATAAACGTATATCGATAGCCAGTGTCGGTATCCACCCAACCGTATCCGTCATCAACTCCCCAATCCGCCCCTTTTTCAGGATAAAGCGTATTCACAAGTAAGCTGCGGTCAGCTAGCGCAGGATTAAACTCTCCTTTACCATCCAGACCGCTTCTGTAGTAGGCACCAAAATCATTAGTAGGAAATTGATAGCCGGTCGTAGGATCGGTCAGCTTCCAAGGATTGTTCAAAGGATCCGCAATCCAAGGATAATTCCCAAGCTTGTTCAGAGGGTTATCGCTTGGTTCGGCTGTTGACAACGGACTTAAGTTACCTAGAATTTGATTAGTCTGGTAGCTTCGAGGCAAATTCTGCCCTGGTACAGCTTCCCAAATAAACATGAGCCCTCTGTCCAATAATTGATTGGCTTGGAGTACTGCCTGGTCTCGTTCCGCTGCTGCCCAATCTAATTTCTCAACATTTGCACGAGCCGCTTTTACTTTTGCGGGCGTATAATAGGTGCTTCTGGTCTTCACTTGTTTCAAGTTTGTCCCTCCCTAATACTTATGATCGGTTCCTCATTCGCTTCCATTATGGAGTTCTCCCCTTAATCTGTCTACATCAAAAGCTCGCAAAAACAAAAAGACTTACATCTGAAGGGGTTAGCCTCCAGATATAAGCCTTTACGAGTTACAGAGCTTGAACCACTAGTCGATAAAATCGGCCTTGGTCAAGAAACGCTTAAGCATTGTTGCGGACTGAGCCCGAGTTGCATTCTCGCGAACCGCCAATGTTGTGTTGGTCATACCATCCACAATACCGGCTTCGATTGCTGCTGCAATCTCGTTATGTCCCCATACGATCTGGTTGGAGTCACTCCAAGCCGCCAAGATCGAAGCTTGCTTCGCAGCGTCGATTTTGATCTCCATGCCCGCATACTTGAGAGCACGAACGACCATTGCCGCTAATTCTTCGCGGGAGATCTGTGCATTCGGACGGAATGTACCATCTTCATAACCGTCTACCAGCTTGGCTTTAGCTGCTGCGCCAACAACTCCACTGAACCATTCACCTGCAGCTACATCACTGAAAGTGGATGTGTCTGTAGCAAGTTCAAGTCCAAGTGAACGAACTAGTAATGCTGCGAACTCGGCACGAGTAATGTTGCGGTCCGGCTCGAACAACTGATCCGTCACTCCATCAACAATCAGCTTACTGGCTAGCATCTCAATATAAGATTGAGCCCAGTGCGCATTGATGTCGTTGAAAGACTTCTCTAGCTCTATTACCGTATAAATACTGTTCGAGTTGCGCTTAATAGTAGCAATTGTTTTGTCATTCGTTGTAGAGAAAGTACTTGGAACAAAGCTAACCTTACCATTTTCGAATACCACGCCTGTTGTTGGTTTAGTCGGCTTGCTCGTTAATGTAAGTTGGCGAGACACATAAGTGTCTCCGAAGGATTCGATCGCAATTTTCTTGCCGTCTTTTCCCTCGGCGGTCAGAGTGAAGTCCACAATATCTGCAACCAAAGCAGCGCCCAATTCTTCGACCGCCTTTGTAACAGCTGTTCCTTGTTCACCTGTTACTTTTGTGATTCCAACGTTGATTTTCAGATCTTTGACATCAACGCCTAATTCTTTAGCCAGTTCTTCTAGCAGAAGTACCGATACCGGGAGTATATATGTACCATTTTCCCCAACTATCGTAATCGTAACGCCGTCTTTCTTGGCAGCGTCGATTAATGCTGAAGCTGGAATTTGTACGGTGTCCCCTTTAATGTTCAGGGTAACATTGTCGTATTTAGCTAGTGCATTTTTCAATGTATCGCTATCTACTTTACCGTTTGTTACTTCAATCGTGTCTGTTCCTGTTGGCGGGATAATGACTCCACCACCGCCACCGCAATTGACTGTACATCCAGTTGGCGGAGCAGGAAGCCTGGTTAAAGGACCATAAACATCCCACGTAACTCCATCTACTAAAGCATGTAAGTCAATCGAGTTATACGTTGCATCGGTTACTCTAATATTTTCGAGATTATAGTAATAATAACCATTCTCGTAAGTTGCATAAGTCGCCGTATTTACGGAATTCGCAGAATAAAAGTCTCCATTGGAGTACACATTCAGATATACACTGTCTGTGACTCTCTCAGAGTCGAAATATACTTGACCCGTAACGGTTCCATCATGATTAAACTTAACATCCCTAAACCCCACAAAATTTGCTGCGAAAGCAAAAATTGGGACGAGCATGGAAACTATCATCACTGCTGCTAGTAAACTTGAGGTTTTCTTTAACATAGATTTGTTCAGCAAGCTTCTTCCGCTCCTTTCTCTCTCTGGAATATGTTCTGCTGTCTCGTAAAAACTATTTTTATTCATATAATTTTTTTCACCTCCTTTCCACATGAATAAAAAGGCATACGAATCCCTAGACATATACATTTATAAAGATTCGTTATACGTTAATAGTATAAGGGGGTTGTTGGAAAAAAACAACAAAAATAGGGCAACATGAACTATTAACCCTCGCAGTGATGTTTGAAACATAAATAGAGCAGCTATTGTAAAATTATTTTTTGAGCAGAAAATAAAGCTGAAAACAAACAAAAAACCTTCCGGACAATGCCCGAAAGGTCTGTATTTTCTCAAATATTTGAAGTTTAATTCCTTATTTAAGTAATAAATCTAAGAATTAGAAATAAATAGATCACAACTACTGGGATTAGGAAGAGATTCTTAAAAGCTAGCAAAATAGCATTTTGCAAAGTAGGTCCATCAAAACGAGTCCCATTTAAGGTGTCGCGAAGAGTAAAGGTTATCGTTGCACGCACAATGAAAAATAAGAATAATTTATAGATCGAAAGAACTATTACAAATCCTGTAATTTCCCAGATCACTTCAGACTTATGTATCAGGTGAATTCCGGCGAACATTTGCCCCCATGCCGATATGGATGAGAGCAAATCACTTACCGATGTCCCCGTTCCTAACATTACAATTGCCGTATATTGGATGAGTCTGACCAGCTCAACGATAACCTCAATTGCACCATGTACAATCGCTCTGAACTGGCTCTTGTATAGGACTTGAAGAGTTCGGACAACTGCGATCGGGATGGAGATCAGGTATAGCACAGGATGCGAGAAGTAGTAGCTATAAGCTTCCCCAAGCTGTTGCAAAGCATGAAACAAGAACAAGCTGGATCTACCTCCTCAAGCTATTGCTGAGCACTTTGCTTCGTGTAACTCATCTATTTTTTTGACATTATTCGACAGATGTCTATTTGATGCTAATCTACTATATCTTTACTTTAACAATACCATTTTTGCAAGGCTCTTAGGAGCTGCAAGACAGTACCCCTCCACAAGAAGAGGTTCCAAATCCGCCCAAATTCTCGGCTCTTTGGCCCAAGTTGACACCCAACCGTGCTGACCCACATAGGGTGTCTTCCAGTAGGGCTCCTGCTGCACAAGGAATTCTTGAGTCTCGCGGGTAGCTTTGAAAGAAAGTGAGAATCCGCGTTCGTCATCTCCTCCTATCCGAGCAAAAGATTTGTCTTTCACTCGGAATACAATATGACCAAAACCATCCACCTCTTCGACGACTTCGGGTAAGGAGCTAACGATTTCTCTCACTGCTGCCACCATTTCCATACCCTGTTTAGATTGTTCAATATTCATGTTCATATTAAGCTCCTCCTTTACGTCTAGATTGGGCTGATAGGAGAAATCTGGTTCCCTTTCTCCGCAAGCTGTTCCCTGGCAATCATTCTCGAAACAATATTCTCTACCTGACCTTTAACGTCATCTGTGGCTCGCGATAAACCAAACAATTGACATATTGCTTGAGGTAAATCCTCCCTATTCATTCCGTACGAAGCTTCAACCACTTTCCTTATGGCAGCTGCAATTTCTTGCGGAGCGATAAGATCTATCTTTTTAAAAGCAAGCTCACTGCGATCTCTAACGATTGGAACTTGCATATCTGGAATCCACAGGAAGTCGCCTCTTGGAACAATCTTCTCTTTGTTAGTCAAATAGCGAATAGCCTCTTCCACAATAGCTTGTATTCTCGTACCGGCTCTCTTCAACCCAGCCAATTCACTAAGGCGTCTTACGACTTCACTGCTGTGAATAGGGCTTTCTACTCTAACAATATCATGCACCCAGGAAGCAATCGTTGCGATTGGAATGGTATGCAGCTCATGTCCAACGAGATCGATCAGGATATCCGCCACAACATACTTTGGATTTTCTTGATTCGTCTGTTCCAATCTTGCTCCATCGTTGCTTTCACGTTGGATCTCTTCATTCTCTGTTGGAACCTGCGGAACCTGTTGTACCGGCAGCGGGTTCGGTTCTGGAGCTTCTCTCAAGCCCAGACGGGCTTTTTCAATAGCTTCTATAACGCGGGCCAATTCTCGCTCAGGATGCCGGAACCAATCGGTGCTCCATATTCGGTGAATCGTCCAACCTAGCCCCTGGAGAACCTCTTGACGCAGCCGATCGCGATCCCGAGCGGAACGGGCACTATGATAGCTGGCTCCGTCACATTCAATCCCCATCATGTATTTTCCAGGCTTGAGAGGATCAATGACTGCCATATCGATATAGAATCCTGCCGATCCTACTTGTTTTTGTAGCTCATAACCAGCATCGGTCAATTGCTTGAACACGGCCTCTTCAAAAGGCGAATCGGCTTCCTTCTTAGTTGCAACGGGCACATCAAGTCTGCCACTTTCCGCATATTGCAGAAAAGTTTTGAGAGCTTTGACACCGCGTGCTCCACTGCGATTCAGATCGATGTCTTCTGATCTCAAGTTGGTGAATACTTCACAGCGAAGTCGTGCTCGCGTGATCAACACATTCAGTCTTCGTTCTCCGCCTTCGCGGTTGAGTGCGCCGAAGTCCATGGCGAGGTAGCCTTCTGCGGTCTTGCCGTAACCAATACTGATATAAATAACATCACGCTCATCTCCCTGCACATTTTCCAGGTTTTTGACAAAGAATGGCTCGTGAGCGTGGGATGCGAAGTAGGATTCACAGGAAGGATCTGCCCGTCGTAACAGCTCCAGCTCATCTATAATCGCCTGCATCTGGGCCATACTGAAGGCTGCGACCCCAAGAGACAGCATCGGATAGTCTCTCGCGTGTTCCATAACCGCTTGTGCAACAGCTGCGGCTTCCAGTTTATTCGTACGGGAGCGTCCGCGATCATAGCTTGTATGACCCAAGTAGCGGCTGATTAAGCCAGAGTCACTGCGGTCCGCATCCGGGCTTGGAAAAATAACGAGTTTATGATCGTAGAACTCATGATTGGACACGGTGATCAAAGACTCATGACGACTGCGGTAATGCCATCTCAGCATTCGCTGCGGCGCATTTTGCCCCACACACAGGCCAAGAATACTTTCCATATCTCGGGCAATATGATCATCGTCGTCATCCAGATCATCTTCCTTCGAGATGGAATCGAAGAAATTACTTGGCGGCATTTGTTTGCTGTCACCGACAACAACAACCTGCTTTCCTCGAATAATCGCACCAAAAGCATCAACCGGTTTGACCTGACTCGCTTCATCGAATATGACCAAGTCAAATTCCAGACTGCCTGGGTTCAGAAACGTAGCGATTGATAAAGGACTCATCATAAAAACCGGCTTGATAGCCTGGATTGCGTTACCAGCTCTCAACATGAGCTGCCGAATCGGCAAATGTCTTGTTTTCTTCTCGAACTCCCGCCGCAGTACACCCAACTGTCCGCCTGCATCATATTGCGGAAGTTTACGCCAATGCGCTTCCGCGAGCTTATACCGGTTCATATAGGTCAGATCCATATCTAATTGCCCGAACTTCTGGATCGTATGCGCATGGCGGCTTCCCTCGAACTGAGATAAGGAGGGCCGTTCTTTGAATGCTCTCGCCGCAAGCGTCTGGTACCAGTTCCAGCGAAGACAATCGAGCAGTCTCTCACCCGAAAGCTCCCATTGAACCGCCAACTCGATGAAAGGCTTCAAGCCCTGGTCCTTGCATGCTTCCGAAAGCTGATTGAAGGAAACCAGGGTCTGTACGGTCGGCACATGTTCGGACCATCCTGCAAGCATGTCGACGACAAGGGAGAAATCTTGACGCATAAGCGGAAGCTGATTCTCAAATCGTACAGCACCGTCGAATTCCAATAGGGATTCTATTCGATCTAGGCATGAGATATAACGGTGATTGAGTTGTTCCAGCTTGCTAACCATCTGCCCCATATCCGGATTGTGCAATTGACTATTCACATATCGAATCGTCCATTCCGGTAGGACACCGCTGCGAATATCCTGTTGCAGACGACTAACCCAATCAAAAACTTGCGCCGCTCTCTCCCAGTCTGTGTTCATCCCGTTCCAATCCCCGTCGAATAGCTCTCTTGCCAGTCCTTCGTAAACCATTGCAGATTTATTCGTTTGTTGAACCTCAAGAATGGCGTCGATGGTACCTAAATAGTCCAGGTTCTTATTATCTGGTGACCGGTGCAAGGCACTTATTTTATTCTTGGCCCTCCTGTAATCAGAAGAAATAAACCCCCACCATTTGCCTTGAAAACGAATAATCGATTGTCTTGCCTCCAGAACATCCTGCTCCCATGCTGCAGCAAGGAGCTGATTCTCCCATTTGAATCGAAGGGCTGCGTTCTTCTGTCCTAGTTCTATAAGCTGCTTCAGCTTATCCCCGTTTGACACCCATTTGTCTGAGAGCAGATTAATCTGTGCTAAGGAAGGGGCTTGCATTATCCTTTTACCTAACTCTATGAAAAGATTCACATCCGATTGCTTACTTAGCTGCGGATATTGAGTTACGGTTGCCAGCTCTGCCCCATACGCATGCAAAGCCTGAGTTTCTTCTATCGCTTGGAGTAACCCGATTCTCAGCTCGTCCAGTTCATAGGGCATAATCATTCTTTTCCGGCTGCCCCAGAAAGGATGTTTACTCGGCAGGCCCATGGAACGTACTGTACTCTGAAGCTCTTCTATTAGGAGCTCAAACTTGTTGAACGATTGGGATGTCCACTCTCCCATTGCTTCCAGCTGGATTTTGGGAAATGTCACCTGTTTGGCTACAACATTATAGCGGGTCAGCTCACCTAGTGCCTGGTAAGGTGTTACGCCGGAATTTCCTATTGGGGAATGAATGGCTTCACAGTAATCATTCAATCGATTCCGCAGATCATCGAGCAGCTCAGCGCTGTTATTAGGCGAGTACACGGGTCTGCCCAGATCTAATGTAGAGGATAGTTCATTTAGCAACGACTTTTTGTTCGTTTTATGACTGTGCAGCTCGAGACAAGCAATACCTAGACCTGCTTCATCCAGCCGGCGCTTAACAACCTCTAACGCTGCCATCTTCTCAGATACAAAAAGCACCTTCTTGCCATTTCCGATAGCTTCGGCGATCAGATTCGTAATGGTCTGCGACTTCCCAGTTCCAGGAGGACCCTGAATAACCAGATTCCGGCCTTGGATGGCGTCCGTAATTGCTAATAATTGCGAGCTGTCTGCTTCCTTGATCAGGTTGGACTGCTCGGGCTTCAAGAATTGATCGAGCTGATCATCATCTCGAATCGCTGATGACGGCTCATTAAATCCGTCCTGCAGCAGTGCCGTAATTACCGGATGATCCAGTTGATTAGCATGCTCCGGCCAGTTGTCCACATCCAGATCCCAATACATGAGAAATTTGCCGAACGAGAAAAATCCGATGACCACGGAATCATAATCAACAGACCACCGCTTCTGCCCGGCTGCTGCATTTTCAACTTGCGAGAAGTAATCGTTGATCCCAGTCTCCTCATCGTCGAATTCAGGAATCGTGATCCCGAAATCTATCTTCATCTTGGCGATTAAGGAAACATTATGACCGATGTCCTCTTCGGTATAGGTCAATGTGAACCGCTCGCGCGCACTTACACGATCGATCTTGACTGGAATAAGTATCAGCGGAGCGTGTCTGGGCTCTTGGCTGGAATCCGCCTCATACCACTTGAGCATCCCGAGCGCCATGTAGAGAATGTTAACCCCTTGCTCCTCTATATAGGTTCTTGCCGCTGTGTAGGTGTTCAAAAGACGGCTTTGAATTTGCTTTTCAGAATAGTTCGTTTGCAGCTTCGCATCCTTGTATGATTGTTCTGACACAGGCTGAGGTACGGAAGCAGGTGCAGATGTAATCTCCTGTGAATCAGGCTGAGTCTCAACGATCTCCACCTGCTCACGTGTTAGAAAGGTCATCTTCTTCTTATTGGAAACAACAATTTGGTATACATCCTCAGGCCTCTCATCCACTATATCAAGACCTCTTGCCTTGAGCGTTCTATAATTAAGTAAAGGATTTCGCAAGCCAAGATCCAGCAGCTCTTGCCTGGCTATGTCTAATTTTTTGCGTATGGTGCTGCTCATAATAGGATCCTCCGACAGAAATTTCGATATTTTCTATTATAATTCGATATTTGCTGCGGTAAACCTTTCCTGAGGGGATTTAAAAAGAAAAGCTGCATCCAGAAAAATCGGATACAGCTAGATCATTGCATAAGTCTAGTTCGAGCGATAAACTTCTTTACCCATCACATGCGTGGATTGCAGCTCCAATTCTGGATTAAGAATCAAGAAATCAGCATCCTTACCTTTTTCCAGTGAACCCTTTCGATCATCAAGACGGACTTGCCGCGCTGGAACAGAGGTCATGGAAGGCAATAATGTCTCAAGCGAATACCCAGTGTAACGAAGGGCGTTCTTCAGTGCCTGAAGCATCGTTAGAGAGCTGCCCGCCAGACTCGATCCGTCTGCCAGGTAGATCTCGCCGTTATTCACTTTGACCCTCCCATAGTCGCCATTAGGAAGACCTGCGCAAAAGACGGCATCGGTGATCATGCATACTTTGTCCACTCCTTTAACCTGGAACAATAGCTTCACCACTGCAGGATGAACATGAATACCATCGCAGATCAATTCTGTCGTAAGCTCTGGAAGCATCATACCCGCTCCTGCAACACCTGGCTCCCGATGGTGAAAGGGACTCATTCCATTGAAGTGATGAGTCGTATGATTAATACCGGCACGTACAGCTTCTTCCATCTCTGCATATGTTGCATCGGTATGGCCAGCGGAAACGGTGACTCCTTTTGCCGTGAGATGACGAACTGCCTCGTAACCTCCCTCGACCTCAGGTGCCAAGGTAACCAGACGAATATGTCCATTTGCGGTTTCTAGAAGGTGGTCAATCTCCCTCAGATTCGGCAGGCGGATATGCTCTTTACTCTGAGCCCCTCTCCGCTTTTCATCCAAATAAGGTCCTTCCAGATGAATACCAGCCAGTCCAGCCCCGGTTGTTCGACCGATCGCTGCTGCTGCATTGCGTAACGCTCCCTCTATTCGATCCATACTTGTTGTAGAAGTAGTAGCCAGGAATGCGGTAGTCCCGCGCTCAGCGTGAAACTTGCTCATCCCGTCCAGCCCCTCGAAGGTGGACTGCAGCATATCGAAGCCGCCTCCGCCATGTACATGAACATCAACAAAACCAGGAAGCACTAGCTTGCCCGTGCAATCAATAACCTCCGCGTGCTCGGGGATCTCTATATCCCCGTTTCCGATAGACTCAATTTTCCCATCTTTACTAACGAACAAGTAACCATTTATAATGACCCCTGTTGGGGTATAAATCGTAGCATTCTTTAGTATTTTCTGTGTCATTTCTCTCTCGCTCTCCTCATCTTTTGTTTATCTGGTCCGGTTATTTCCACTCACCTTTAATTCCTTTTTCCTTAAACAGCTTGTTCATTTCGATTCTCGGATTTAATCCAATTAATGGGATTGATGTACGCTTTATAGCCAGCTTAATAGCAGGCTTTGCTCCCATTCTCTCACATTACAACACTGCTGAGAAGTAGGTGTGCTAGGCAAAACGAACACCGATACTGCCTTATCCATACCTTCGGTCGACCTTGACTTGCATGTACTTCCGCAAGAGGAATAAACCCGCCAGCGGCATTCGCGAATAGATGTATACCATTTCGACATCTAACCCGAAGAATCGGCCATATTAGGACTTAGATGTCGAAGAATTGTACAACTAAGCCCTCAAAACAGCTCAAAACTAGCCCTAATACTATCCTAACTCGTCTAAACGTGACTTCCATGTCGAAATGTTCTACATCTAGACGGTGAAACTGGCAAAAACAGCTTGTCTGTGTATAAATCGTCGACATCTACTTTACCTCGATAAAGGGAATTTCGCATTTGTGCTTCAACCGAGTCGCGGGGGCGATTAAAATACATTAATCCTTTTTATTCTTCATAAAAAGTCCAATACTAATAAGAATAAAGCCGAACAATCCTATAAAAAACTCATTGCCATAAAAATTGATTCCTGGTTCCCCCTGAATGTATATAGAAACTAATAGTAGAGCTACGCCGAACAACATCAGTTTTATTGATTTCATCGGAGCTACTCCTTTCAGCTTATATAAGCCTCTTCTCATAACAAAGACTAGATTCACAGTCTATGTAATCACCAAACTTATTCGTTTCTTTATAACCATGTTTTTTATAGAAACTAACGGATTCCGGTTGCTCAACCCCGGTTTCCAATCTTATGTATTTGAACTTAAGCTGTTTTGCGGTCTTCTCTAATAAGTTCAATATTCTAGCTGCTACTCCCCTGTTTCGGTAAGGCTTATCAACAAAAAATCTTTTAAGTTCTGTACTTTCATTGTCTAATCGTCTAATTCCCCCACATCCAACAGGTAGTCTATTCATATAAGCTACAACAAACACAATTTCTTGTGTCATTGGATCATCAAAATTAATTCCAAAAACTTCTTCAGCCGGATACCTTTCAAACAATTCTTCATCTAATTTCGTTATTAAATGTAATAAATCCGGATTATTCGGTTCCACAAACGATAAAGTGATTTCTTCCATGCCATGTCGCCTCTTTCAATAATATTCCATCCTGTCATTCAATTGTCCTGTTTGAAGTTCAAATTTATGTCCTGTAATGTCTTTCTTCTTCAGCACTTATCATTTCACCTCTTGGACAACACCCCATTTCATGCCCGCATCTTTGATGTCATCCACGCTGCCTTCTACTCGTTCAGTTTTGTACAATATCCAATCAGAATATTTTTCAGAAATAAAGCCAAAATATAGCAGAAAATATATTTTAAATTTAGGATGATGCTGGCTATGTATTTATTTTTCAGATTATTTAAAAGAAAACGATCTGCCCCTCGAACACCATCCGCAAATCATTCCCAAGAACCAGGCAAAGTTGAAGGACAAACCCTCCATAGTGATTTGTCTAGTAATTTGATGAACCTTCAGCAGTTGTTCCCATTGACACCTGATCTTATTGTGCGACGGTTGACGATAAGCGGCATGGGAATTGAGGCTGCTCTTGTCTATTTGGATTGCCTGACCGACAAGACGACCATCAATAATAATATTCTCCGACCGCTTATGGACGAAACTGCCAATATAAAAGGGGAAATTCCGCTAACAAATGTAGGGAATCTTAGTAGCGGGACAAACTGGAAAGAGGTGGAGGAAGCCGTTCTTAGCGGGAATAGTGTCCTGTTCCTGGACGGTCGCGCTGAAGCCTATATCCTGGATTCAAAAGGGTGGCCGCAGAGGGCTCTCTCGGATCCACAACTGGAAACCTCTCTTAAGGGCGCTCATCAAGGCTTCTTGGAAACCGGGTCGCAAAATATTGCCTTAATTCGCAGGTACCTCCCAAATCGGGAACTTAAGATCAAGCAGATATCGATTGGGGAGCGAGGCAAATCCAAGGTGTGGATCTTGTATATTGCAGATGTAGCACATCCGGAAGTACTTCAGGAATTGGAAACGCGTATATCCAATATTGTTATTGATTCGATTATCAACACCGGGGAGCTCGTCGAATTAATTGAAGATAACCCCTATTCGCCATTCCCGCAGTTCATTCTAACCGAACGTCCAGACTCGACTGTTTCTCAACTACTCCAGGGAAGATTAGCCGTAATCGTGGATCGATCCCCGAGCGTGATGATTGCACCGGCCACCTTTATATCCTTTTTCCAAAATATTGACGATTACAGCACTCGTTGGCTGATCGCTTCATTTATTCGTCTGCTTCGTTTTATCGCTTTTGCCATTGCTTTACTGCTGCCAGCGATGTATATCGCTATTATCTCGTTTAATCATGAAGTCATACCCACCAAAATGTTGTTTTCCATTGCCGAGTCGAGGGCTCTCGTTCCGTTCCCGGCCTTGCTTGAAGCCTTGATGATGGAAATTACGCTCGAAATGATGAGGGAAGCCGGGATCCGTCTGCCCGCACCCGTTGGACAAACGGTGGGAATCGTTGGCGGTATTATCATCGGTCAAGCAGCGGTGCAAGCAGGGATTGTCAGCAACATTATGGTTATTGTTGTAGCGTTGACCGCTATCGCTTCTTTCATTATCCCAAACTATGATATGGGAACGGCTATACGGCTGCTGCGGTTTCCAATGATGGTAATCGCGTTTATGTTCGGCTTGGTGGGGATCATTATTGGAATGATGACTTTATTGGCTCATCTCGTTTCCCTGGAGTCACTGGGGACTCCATACGGAAGTCCGCTATCTCCCTTCCGCTGGGCAGATATGAAGGATACATTCGTTAGGCTGCCGATTTGGACGATGGTTAAGCGGCCCAAAAGCACCAGATCTATACAAGACACGCGTCAAGGGAAGAACCGTTCGAAAGAGGACCCGTCATGAAAAAATATGCCATGAACGAAGTCACCTTGATGCAGTATATATTTCTCATACACGGGGTTCAATTCGCCACGGGTATCCTGTCTCTTCCCAGGGAGTTGGCTGAAAAAGGGGGAACAGACGGATGGATGTCTCTGATCGTCGGCTGGATTCTCAACCTGGTTGCCAGCTTGTTCATTGTCCGAATTCTCAAACAATTTCCGGACCATACATTGTTCGATCTGCTTGTCCGTCTATTCGGCAAATGGATATCCAGAATCATCGCACTGCTTTGGATATTCTTTTTTGCCTATTCCGCATGGATCATCCAGATCAAAGGGATGCTTTATACCAAAGCTTGGTTTCTGCCTCAAACCCCTGATTACATCGTCATGCTGTTGTTTGCTGTGCCGAGTTATTTGCTCGTTCGAAACGGTTGGAGGGTATTGGGTAGGTACAGCGAACTCGTGTTTTACATGACGATCTGGATGCCGTTTATTCTGTTGCTTGCTTTAAAAGACAGTTATTGGATTCATTTGTTTCCTTTGTTCAAAGAAGGAATCCTTCCGATTTTTCAAGGTTTGGAACCTTCGATCTTTTCGCTGCTCGGATTTGAAATTACGTTTTTCCTCTACCCTTTTTTGCAAAACAAACAATTGGCTACTCGCGGGATTGTTATTGCCAATACGTTAACGCTACTCTTATACTTGCTCATCACACTAATATGTTTCGCATTTTTCAGTCCAGACGAAATTACGATTTACAATCAGCCCGTATTGAACTTGCTGAAAGTGATCGAATTCCGATTCTTAGAACGATTCGACATGATCTTCTTAGCACTGTATTTGTTTGTAGGCTCAACGGCTTGGATCCCCTATTACTTCTGTGCTTGCTTCTGTACGAGCCAACTGCTGGGAAAACAGAATCATAGTCCATTTGTTATTGTATTTGCCCTCTTGTTCATTGTAGCGACGTTCCTGCTGCATCCTTCCTGGATTCAGTCGGAGAATTGGACAAAGTGGATGAGCAGGTTCGGAATTGGCATCGCCTATGTATTTCCTTTGCTCCTTTGGATGTATGTTCATGTATATGTTAGAGTTCGGAGGGGGATCAAACCATGAAACGATGTATTTTGTATTGGATAGCCGTGATTGTGGTTGGGTTGGCTACAGGTTGCACCGACCGCACCAATGTGGAGGATACTACATTCACTATGTTGATCGGCATAGACCTGGATGATCAGAATCGTCTTGTCTTTTCCCTGTCAAGTCCTGTTTTTAGCAAAGAAGCTAAGGACAAGGAGGAGGAATATATAGCCCGTACGAAAACCCTAAGAATGTCCCGAGAAGAATTTGATCGCACCGTTGGAGGTACAATAATCGGGACAAAAGTACAAGTGATCTTGCTCGGCAAGCGAGTCCTGCAGCATGAAGGCTGGTTTAAGCTTTTGGACCCCTTGTACCGTGATGTCAAGAACACAGTTCAACCTTTTGTAGTGCTTGTGGATGGCTCTGTATCCGATATCGTTAGTTTTCAACCGAGGGATAAAGAGCGTCTTCCCCTCTATTTGTCCAAGCTGATCCGTACAGCCCATAAAAGGAATATTACGGTTCAGACGACACTGCAGGAGTTACATCGGCAAATGTTCGAGAAAGGTATGACTCCAAGCTTGATCGAATTGCGAAAAGATGGGTATTTGAAAGTAATGGGTACAGCCCTGCTGGAGGAAGACGGCCGTTACCTGCTTAGTCTGAGCTCGGCAGAAAACAAATTGTTAACTATATTGAGTCCTCACCCAAGAGGGGAGTTTCCTTTAATGATCAAACTGCCTTCTCAATCGGATAAAAGCAGTATTTTCAACTTTGATAGGATTAGTTTTAACACCACAGGTATTTCAACCAAAACAAAGGTAACCTACGCGGAGAGCAAGTTTAAATTTGATCTTAATGTGAATTTAAGAATTGCCTTGTCCGAAAGGCCGTTTCCTTACGATGTGAGACGGGATGCGCAACTATTGGAGCAAGAGATTGAACAAGAGCTCGAAGACCAATTCGCTCGACTGATCAAGAAGATACAGACAGCGAAGATTGATCCGGTCGGGTTCGGACTGTATGCACGTGCCAAACAATATCAGCATTGGAAACCCGTTCAAGATCAGTGGGGAGAAGCTTTTGCAAAGTCTGATGTGAACGTGGAAGTGAAAGTGAAAATTATGGCGATGGGCGCGATCAAATAAATCAATAGCTGCCCTGATCGGAGTTATTTGATCCTAGTCCTATCGCCATTATATCTTTAAATGCTTTATTAAGCTTATGCGAATGATTTCATCCCAAATGAGTCCCCGTCTAACTTCCTTATACCCAATTTTCTTATTGAGCTCCACAACATGTAAGTTACGTTCTTCTGTATGCGTATAGATTAAATTTATATCATTAGCTCTTGCTACTTCTTCCAATTCTTGTTTAAGTTTTGTCGCAATTCCAGACCGTCGATAATCGGGGTCAACCCATAGTTGAAAGATCTCCACAAAGCGTCCATCTTCCTGAAATAAGCTTCGATCTAGTTCATGAAATATGGTTTTCCAGGGATACTCCCCATCTCTATTAATAATTGAATACATAATCATTCCGATTCTTTTTCTACTCAGCCTATCTTCATAGATAAATGCCCCTCTATCTTTCTCTGTTACAAATTTCGTTATTTTCTCTCGATGCAATCTCAAATCATCTTTCGTCATCTGAGTTTCAGTAGTTGAAGTAACACCTTCATCTTTCAAATCTATGTGAACTAAAAAATCGAGGTCAGTAGGATCAGCATTACGTATCACAACTTCTCGCTTCCCCCTGACCCAGCATCCAGCTTGCATTCGCTGCTGACCCGATTACCCCTGCGCTATCACCCAGTTCTGCCAGCTTGATCTCCAAACCCTCGGCGTACATGCGCAGCACCTTGCTCTTCAGTTCATCTCTTGCAGCAGCCAGAATCCGATCACCCGCGTTGGACGCTCCACCACCCACCACGATTACATCAGGGTTATATAATGTAACCGCATAAGATAAAGCCCTGCCTAGTATGCGGCCGCTATGGTGCATGATCTCAATGGCAACTGCATCACCTTGATCATAAGCTTCTGAAATATGTGCTGCTGTAATGCTCTGGGTATCAGGGACAAGCTGTGTCAACAGACTTGCCCGGCCCTCTGCTAGGAGCTGCTTGGCTTGTCTGGCTAGACCTGTGGCGGAAGCTACTGTCTCAAGACAGCCGAACATCCCGCACCCGCATTGTGCGGTTTCACCCTGCATGTGAATATGACCTAATTCACCGGCTATGAATTTCGAGCCGTAGAATGGTCGTCCATTGACTAATAATCCAGCCGCAATCCCAGTTCCTAGTGTTACTCCAAGAACTGCATGATGCTCCTTACCTGCTCCGAATAAAGCTTCCCCTAACACATACATTCTGACATCGTTATCTATAAAAACTGGAATATTAAGCATTTCTGCCAGACTTTCCGCTACCTTGACATTTCTCCACCGCAGATTGGATGCCCCCATACAGATTCCTTCTAGTGGATTGATGAGACCAGGTATACCTGCGCCTACAGCCTCAATGGCAGACAGGGAAAGCCCATTTCTTTCTGTTAGTTCTATTACGGTATCTGCGATTCTACGAAGCACACCTTCACTTCCTAAGTGGACATCCGTCGACTTTTTAATTTCATCCACTACTTTATTATGTTCATTCACCAAGCCGCAGACAATATTAGTTCCTCCAAGATCAATCCCAACACGATATTTCATCTAATCGCTGATCCTCCTCGATATGTATGTGTATTCTTACATTATATAGGTTGAAGAGCTATTCGTGGAGTCTCAGTTTTAATAGGATATGTCTGTATTAAAAGGACACAATCAAAAAACCGTTCGGATGCATTCATCCAAACGGTTTTTATTCAAAGCGTTTCTTATTCTGACGCCTCTGTGTCTGCTGTTGGTGCTTGTGTTTGTTCCGGGCGAGGAGTGCGTTTGTTTTGTACAAATTGCTTCAATTGATCCGTTATTCCATCTTTCAGCTTGCTGATCAGAGTATCTTCAGACACACCTTTCTCTGCCGCAATCTCTGACAAAGATTTACCTGCGTCTTGCGCGGCTTTCAACTCATCCTTCGTTACACCAAGTACAGTGGTTAGCGTATCGGTGTTACCAAGAAAGTGGAGGCCTTTATCTCCACCCTTACCGTGTCCGCGATCATGGAACATTTGTGCCTCATTAATGAATTTTTCTACTTGATCGGTAAGCTGCGTCCTTTGTTCGTCGGCCTGTGCTGCTGTAATCTGACCGGAATTAACGGCATCATCAATAGCTTTATTCCGGATGGCTCTCAGCGCTTGCACAAGGTTGTCCTTTGTAACTCCATTAGCTTCTGACACTTGCAGCAGTGTTTTTCCTTCATCCAATTGTGCTTTCAATTCATCCTGGGTGATACCAACGATCCCCGCAAGAGCTGCATGATCTCCGAACAAATTACCATGCTTCCCCTCTTTGCCAGCTCCGCGCTCACCGACTAACTTATTGGTTGTAATAGATTGCTTCAACTGCTCAGCCAGACCGGATTTCTGTTTGTCTGCCTGCTCTTGGGTTAGCTTGCCCGCACTTAGCGCCTCGTCGATAGACCCAGTAACGGCTGCTGTCAATCTCTGCAGGAAATCTTCCTCAGTCAAACCTGCATTCTCAGCGATACTAAGGAGGGACTGGTTTTTGGCCAATTCCGATATCGATTTCTCATCTGAGTTAAGTATAGTCGCTGTGTGCTTAACTAGGTTACTTCCACCAAATCCTCCACGATGGTCAAACCCGCCAGCCTTATGTCCTGGTTTACCCTTTGGTTGGTTACTTGCCTGATCAGTCGTCTGTGTAGCAGTGGTGCTAATCGTATCTGCGAAAGCTTTGGATTGTAGTAGTCCAACAACACCGCCTCCTAATAATACTGAAGCTGCCAATGTAGTAGTAAGTACTTTTTTGCTGATCATTTTCATATGGAATCTCTCCTCTTGTTTCTCTTATTTTGTCTACATATGAAGAATAACGCACTAGTCTGAATGCTTCCTTAACGCCCACTGAAAGGTTCATGAATGTTACCTGAGCGTTCGCTGAAAAGATATGGCCAATTAGAAAAACCACTAGAGAAGTTCTCTCCAGCGGAATAAATTAAATCAAACACTATTCTGACACAGTAAACTTCAAGCCTTCCTTATAGTAGCGGAATTAGGGAAGGTGATACAATAAAATGGATACTGCGCAGCCCTGGTAGGTAAAGCAAAGGAGGAGTTGCCTGGTATAAAAACGAAAGGAGAGATTGTTCGTGGCAACCCATTTGATCTCCTTACTTGTGAACAACCAGCCGGGGGTATTGGCCCGGGTTTCAGATCTTTTCGGCCGTATTGGCTGTAATATCGATAAATTGACTGTTGGAACCAGCAAAATGCCGACTATCTCCCGGATGAAAATCGAAATTTCCATCGAAGCAAGCAGGCTTGATAACGTGACCAAGCATCTTACGGACTTGTTGGATGTAATCCAGGTCAGGGCGGATACGAAGTATTCCGTGGCCGACAAATATCCACTAGCAAACCGAATACGAGACCAAATCAAAGAAAGCAGAACGGTCGCTTTTTGGCTGGTTGCATATAGTTTATTCATTACGCTCTTCGGCACCAATGTTCCCGCTCCCCTCTATGCTCTATATCGTGAGCAGTGGAATTTGCATCCGGTCATTGTTACACTCGTATTTGCCGCCTATGCTTTCGTTGTGATTCCTACCCTCGTCGTTTTTGGAAAGTTATCCGACCGTATCGGACGAATCAATGTGCTTATTCCGGGCGTTATGTTCTCGTTGATCGGATCGGTCTGTTTCCTATTGGCGGAGGGGCCGGGCATGCTGGTATTTTCCCGGATGATGCAAGGAATATCTGTCGGCATGCTGAATGGAGTTGCTGTTGTGGCCATGATTGAAATGGGTGATAGCCGAAATCGGACGCGAGCTGCTCTAGTCGCTGCCATTGCTGTGACTTTGGGGAACGGGTTGGGTGCTGTTGTATCCGGCTTCCTCGGTCAGCTTGCGCCGTACCCGACACAACTTCCTTATTTGATTCATGTGATTTTAGTGATACCCAGCATCCTAGGGCTCCTAATCTTGAGTGAGAAGAGAATACCAACGCTTGATAAGGTGCGTTTTCGTTTGCCTCATGTTCCACCAGCGATCAGACTCTCTCTATTCCTGTCGTCAATGACATCCTTTATCGCTTGGTCGGTCATGAGTCTGATCATGTCCATCATTCCTTCCTACATCCCTATCATTATCGGTAGACTGAATCTGATCGTGTCCGGGGTCGTAATCGCTCTCGTGCTTGGGTTTTCTGTATGGAGTCAGTTTTTGACTAAAAAGCTTCCAATCCTCACCAGTCTTACGATCGGTTATCTCTTACTGGCATCAGGGCTAATTGGGCTGATTAGCACGATTGCGACAAAGTCGCTGATACTGCTTCTTGTAACCGCCGTTCTTATCGGGTTAGGCCATGGCCCCTGCTATGCGGGCAGCTTGACTTATCTTAATGAAAAGTCTACAGATGCAGCACGGGCAGATATGGTGTCCATTTATTATGTTGTGACTTACTTGGGTGTAGGCGTCCCGATTCTAGGATTGGGTCTCGGAGCGCAGGGGATCGGTCTCATACCCGCGATTCAATGGTTCTCCGCTATTATCGGCATCGTAATTCTGGCTAGTCTGTATGTATGGAGACATCATTTGAAGACTAAATGATCTAGCGTGTCGATAGCTGACATGGTTGTATGATAAACGCCAGCAACAGCCGTTTAGGCTGAGCTGGCGTTTATGTCTTACTGTCGACATCTCTAAGTCAAAACAGAGTTAAATCCTTATAAAACAACGGTTTTTCCGGTCTCCCGACTTTCATTAGCAGCTTCGATGAAGCGGATTATTTCAATCGTTTCCTGCGGTGGGACTGAAGGTTGGCCTGATTCTATCATTTTCATGATACTCTTGACGAGTTCGGCGTATTTTCCCATTCCGTCCGCCCCCGCATTGACGTAAGTGGTTCCTTTTTCCCGATGTATCAGTGCTCCTTGCGTGCCATTCGGATGTGGATTGCCTCGAACGATTCCTATACGACCATCTGACCAAACTCCCGTTATTACTTCGTGACTCTCTTGTGATATCGCTGTTACTGACACGCAGCCTGTTCCAAGAATGGCATATAAAGCTTCTACATTATGAATACCATACCAAAACCAGCCTGGTTGTGTGGGCATAAAATCGATCACTCCGTAGCTTTCAGCGCCTGTGATTGAACCATTATCCTGATTCGCAAGCGCTTCGACAAGCTCTCTGGCATACCGGCGCGTAGACGAACTCATGCATGGGATGCCATACTGCTCTGTAATTGTAAAAATAGCTCGTGCGTCAGCGCTGCTTACAGCTAACGGTTTATCGATAAACACCGGCTTGCCGAAAGAAGCGATTGTCTGAAATTGCTCCAGATGCACCCTGCCGTCAACCGAGGTGAGAAATATGGCATCTGCCTGTTCAGCTACTTCTTCAAGGGAAGCTACTATTTGAACACCGAAGGATTCCTCAAGTTGCTTCGTAAAGCCTCCCACACGATCAATGCTCAACGGGAAGTCAGGTGATCCGCCAGGATATCCTATTGTGATTTTGGCAGGAGCGCCAATAAATAGTTCATATGTAGGATCATTCAATATTTTGGTAAATACGATACAATGTGACGTATCCAATCCGATTAGCCCGATTTTTAAGCTGCTCACAGGTTAAGACCCCTTTATAGGTTATTGTTCTTCATGAGAAGTTTCTTGCTCCAACAGCTCTCTTAGCCGTTCGACCGCCATCCGCGTCCCATCCATGGGTGTGCCACCTTCTGGAGTGTAGTGTGTTTCAATCGTATATAAGCCTTGATAACCGTCTGCTTCAAGCGCTTGCAAATGCGGGATAAGCGGCTCCCGTCCATTCGCGATATACCAATGCTTCAGATGAAAGTGAACGAATAAATCACGGATATGCTCGTATCCTTGAGGAAAGGACGGGCTTCTTCTTTCTTCATTTCCCGGATCCCATAACACTTTTAGTGCAGGTGAATTGACCTTCCTGACTATATTTGCGACTTCCCACGAAAAACCACCGTTGCAAGAGTATTCATTTTCCAATAGGAGAATCACACCGCCCGCTTGGGCAGCCTCCGCAGCCTGCTGCAGATGATGGACAATCTCCGCCGTGTAAAGCTCCGGCTGTTCTTCCCGCCAGAAGGAGAAGATACGAATGTACTTCGTGTTCAACAGCTTCGCGTATCGAATCGCTTTATGCACAAGCAGATGATGCGCCTCGACATCTTGTGTTTCGTTGCCGAACTGATCGCCGGTCTTTAGCTGTCGGGATCGGTCAAGCTGGCATTTGAATAACGGAGAAGCCAAGGCCGAAATGAATAGTCCCCGTAGCAGCACTTCTAGATATAGTGCCGTGACTTGCTCCTCGGTCATATTCATCACATTGACGCCATTTACCATACGAATTTCGACGTGCTTTAGCTTATACTCTTGGACCCAGTCTCATGCTTCCACAACATTTTGCGAGACCTCGTCCGTGATGACCCCGAGCCGTTCCCAAATCATTGCAGCATCTCCTTCCCATTTTTCATAAACAAGTTTACAACGTCCCCAACATACAATCGATGAGGCGAATGTGTTGTTTACTGGGATGATATTATTCAATGAGGTAAGTTGTAAGTTTGCGCATGCTTGACTTTTACACAAAAAAAGAGCTTGATCAAAGTTTTCACTCCGATCAGCTCTTTATCCTTCTATTAAGTATTCGTAGCGCTTGCGGCCGGAGATGCTGCTGGAGATGCCGATGGTGCTGTCGACGTTTGCGGTTTCTCAGCGCGTGGCTCGCGCTTGTTCTGTACGAACTTTTTGAGCTGCTCGGTCAGACCGTCCTTCAGCTTGCTAATTAAGCTCTCCTCCGTAATCCCCTTTTCAGCTGCAATCTCAGAAAGAGATTTACCAGCATCCTGCGCGGCTTTAAGCTCTTCCTTAGTCATGCCTAGAGCAGAAGACAAGGTGTCCGTACTACCCAAGAAACCTATTCCACCGACGCCCTTGCCATGACCCCCGGGACCGCCATGACCTTTGGGACCTCCAGGACCACGATCTCCACCGACTGGCTGAGCACTAGAGATGGATTGCTTCAACCGCTCTGTAAGCTCCGCTTTTATTTGGTCCGCTTGCGCTTGCGTAATCTTCCCTGCACTGAGCTGTTCGTTAATCTTGGTTGTCTCGGCAGCGACCAGCTTCTCCAGATAAACCGTTTCAGTCAAGCCAGCAGCCTGAGCGATTTGCAGCAGCGTCTGTCCACCCCTCACTTGTTCGGATAAAGTTTTCTCATCGACCCCGAGAATCGTAGCCGTTTCTTGGATCAAGCCTTTGCCGCCAATCCGTCCCACTCCGCCTTTACCACCGTGTTTATCGCCGCCTCTATCACGACGCATCGTATCTTTCATCGCTTTATCTGGTACTGTGTTATCTGAGGATTGAGTCTGAGTTGTCGCTGTTTCGGCCAGAACGTCCGATTGCAGCAATGAGAAAGCCCCGCCTCCAAGTAATACGGATGCTGCCAGTGTGGTGATAAGTACTTTTTGGTTCAGTTTGCGCTTCATATCATTTCTCCTTTGCCTTGGTTTATTTTTCCTTGCAACTGAAGTATAGACGGGCAAACTGAAACCAAGCTTAATCCAACCTGAAAAAGGATTGAACATTAGCTGAAAGTTAGCTGAATGTATCTAATCGCCCGCGACGCAGAAGAAGAGGGCTTATCGCCCTCCTCATATTCCGAGCCACCTTTTACTTGGAATTGTTGGTTGTAGGCTTCATAATAAAAGCTGATACTGAAAGTGATTTGAGCGTGAGCTGAATCTTTGTTGAAAACAGCTTTTAATAGACCATGTTTCAGCTGGCATTCAGCTTCTCTTCAGTGATCTTTAAGTTTTACCTAGGATAATGGGGATGTCGAAAGGCTAGAATGAGTACCAACTATACAGGAGTGGATCCCGATGCAAAAAATTAAAGGAATCAAAATTGTACTAGTCGATGATGAACCGAACATTCTGCAATTTCTGGAGATAGGTTTGCAAAATGAAGGGTTTGAAGTCCAAAGTGCTCAAGATGGATTAACAGGGATCAATCTGATCAAACAATTCCAACCGCATATAGCTATACTGGATGTCATGATGCCAGGAATGGACGGATTCGAAGTGTGCCGGATGATCAAGAAAACCGAGAATGTGGCCGTCATTATGCTGACTGCCAAGGAAGAGGTTGATGATAGAATTAAAGGTCTAACCCTTGGGGCAGACGATTATATGTCCAAACCATTCAGCTTCGAAGAGCTGCTTGCCCGTATCCATGCTAGACTTAGAAATCAGTTTCCTAACTTGTTAGGAGAAGTAGCTTACGGACCATTGCGAATCGACGACCGTCGCAAAGAAATTACAATGAATGGCAAGGTGCTTGAGCTTTCTCCAACCGAATATGAATTGCTTAAATTTATGGTCATCAACCACGGGCTTGTGCTTAGTAAACCAATGATATTGGATAAAGTATGGGGATATGATTTCGTGGGGGATGACAATATCGTAGAAGTGTATGTGCGTTCTTTGAGAGAGAAGTTAGGCGATCGCGAGCATAAATTCATACGCACCTTGCGGGGCTCCGGATATCGAGTGGATTTACCATGACCGCACCGAGAAAAGGGTTCACCCTGGCCCGTTTCATCCAGCTTAACTCGCTGCGGTTCCAGCTTCTCTTCCGATCTCTGACTATATTAACTGTTTTACTCGTTTTAATAGGAGTATTCCAATACTTGTTGGTGAAACATTTCATGTATCAGAATCGCGCAAGCAGCCTGCAAAGTCAGATCAGCTCTATTCCGCGGGATATGTTCCCAGTGAGCGGCCTTCCAGGCGGCGGCGGGAGAAGAGAGCAGTTCGAGAGGTCACCGCTAGCACAGCAGGATACCACCCTTGCCTTCATTGATGAGAATGGGAATTTCACTGTACTTACGGAAGCTCCCGGGGTGGAAGCCCCTCAGTTGAAACTAGAGGATTACCTGGAGCAGCTTCAGCCTCAAAAGAAGGAGAAAACGGACTGGAAAGTAGTCCAGGGCTCTAATCCTGAACAAATGGTCGTGCTGCAACCCTTCATGGATCGCGGCAGACTTCGCGGACTCATTCAGATTAGTGCGAGCACCAAACCGATCGAGGATGTTTTGATCAGCCAGAGCCTCACCTTTATTGGACTTTCCTTATTAGCCCTTATTGTCGGACTATTAACTTTTTTCCCGATCATGAAACGTACGTTAGTTCCGCTTAACAGGATGGTGCGAACCGTTGCGCAAATCGACTCTGGAAATCTCGCAGAACGTTTCCCGATTGATCAAGGGCAAGTAGAGATTGATCGGCTATCCGCTTCCTTCAATGGGATGCTGGAACGGTTGGAGACTTCCTTTCAAGCTGAGCTTGAAGCAAATGAGAAGATGCGCCGCTTCGTCGCGGATGCCTCCCATGAGCTGCGGACGCCTCTTACGTCCATCCACGGATTCTTGGAAGTATTGCTGAGAGGAGCAGCAGCACATCCTGACCAGTTGAATCGGGCTCTTAAAAGCATGCACGGGGAATCTGGCAGGATCAATAAGCTAGTTCACGATTTATTGATTCTGGCAAGGTTAGACCGAAGCCCTACTATTCAGGCAACAGAAGGATATCTGGATGCTATTCTGCAGGAGATGGAACCGCAGCTGATGCTGTTAGCAGGCGGTCGCGAGGTGCGATTCGATCTGGAGTCCGATGCGCCTTGCCTGTTTGAAGCCGATAAGATCAAGCAAGTAATCCTGAATTTATTCCAGAATGCGGTTCAACATACCAATCCAGATACAGGTCGCATTCAGATCTCTTTGCATAAGGCAGGTAATGGGACAGAGCTGTCCATTAAGGACAACGGTCCTGGAATTCCGGTGGAGAATATCCCTCATATCTTCGATCGATTTTATCGAGTGGATACATCAAGGGCACGAATATACGGCGGAGCAGGATTAGGTCTTTCGATCACCAAATCGATTGTTGACCTGCACGGAGGCTTGATACAAGTCAATAGCGAGCCTGGTGAGGGTAGTGAATTCCGAATATGGCTTCCAGGCTCGAGTGAATAAAATATCGGAGATTGCACTTTTAAATAAAAAATCCGCCGGCAGCAAACAAGCATGCTTCCGGCGGTAGTAGCCTATAGTTTGGTTTCCACCAATTTTGCATGCTTCAGCAAGGTTTGCAACGGAGTATCGAATTGATACTCTAGAATCGATCGAAATGAATGTTTCATACCTTTTAAGGTGTCGAAGATAGGGTCCCACTGAATGCTTCCATCCCCAATGGGCTGATGCAGGTCGTCAATTCCATCATTGTCATGCAGATGAACGGCGCTAAGCCGTGTTCCCAATCGGCGGAGCAGCTCTGGAGTATCCCAGCCGTTAATATGAGCATGGCCTACGTCGACCAACGCAGATATCGTCGGAATTTCTTCAAAGAGTCTCACAAATTCATCCTCATCGAACAAAGCAAATTCATGAAATCCCACATTTTCCACCGCAAGGTCAATACCAAGCTTCTTAGCAACCTCACCCAATCGTTTCAGATTGTCGATCGATCTCGCTTGCGACTGCTTCCGATTAAACAGCATCGTGGAGTACAAGCTCGGATGCAGGACCATCTGTTCGGCTCCGATTCGAGACGACCATTCCAGACAACCTTTGTACACCTCATAGGAATATTGGCTGATGACCTCGAAGCGTGCGGACGCCAAGTTCAACTCCCATATTGGCGAATGGACACTAATCGGCCCTGGATAATCCTTGAACCTCAGAAACTCCTCATTCCAGTTGGCGGGTTCTTCCCAATTGGGGCCATCCATAGGAATTTCAAGCCCGCCCGACCACTGATCCAATAATTCCTTGCAATCATCAATCCGCTTCATATAAGGCAGTAGGTTGATTAATACAGTCACAGTATCCCTGCTTTCTTTAGAAATAAATGATAGATCCTAGATGGAGTTTAGTTGAATCGACCGTCATGTTCTACACACTTTTTCCTGTATGATTAGCTGATTCTCAGATTTAAAAAAATAGAGAACTTTCCAAACAAAGGGAAGCTTTAGACCTGCCCATCATAGGTTACGTCATATTGGCCGCGGTTGCCGATCCTACGCTGGAAGCCACACTGATCGGTGCGGTTCCGCTATAGGCTCCGACGAAATTGTTGCCTGCATACATAAACAGGGTGGTGTCGGATGTCGTATATACTAAAGTGGCCGGTTTGGTTGTCTGATTGCTCCAGAACAGATTACCATTGAAAGTGCCCTTCGTCGAACCAGCGGTGAATTCGGCAGCCTTCTGCCCCGACGCCTTTGCGGTGTTGCGAAACAAGCCGCAGATTCCGGCTCCTGAAACCAGATTGAAGGCAAGCAACAGCTGATTGCATGTATCAATGTAAATTGCATAGTTGGAGCCGGTAATGAGATTTTTATCGACCATGCAATTGACTGCCCGAAATAACTTTACCCCGAAACCACCTGCACTCGCTTGTACCGCTAAGCATACCGTTGGAAGCGCCGAACGGACTGCCTCCCGATAAATAATAGATAACTTTCAGAAAGATTGTAACTACTCTTCACCTCCCCCTTCATATAGAATTGAGTTATCTTTACAACAAAGGAGCTCCAATAAATGAACTTACTAGTGCGCAAATTACGGATGAATTCATTGTTCATGAGAATGCTTGTTTACTTCTCTATTGTAATGATTTTGCTGATTTCTTTTAACTTGTGGTCATTTACATTTTATAGCAAAAATGTAGATAATGAGATTGTAGCTTATAATCGTGCCATTATTCAGAATTCGGTTGACGGACTGGAGAATCAGTTCAAAATCTGGCGAGGACTCATGCTTAGCCTTCAGTTCGATGAACGCGTACAGGCAATTGAACGTCAAAGCTTGCTAGCCGGCAAAGCTTCACTCGACTACACCATGGTCGCGAATATTATCCAAAATCTCCAGACGATGGCCTCCCAGCCTACGTATTTGTTCGAGAACGTCATGATTCTATACAAGAAGCAGCAGTTCTTGTTGGAGAAAGAAGCACTGATCGATGCAGACCGTATGTTCTCGCAATATTATGTGAACGAGATGTATCCCCTTTCCTACTGGTTACGTAAGGACGCCCTTACTTCCGACCTTACCCCAGCCCCGAGTCGGCCTTTTCGGATATCGAGGAGTCAGACCCTAAAAACCTTAATGCCTGTCGAGATGAACTTGCCGAACAGTACCTATAGCATCATTGCTTTAATTGATATGGAAAAATGGTACAAGGCCAGCCATAAAATTCAGGGCTCTTTGCAATTTATTCTCAATGCGAACGGTAACGTTATGTTTCAATCTGACCCAGGTTCTGAGAAGATTCCTAGTTGGACTGGCAATTCTGATTGGATCAAAGATCAAGGGAAATATTTCTTCTATGAAAAAGGCGCTGCTACAGGCTTTACTTATGTGACGGTCCTTCCAACCTCCCAATTAAATACGAAAATTATACGTATGAATGGAATAGCGATATTACTGTTCCTTGTTACTGTGGCCCTAGCTCTATTCTCTTCCTGGTTGTTCAGCCGCAACATCCATCGCCCCCTTAAGATGATCATGAAGGGGATGAAGCAATTGGAGACGGTATCCTACAACAGTCCTATCCAAGAATTCAGTGTCATTCAAGATCATTTCCAAGGCTTGCTGCGGGAAAAAAATCAGATTAGCCGAAAGCTAATGAGCAGCAATTCAATGTTAACCCAATACAGCTACATAGTCCGGTTGAAAAATATATCCTTGGACAGTCAGGAAGTCAATGAATTGTCCATCAAGGAAGGCAACTTTCAGATTGTTGTCTTTCAGCTACGATTTCGTCAGTCTGTGGAGAGTCCTTTTTCATCAGGCAAGACAGCCAAGCGTATTCGGGACATCATCGACAATGTCGTCTTGTCCCACTTTCCGAATTCCACAACATTCCAAATGGAACACAATCAGTTGGTATCCATGATTCATAATACTAGCGAAAAGTCGGACTCGCTGCTGAACTGCTTCCATGAGCTCAAGCAAATCTTCGATCAGGACACCCAATATTACCTAGTAACGATTGCAACCAGTCCTCTGATTGCTTCCTCGGAACAATTCGATCAAGCCTACGCGGAGACTCTCCGTCTTGTGTTGCAGTCCAGACCGATCGAAGAAACGCAAATCCTATTCGATTATCCGAGCTGCGAAGATTTTGTAGGGTTCACGATGGATCAAGATCAAGAGTTCTATGTGTATCTGCAGGCGGGCAATGAGATGGCCTGTCATCACTTGATCGATCGTGCTCTTGATGATAAACTGACGCTCTCGATTACCGCTCATCAGATTTACGCTTTTGCTGAAAATGTTCTTGAGCGTACTAAAAAAACAATGGAATTACTCAAAATTGCTTTGCCCCAGTCCTTGGGAACCTATTCCCAACAGATCATGGAATGCGTTACACCTGAGCATTACAAGCAACTGCTCAAAACGGTTTTGAGCGAAGCTACACGGGCCGTTGTCTTGAAACGGGAAGAGAGCTACGATCTGATTCAATATGTCATGGTCTTTCTCGAGAATCACTATCAGGAGGAGATCTCTCTGGATCTGCTCGCCTTCAAATTAAGTATGTCGGCGAGCTATCTCTCGGTGTACATAAAAGAAAATACCGGTAAAAACTTCATTGACCATCTAAACGGCATTCGCCTGAACAAGGCCAAACAACTGCTGCTGGAATCCACGCTCACAATTCAGGAAATTGGGGAGGCGATTGGATACCGCAATGGAACCTCGTTTATCCGGATGTTCAAAAAAGAAACCGGAATGCCTCCGGGCGATTACAGAAAAACGATGTTACGCAAATTACAAGCAGAATAATCATTAACCCTTTACAGAACCTACCAAGGCGCCTTTTACAAAATATTTCTGAATGAACGGGTATACCATCAAGATTGGAAGCGTGGAGACCATAATCGCCGCGTATTTCAAAGAAGTCTCGACGATGGTGATCTCGCCTACAATCGGCCCGGAGCTGCTGGACGTTTCACCGGACAGGACAATGTTGCGTAAGAAGAGCTGGAGCGGGAATAAATTCTGCTCCCGCAAATATAAAAGTGGACCGATGAATCCATTCCATATCCCAACAGCGTAGAATAACCCAATGGAAGCCAGGACTGGCTTTGACAGCGGGAGCACAATCCGGAACAGAATCCCGATGTCGGATAGACCATCGATTCTGCCGGATTCCTCCAGCTCCTTCGGCATGCCCATGAAGAATGTGCGCATGATCAGCAGGTTCCATGTCGAGACCAGAGCCGGCAGTACCATGGACCAGATTGTATTGACCAAGTGCAACTGCTTGACCACCAGATAGGTCGGGATCATACCCCCATTGAAAAACATCGTGAACACGATCAGCAGAATAAATGTCTTGTTGAACATCATATCCCGTTTGGATAACGAGTAAGCTCCGATTGCCGTCACCAGCAAGCTGCACGACGTGCCCAATACGACATAGATCAGTGTATTCTTGTATCCCGTCACGATCCTGCCGTCCTGGAAAACATACCGATACATATCGAGATTGATTTCCTTCGGCCACAGCCAGACTTCCCCCTGAGATATCGGCCCTGCTCCGCTCAATGAGATAGCCAGCATATAGAGGAATGGGTACAAGCAGGCAACAATGACTCCTGTCATTAAAACCCCATTCACGTAGTCGAACCAAGTTCTTCCTTGAGTCATACCATTTCCCCCTACCACAAACTGTTGTCGCTGATTCTCCTGCTGATCCAGTTCGCAGATAGAATGAAGCTGAAGCTGATGATCCCTGTGAACAAATCTATAGCTGTCGCGTAACTATACCTTCCTTCGGACAGTCCAACACGATAGACGTACGTGCTAATGATATCCGCAGTGCTGTAAACAACCGGAGTGGCTAGCAAATACACTTTCTCAAAGCCTATCTCAAGAATTTTTCCAATTTCGAGAAGTAATATGATAATGACGGCTGGAGCAATGCCTGGAAGCGTAATATGCCAAGTCGTCTTCCAACGGTTCGCTCCGTCGATCCGAGCGGCTTCATATTGCTGCGGGTCCACTGCGCTTAAGGCAGCCAAGTAAATGATGGTCCCCCAACCGATGTGCTGCCAAATATCGCTGGATACATAAATCGTGCGAAACCAGGAGGACTCCACCAAAAAGTTAATACGGTTGAGCCCTATAGAATCCAATAAGGAATTAATCATTCCATTCCTTGGAGACAAGAACATAGTAACGATGCCGGCCACAATTACATTGGAGATAAAATGCGGCATATAGCTGACGGTTTGCACGAAACGCTTGAATATCGAATTACGTACTTCATTGATCAGCAAGGCAAGTAGAATGGGAGCGGGAAAACCAAATATCAGCTTGTAAAACCCCAATAAAAACGTGTTCCTCAGTATGGAGAAAAAGTCCGGACTTTGAATGAACAGTTGAAACCACCTAAAGCCCACCCATTTACTTTCCATGATGCCTCTGTAGAGGTTATAATCCTTGAACGCAATGATAATTCCGAAAATAGGCGCATACTTGAAAATCAAATAGTAAAGCAGACACGGTAGAAACAACAGCAGCAAATATTTATCGCGCTTTAGGTTGCGAACCCATGAATACGAGTCACGTGTTGACATAATCCCTCCGGTTGCAAGCTTTTCATTCTGTTAGATGGATAGCTCCTTCTCTTCAGGAAGACCTGATTTGAAGGAGCTTCCTCAGATAACATGAAGTTATTTACTGTTCAAAAACTTTTGATTGCGCTCATAAGCAGCCTTGTTCAAGTCCATCACTTTATCGACACCTAGACGCTGAATCTCGCTCACGTATCCCGACCACTCACTGAAGTCTTTTTGCCCTAAGATAAACTTCGCAATCTGCTCATCACGGTATTTGGTTATCGCGGCATTTGTGGTGGTCAGGATATCGTTTTCCGCCTCGGTATACGCTAAGCGCGGCTGCAGCTTAGCTTCGTTTCCTTGTTGAATCTTCTTCAATGCATTGTTCATCTTGTCGGAATTCATATACGAATAGGCGTTCATATCTACGACTAGATGAGAGCCATATGTGGCAATACCGGTTTTGGTGCGAATGTCTCCGAGATTGACGAAATCCGACTTGAATTTCCGTTTTCCGTTCTCGGTCGTATAGGTCTCGCCTTCTTTGCCCCAGGTCGCCATATCGATACCTTCAGGCGAATACAAGAAGTCGAGGTAACGGAGCGCAGCATCCTTGTTCTTGGACTTGGAGGCTACCGCAAACCCATTTGATAACAGACCTCCATAAGCGTTGAATGGTTTGCCATTAGGCCCGCCTTTAGCCGGCACCATATAATCAAGGCTGAATTCCGCAGGCGACTTCTTGATGATCCCTGGAAGTTCGTCCATCGTTCCTACGTAATCGTTGACAATGAAGCCTTTGTTTTGTGCCATAAGATCGTTGTACTGGTCTCGTTTCATGGCCATGAAGTCAGGTGGGATCAAGCCTTCTTTGAAAAACTTGTTAAGCGTCATCAACATATTCTTGAAGCTGTCTTCGGTCGGACCGTAGCGCCATTCATTTTTGTCATAATCCACATAAGGGCCGTACCAAGTGTTGAATGCAGGAGCAATGTTTGTTAAAGCGGTCAAGTTATCGAAAATAACTACAGGATAGCTCGACGGGTACAACTCCTTAAGCTTTTTGGATACGGTGTACATCTGATCCCAATCCGCAGGAGGCGTCAGATTGTTTTTCTTGAAAATATCGTCTCTGTATACCCAGGATCGGCGGGACCATTGCTCCAACCCATAATGCGGGAGATAGTAGCTCTTGCCGTCAGTCGATAAGGTGGCTGCTTTGACCTCCGGATGCTGCTCCAGGAATTTTTTGTAATTAGGCATTTTGTCCAGGTTCTCGAAGAAGTTCAACAAGGCCCCGCTGTTCCCGTTATTATTCGCTGCCGTGAGGTTGGGTACGATGAGAAGGTCGGGCATATCTCCTGAAGAAATGGCCAGATTCATGGCAGTAGTATAGTCGCTAGCCGGAACCGTAACCTTGAAATCAATGTTCGTCTTTTCATTAATATACTTGTAGATCGGCCAATCTTCTTTGTACGGCCACGCCGGATGCTGGGCCGTCATCATTTTCAGCGTAACCGGAGGATTGCCTTCCGGAGCCTTCGTAGCGGACGCTGGACTCTTAACCTCCTCTTTCCCGCAAGCTGCAACCGTTCCTGCCAAAACTGCAATTAAGCCTAATTTCGCAACTCTTGAACCTTTCCCCATTGCTTAACCCTCTCCTTAACAATCAGTTGTTTTCGCTTACAGACCAATTTTATATGGTGGTCCGTGTATGAACCAGATACATTATCTTGAAAAATTCTCTCGATTTACGAATATGAAAAATGGGTAGTTATCGAATACATGGTAAACTCACTCTGTTTTTCATCGCCATTATAGATAGTACCTGTTTAGACGCTTGAGGTCATCCTAGTACAACTCACCCACATCTTTCAATTGCTTGACGGTGCGAACACGCAACTTCTTCGTAAAACCGTCGGCAAACTGGTGATCGGGTTCAATGCCTAGGATCAGATCCATTTCATTTTCCATTATCCCTTCGCCTCCCTAAAACAGAATAAGGGGGAGGAATTATCCCCTCCCCCCCTCATCGTTATATTGCGATAATAATATCCTGCATGTGGAACGGCCCTTTATTCATGCCTCTATAAGAATCTGCTGTCTTGCACTAACTCTATAAGCTGCTATTCAGCTTCATCAATCGGAATAAGACAACGGCAGCCTGTGCCCTGGATGATGGGAGTTCAGGATTGAATCTCCGCTGTTCGTCTCCACTCATTAACCCTAAGCTGGAAGCCGTTCGAACATAAATTCTAGCCCAATCACTGACAGCGCCTTCGTCCGAATACTTAACCTCTTGAGTACTTACCAGATCAGACAGCTTCAAATTAGTGTTATACAGATAGGCTTTGACGACAAGCACAGCCATCTGTTCTCTAGTAATCAGTGCCTCAGGAGCGAAGATTGACTCCTCTATTCCACTGACGATATTGGCCTGATATGCGGCATACACGTTGCTGCTGTACCAAGCATCACTTGCAACATCCTTGAATTTGTTAGCATGATCGGGTGCGGCAGGCAGTTCAAGGGCGCGTGCTAGTAAGGTTACGAACTGTGCTCTAGTTACGTTTTGCTCCGGTTGGAACAAATGATCCGTGATCCCATCAATGATTTGCTGATCAGCCATCTTCTCAATCTCGGCCTTCGCCCAATGGGTGCTTATGTCATCGAATGTCTTATTCGACTCCATGACCGCGTATTTGGAGAAATGCGATAGCTCCGCCGTAACCGTGTTATTAGAGTTAACCTTTCCTCCGATATACTCCCACTGTTGAGATTTCTCGTTAAAATAATAGACAGCTAATCTATCGGCATTCTTAACTTTCTGATTGTCGTAAGTGAACGTGGCACGAAGCGGCTTGTCGAACGTATCCACTATGTGTTCCCCGTTAGATAGTAAAAATTCATAAATAGGTGAGGCTAGCTCAGTACTTGCACCCTTCGAGGTCCCGGCTGAAGATCCTTCTGGATGCAGAGTTGTTCTCAGGTGAAAAGCTGTCTCCTCATCCT
The DNA here is from genome assembly GCF_059692235.1 of Paenibacillus sp. J2R1T-4. Lineage (NCBI taxonomy): Bacteria > Bacillati > Bacillota > Bacilli > Caryophanales > Paenibacillaceae > Paenibacillus > Paenibacillus sp. J2R1T-4. The sequence continues at coordinate 67,316 of NZ_JCAUBA010000007.1, read as the reverse complement.
TACTCACAAATGCTCCTGGCGGTACTAGCAGCTGCACCCCCGTTGACCGAATCTCTAATGCTTTCTGCTTATTGGCAGCTTTCCGCAGGAGTGATCCCGATAGTTCAAGCGTCCATTGCATAGCTGCAGGATCCGCATTGGATTGGATAAGAACCACTTGTCCAGATGGGCTATCTATCTGTTTCATCAGTTCTTCAACATCAGGCGTAATCACTCCCCCATTCGGATCCTTGGGAGTTGGAGACGGGGTTGGAGCTGGCATCGGCGGTATAAAAATGCCACCGCCACCGCCACCGCTTCCACCCGTTAAGATCGTATAACTGTAAGCCGCATCTTCGCTGAATATATTATTCTTAAGCGCGTAAGTTAACAACACTGAACTCTTATTAATGTTTACGGAGCTTGTATATGGGTATGTTCGGCCATCGCTGCTTGAATTAATCAGAGTATAATAAATGTGTGAATTCGGTGTAGAACTCGATAATTGCACGTTCACACTTCCAGTGTAGGACCCGCTGCCTTGATCGGGCTGAGGCGGTGCCGGTCGTTTGTACCAGTAGCTCCAATTGGATTGTACCGCTTTCTCCGCTCCATTCCCATCATCATCCAGATAGAATCGGTAGCCATAGCTGTCATTCATCGAACCCGGCAAGGTAAGAGTAACAGAGCCTGATCCATATACAGACTCGATGACGGTGCCATTCATGCCAAGATCATCGGACGCCCATGAGAAGCGATATGGGGTATCCTCTACGACCCGTTGATTAAATAAGGTATACGTATGATTGCCGGCAGCGGGTTGGCCGAACGCATCCTTCTCACTCATCATCGCGATTACGGTATGATCAACAGATACTCGACTAAGATCAAGGGTGAGCTCAAGTCGAGCTTGTGTAAATGGATTCCTCCCATTGAGCAAACCGTGACCATAGAAATCGAAATTGCTGAGTGTATTGCTATTGTTGCGGCTTACATTGGAATAGCTCAGCTCCAGAGCAGGCATTGAGGTCGTGCTGTGTTCTATCAAAGATTTCAAATGATTCAACTGAATAGAAGGATCATTGGCAATCACCAATGCCGCGAGTGCAGCTACAAATGGCGTTGCTGCTGAAGTGCCTGAAAAATAGGTGTAACTATCATAACGGTCCGTTGTATCATAAACCGTCGTATAAATATTAACGCCTGGTGCGGCTACATCCACCTTGTACGTATTGGAGAAATCAGCGACCGTCAAGCTCATATCGGCTAGCTGCGCGATTGCTCCCACACTAATCACTTCTTCATACCTGGCAGGATAACTGGGCACATCTTCTGCGTAACGGATATTCCCGTTTTCTTGGGAGCCGAACTGCCCGGGTTCATCGCTCAGCCAATTGTTGCTGTCGTTTCCGGCTGCAGCAACCACAAGGATGTTGGCTGCCACGGCGTCCTGGATCACCTCGTGGAGGATTTGACTGTTTCCGTAAGAACCTAGACTCATATTAATGATTTGCGCATGATTAGTAATAGCATATTGGATTCCGGCAACTAGATCTGCGGTGTTACCAAAGCCACGATTATCCAATACTTTGATAGGCAATATCTTGGCTCCTGAAGCGACCCCGGAATAATCCGAGCCGCTATGGACCTTCGCTGCAATAATCCCGGCTACCATGGTGCCATGGCCATGATCATCGGCTGGATTAGCATCTTTGTTAACGAAATCATATCCAGATAATATCGAACCTGATAGTCCCGGATGGGAAGTGCTCACACCACTGTCGATTACAGCAACTACGACTTGATTTAACCTCTGCGCGGTTGTGAATTCAGCTGCATAAGTGAGCTGTGTTACGGTTTTTCCCCAATTTTGCATATACGTTGGATTCGTAAGGTTGAAATAGACGGACTGGTTTACAGTCTGTGAAGAAGACACACCTGCCGCCATTACTTTATATACCGGCTCGACCAGTTCTACATTCGGATCTAACTGGAGCTCTCGAATCTTATCTGCTACTTCAATGGTTGCTGGAAAAGAGAGTTTTTGAATACGAGGAGATAAGGACTGGATGCTGAAGCCATTCTTTGCAGTACGCGGTGTTTTGTATTTGACCAGCACCTCTCCAGGTATGATCTCACCGAATAAAGAATGGTTCGATGCGGCAACCGTGTCCGAGTGGGTCGTATTATCCGCTGCGAATGCGGATGGAACGCCAAATAGCGGTGTGTATCCTGATACGATCACCGCTAGAAGAAGTAAATAAACAATCGTTTTTCTCACAGTAGTCCCCCTAGTAAATGCAGATACTTTTCCTCTATCAGCATATACTAGATTGATTGGACTGTCATCCATTTTTACCCATTTACAACGTTATCTCTATTCCTTCAACGATCCTACCATAGAGTACTTGCATTCGTGCCTGGAACAAGCTCAGGGCGGACATAACTTCACGTAGGTTGTTATCTAGTGCGCTTGATTCGGGAGATTGTCACGCTCCAATAGGAGCTCATGGACATGCCCGACTGGACGAACGCGAACAAACAAGCGTGTCCATATTCAGATTGGAACGATAAGGACTCGAAGCAGCATTAATGTGCAGGTTGAAAACCCATGGCCGCAAGACCATGGGTTACACAAACGACACTTTTTATTGCGTGACCAACCAGGAGAAGTTGCCTGAGGTTCTATACTCCCAACCGTATTTGCGCCATGGAGATACACGGTATGCTGTCAGTCCTGACGCTGGTGCACTTGGTCTCGTCCAGTAATTGACCCCGATATCGAACGTAAAGTACAGATCGTTCGCCAGCTGCTTCAAAGCCAAATCCGGTGTGCCTTGGACAAGCGAGAAGTAATAGGACCAGGCTGCGATGGAGCCGACATCGATTGCGTGCTGGACATCCGTATTGGACCGCATGTCTTTTGTCCCATCCGCTTTTATCAAATAGTCGGGATACATTAAGGAACCAGAATAGGAAGAGTATTGATGGCTACTATCGGATCTTGAGGCGGCTTTCACCATAGTGCCTATTCGCTTGATGAAATTTGCCGTATCCGTATCTTCGGAAACTCCATACGCCCTTACCATCGCATCGACGAGCAGCGTTGACATCCACGGGGAGGCAAGGAAAGCGTTCCTCGAGCCTTCCGTATGCTGTTTGCCCGTATGGTACAATCCGCCGTCGATTCTATTTGCCGGCATCTGCCCGCCAGCTCCGTTCTGATGCCAGATGAAGTCGCCTACAATCTCCGTCACTTTGTTTTTGTATGCCACATCGCCCAATACCTCGTAAGCAACCACATTGGCCAACAGCTTGAAGCCTACATGCCGCTCCGTAAACATATTTAGCGTTGGTGTCCAGCGCGTGGCGACATTCTGATAAGCGTTGACGATCAACGGCATCTTGGTCAGCACACTATTGTCCCCGGTCAACCAGTAAGTATACGCCATGCTCTCGTTGTAGCTGTACTTGGGATCAAACGCATTGAGATCGAACGAGCCGTCCGGGCGAATATGATTTTTATAAAAATCGGTCGACCGAACCGCTTCACGAAGCGCTTTGAACGAACCGCTGCGCATATACAGCACGTACATCGCCGAGGAACGGTCGTATAGCCATGGCTCATAATCCGTCTTGTACGGATTCCGGTTGTTGGCGCTGACGCCGGGATCGTCTTCGTTAATGATCGAATAGAAGAAGTTTTTTGAGGAGTAGTCGTATTCGCTGTATCCGGGATAATGCTCTGTCGCAGCCATTACATTCGGATCGTCCCTTGTATCAGATATGCCGCTGACAAAAGGATCCATTCTTGCTTTCAGCATGCCTTTGGGTAAATGCTCAGGCGGAAGCACGGCGTATACGTTGGGCTCATAGACATTGTCGGAAGCGACAAACGTCCCAGTCGTCACTTGATGCCAGCCGTTGCGCGGTTCCTCGAATGTCGCCACATTCTGGCTTCTTAACGTTGATCCCCACTCCACTGTAATCGTCTCATAATTGGGATAGCTGACGGAGAATGTATTGTGGATCTGGATGCGGGCTACGCGAACAGACTGGCCGTCAATACCTGCAGCGGTTAAATGCCGCCAAGGCGTCTGTTGCTCTACGTAGGCAGGAATTTCAATACCATTCTTGAGCACTCTCAGCTTGTTCAGATTAGCCGCCGTTACGGAACCGCGCGGAAACGGAACGCCGAACGTCACCAGTTGGGACGTTCCGGTTGAAACATTTTCTGTCGGATGGAGCTTGATTTGGATGCTTCCAGACGTTTCGACCGGAGCAAAGAACGACTGGACAGCGGCGAAGGAATCGATCGGGTACAATGTCACACACAATACAATTGCAACTAATAGGCTGACAAGTTTGTTCATTCTTAACATTACAATCACCTCTCATCGTTTTTATAAAATATTCGCAGGTCTGCACATCAGGTCAACCTTGTCTTAGCATCCTCCTTTCTATTATTGGGCACTGCCTTTGTATAATACGGGACAACGCCTCGGCCTTCGCAGGCCAAGACGCTTCCCGGACTACCCGTAATTTCTCGTACACACCTCTCAGTTATCAATGTGTATTGCTGTCTCGACCGCCGAACTGCTCCATAATCCATGTGAAACTGGAGGTGGTCCGGTACTGCCAGTTGAGAGCATTGACGACATCTTGAACCGCCGCCTTATAGGCTGCTCCTCCTAACACCTCATACACAACGACGTTTGCCAGCAGCTTCAGCCAATGCCAATGGAAATAAGTAAAATGGACAACAATAGCGATATGCGTTTGATCACCTGGTTACCCTCCCATTAAAATAAGTCCATAATGTACGGAACACGGGTTGACAATAATCGTGTCCATCGGTTGATATCGTCCTGCCCCCCCTTAAGCCTATCGGCTTCGAGCAAGTGTATCGGCTTCTGGCAGCCGATCAGCATCGTCGACAAGGTTTGAATATTGCAGACGATACCTGTATCCACTGTACTTCCTGCATACCGCTCCAGCCTGTTGACGGTACATTCTCCATACCCGGTTCCCACCATTTCGTAAGTTGCGTTATTCCAGGCTGCATGTTCATCTTCAAGATGCAGTAAATACCGCTCACCGGCTTCAATGGAGTTCCAGGGATATTGCTTCAAGAACTGCTCAGCATCCACGATTCTCATCATATAGCTCGTATCGAGCTTCCGGCTGGCACTAGGATTATCCAGCCTATAAACAAATGGATCGTTGATCGGAGCTTTGAAGGTAACCCCTTTGATTGTGGAATCATGGTTCCGGATAAACTGCCACAAGCCCTTTTCGCTATCGCGATCAAGTGGGACAAGCTCATGAATACGCATGATTTTATCCTGAAACGTATACAGCATGTAGCCCCGTGGAATTTTGTCCCCATTGTAATAGACGGCGATATTGCCGGGTGTCCGCTTCAGCACATGCTGCCTTAGCCACTCCTCGCCTCGGATTAACATCCCGTTATACCTTTTGGCGTAAGCATCATAGATCATGCTCATTTCCTGCAAATCTCCAGCTTTCTTCCGTTCCACGGTTCCTTCGGAGCCATGCCAATAAGGAATTTGTGCCGTCTCGAGCGTATAAGACTGGTTTTGAGAGAAATACTCCCAGCCGAATTTTCTGTAAAAAGAGTACATAAACGGATTAAGCAGCGAAATCGTTTGCCCGCGATCCCTCATGACCTGCAGGCTATGCTTCATCAAATGCCCGATCATGCCCTGTCGGCGATACTCCGGATAATTGGCGACCTGCGCAATTCCGCCCATCTCGAACCTTTTCCCGTCAATATATACTTGCAAAGGAAGAATGGTAAGCATGGCGGCCAAGCAGCCATCGATAAAGTAGCCCCAAACCAACTCAGGCTTAAATTTGGCGCTTCTCTCCTCCAGCTGTTGATTCGTGAAGCTCACTGAGAAAGCGACCTGCGTCAAATCCAGAAAGGAATTGATTTCACTCTGTGTCAATTGTCTGATCATGGTTTTCTTCTTCCACCCATCCTTAACGATAATCGCTATTCTTTCACCGATCCAATCAAGACTCCTTTGACAAAATGCTTCTGCACAAAAGGATACACAACCAGAATCGGCACCACGGCCACAATAATCATGGCAAATTTAAGCTGCGTAATATACATGGATGCATCCACATCCAGAACGCCCTCCAACATTTCGTTGGAGCCTCGTACGACGATCTTCATCAAATAAAGCGACAGTGGCTGCAGATTCACATCCGGCAAGTAGAGAAGCGCCGGAAAATAGCTGTTCCAGTGGGAAACCGCATAAAACAGGGAAAGCACAGCGATTATCGGCTTCGAAAGGGGAAGTACGATTTTATACAAAATGCCGACATCATTCGCCCCATCGATCTTAGCTGATTCAAATAAATCCTCCGGGATGCCTTGTATGAATGTTCTCGCTATAATAATCAGAAATGCGCTGGCGGCTGTTGGGAGCAATATTGCCCAGGTCGTGTTATAGAGACCCAGATTTTTGATCAACAGGAAGCTCGGAATTAAACCTCCGCTGAAAAACATCGTCATAACGAACATCATCATAAGCGGCTTTCTCAGAAAGAAGCTTTTCCTTGCCAGCGGATACGCCGCGGTAATCGTAAAGAAAATATTGATCAGCGTTCCGAAGATGGTGTAATATAACGTGTTCCCATAAGAACGAAGTACATTCGGGTTCTCAAACACTCGCTTGTAGGCTTCCAGCGAGAACCCTTTCGGGAATAGCCAGACGGATTGATCGACCACATGCTTCGGATTGCTGATCGACATGCTTGCCACATATACGAACGGGTACAGCGTAACTACAATGACAATGCACATGCTCATAAAAATCAAGAGGTCCACAGCCCTCTCGCCAGGCGACTTGCGAAAAGTTAACATGCGGTTCCTCCTTACCATAAAGACGATTCGGTCGCTTTGCGGCTGATAGCGTTGGCGCTGACCAGTAGAATCAAATTGATGATATTGTTGAACAGCCCAATCGCTGCGGCAAAGCTGAATTCGGCGTTAATAATTCCTTTTCGGTACACATATGTGGAAATAATATCAGCTGTTTCGTAAGTAGTAGGGTTATATAACAGGATAACCTTCTCGAAGCCAACCTCCATCAGTTGCCCCACGTTCAGAATAAGCAGGATAATAATCGTCGGCATAATCCCGGGCAGCGTTATATGGCGAATCTTATGCCATCTCCTAGCCCCGTCCATCTCTGCCGCTTCATAGAGCTGTGGGTTGATGCCCGCTATAGCGGCCAGGTATATGATGGAGCCCCACCCGAACGACTGCCATATGCCGGATGATACGTATATGGATCGAAAATATCCTGGCTCATTAAGAAAAATAATAGGCTCCATTCCGAAGCGGGTCAGCAGCACATTCACGATGCCGTGCTCCGCTGTAAAGTTGACGATCATTCCCGCCATAACTACAACCGAAATAAAATGCGGCAAATAGCTGATTGTCTGCACGAATTTCTTGAACATCTTCTCTTTCAATTCGTTCAGCAGCAGAGCGAATATAATCGGAATCGGGAATCCCCACAGCAGTGAATACAAACTAAGCAGAAGCGTATTCCGGAGAAGTCTCCAGAAGTAAATGGAATTAAAAAACTGCTCAAAATATTGCAAGCCTACCCAAGGGCTCCCCCAAATTCCCTTCAAAGGCTGAAATTTCTTGAAGGCGATCACGACGCCATACATCGGCACGTAATGAAAAATCAAAAAATACAACACCGCGGGCAAAATAATGAGAAGTAAGTATTTGTCCCTCTTGATTTTTTTGACGAGCGTTTCGGTAATGGTCATTCACTCCTTCACCCAATTGGAAGAGGAACGGCATACTTGGCGGGGTATGCCGTTCTTGCTTCACTTATTTTCCGCTTTTAAACCGATCGTACTGCTTCTGCTTCACGCTCAGCACTTGATCGATCCCCATCGTTTTCAGCGTGGCCTTGAACTTATCCCAGTTGATAGGCTCTTGGCCGGTTATATATTTGGCCATCGTCTCGTCCACATAGGTGTTGATGTCTGTCATCAGCGAAGAAATCTGCTCTACTTCACTCATGGAAGGCATTGCGAACGGATTCGCGTCTGTTAGAAACGGCTCAACTTTCTTGGCCAGATCGGCAACAGGAGACACCTTGATTTGCGCTTGTGGCAGTTTGGATGTAAAACCTTTGTCATTCGTCAGCCACAAGGTAGTCGGCATCGCTCCCAGGCTTCGAAGCGCAATGTCCAGACTCAAGCCGTCCGGGTTCTTCATCGCCCAATCGGTGAGAACAGGCTCGCCGTTCACCATATTGTAGCTCTTTCCTTCTACACCGAAGGAGAGGATGCGGTTTCCTTCTTCGCTGGCGTAGATGTAATCGAGCCATTCCATAGCGACTTCGGGGTGCTTGGTGTCTTTGGAGATACCGTGCCAGCCGTCGAACGGACCGTACCGCTCGTAATGGCCTTTGTATCCCGATCCTTGAGGCGGGAGCGTCATCGTCCAGTTCACCGTGGTCAAGCCCGCTTCTTTCTGCAAGGCGTTATATCGGTTTACGTTATTTAAGGAACGTATGGAGGCACCGGCTACGTTCTTCGTCACTTTAGCCAGAATATCGGCTCTCGAATCGGTCATGAACGTTTTGTTGATCAGCCCCTCCGAATACAGCTTGTTCAGCCAGGTGATCAAATCTTTCATTCGGTTGTCCAGGAATTCATACTGCACTTTGCCCTTGTCGTCCGGGAAAAAGCCTGCGCTGAAGAACAAGTGCAATCCGAGCGCGCTTCCGAATTGATACAGACCTCTCAATGCGAAATTCGGCAAGAACACTTCATCCTTAATCCCGTTTCCGTTGGCATCCTTCTCCTGGAACGTCTTCAGCGCCGCATGCCAGTCGTCCAGCGTCTTAGGCTCCACCAGGTTGTACTTATCCAGCCAGTCTTTGCGAATGAACAGGCCGTACGGGTCCGTCTGGGCGTATCCTTTTACGATATTTGGAAGCGCATACATTTTGCCGTCAGATGCCTTCATCAAATTATGCAAATCCGGGTTTTCCTTCAGAAACTTGTTAATATTAGGGGCATGCTTCGTAATAAGATCGTCCAACGGCTTCAGAATCCCGCTACTGGCCAGCTTGACAGGGTCGCTGTCAGGCAAATAGAAAATATCGGGCAAATCTGTAGCCGCAGCCAGTTTCACCTGCATCGTTGTTTTATATTGGTCTGCAACCGCCACTTCCCATTTGATCTTCACTCCTGTCTTCTTCTCAATCTCCTGCCATACCGGAAGATTCTGCGTATAGCTTGCAGGTTCATACAAGTTGTCGTTTGAAGCATACCTCAATGTGACGGAACCGTCTTTGATTGGCAGCTTGCTTGCTAATGCTTCCCCTTTAACATCGGATGCTGCCTCTGGTTTCTCCTTGCTGCACCCCGCCAATACGGTTGTCAAAGCAATCGCATTACATAACAACAACACGGCCAGTTTTCTTCTCATCTGCGGCTTAACCTCCCTTTCCTTCTATTAATGGATGTGATGTCTTCCTTCGAATCAACTTCATAATACAGTAGATCGTTGCTCCGAATCCTGCAATTATTGCTCATCTATCTTCAAAATCAACAAATATTGCTCGATTTATTCGTGCTTTTTTTCGTCCTTCTTCGGCTAATTTTGTTACAATAGTAGTAATACAATTGGGGGTGGCTTCATGGCCCAGAATATGGATTTTGTCTGGAAATTCGATCATTTTTACGTTGAAAAAGTCAAAAAATACGGTCCCAAACAAATCCCTTACCACCATCATGACGCTTATGAAATGTACTATCTTGTTTCCGGGGAGCGCACTTTTTTCATAACAGGCACGAACTATCATGTGATGCAAGGTGATCTTGTTCTCATTGACCGGCACGATCTGCACCGTGCCGTGGACCGCAAGAGGCTGCAGCGGATCGGTTTCATCCTCTCCTTCAGGGAAGATTTTCTGGAACCGATGCTGGACGAAACCGGCAGGATCGAATTGCTGTCTGTTTTCAAAAAGAAAATCATTCGGTTCACCGCTGTTGAGCAAAGCAAAATCGAGCAGCTATTCAATAAAATCGTCAAAGAAACCGAGTCAAAAGGCCCTAAATACAAAATATACGTCCGCATGCTGCTCTGTGAGCTTTTCATTATTCTAGGACGCAAGTGCGATCAGAACGAAGAAGCAGATATGAGAAGAATGGAGCCGAGGGATCAGAAGATCGAGGAAATTACGAAATATATACATAGTTTCTACATGCAGAAGTTAACATTGGACCACATTGCGCAAATGTTCTTTATTAGCAAGTTTCACCTGAGCCGAATATTCAAGGAAGTGACCGGTTTCACACTTGTGGAATATATACGGAGCACGCGGATTCTTGAGGCGCAAAAGCTGTTGGAAAGCCGGGAATATAATATGGCTGGAATCGCCGAACGTACTGGATTCGATAGTCCTACTCACTTCGGCCGCGTGTTCAAAGAATGTACGGGCATTTCCCCGCTGCATTACCGCAAACAGTTTCAGTAAGTGATTCTTATGCTTGTTTCTTCCTGCGGAACGAACTCCGTTATCGCACCGATGATAGGACCTATTGTTATGTGAACCATAATGGCGGCCAGGATGAGCAGCAAACCAAACCGTTAAAGGCGGAACCTAAGGTTCCGCCTTTAACGGTTTGGTTAAGTAGCCTGGATTACTCCGTCATGCCTGACGCAGATCCCTATTTATTGACTAGCCGAAGGATACTTCAACCCTTTATACGATCGCGCAAACACGGGTCCGTCATATCCAGCGTAATCAACCGCTGTATCGCATAATGTTACCACACTTCCTCCACGCTCTTCGGAGAGCTTGGCGGCGATGGCGGCCATCTCCGCCTCCACAAGCTGCTTGTCCGCTGCGAATGCGGATGGAACGCCCAATAGCGGTGTGTATCCTATTTTTACCCATTTCCAACCTTTCTCTATTCCTTCAACGATCCTACCATAGCGCCTTTAACGAAATATTTTTGCAGAAACGGATAAACGATCAGAATTGGTAAGGTTGCGAAAAGTGTAATACCTGCCTTCAACATTTCGGGCGTAAGAACCATGGATAATTCTGTTGTTGCTGCCATCTGGTTGGCCTGGTCTTCCATAATAAGATTGCGAAGCAGCACTTGTAAAGGCAAAAGATCTTTATCCCGTATATAAATAAGTGCGGTGAAATAAGAATTCCATTGCCCTACAGAGTGAAACAACGCAATCGTTGCAATAACCGGAGCTGAGAGAGGAATCGCAATGCGCGCGAAAATCCCTAACTCGGAGCAGCCGTCAATTTTGGCCGCCTCGAACATTTCTGCCGAGATCCCTTGAAAAAAGGTTTTCATTATTATGACATTAAAAGCCGCGAGCGCCCCAGGGATGATAAGCACCCAGAGGGTATTGTCCATATTAAGAGCACGAATCAAGAGATAGTTCGGGATCAAGGGAGCGGAGAAGATGAATGTCAAGATGATCCCGCGCAGCACCCATTTGCGGCCTTTCATCCTGGGACGTGATAACGAATAGGAAATGGTTGAAGTGAATGCGAGCGCAACCAGTGTACCCACCACTGTAATTGTGACGCTCACACCCATCGCATTCCATATATTACCCATACCGAGGATTGTCTCATATACATCCAGATTGAAGCCTTTGGGCCAGAAAGTAACCAACTTGGCGCCTGCATATTTCGGTGAACTGAGCGAGACGGCTAGCAAATGGACGATAGGGGCAATCATAGTTAAACATAACACGATGAAGAATATTCCATTTATGATGGGAAATAACTGCAGTTTTCTTGTTTTTATCATTTGGCTCCCCCCTCTTGATGATAGGAATCGATTAGTAAATGCTTTCCCCAGTCGTTTTGCGGCTCAAGGAATTAAGTCCTACTACCAGAATCAAACCGACTAGAGATTTGAACATTCCAATTGCGGTTGTTAAGCTGAATTGTGAACTCAGCAAGCCTACACGATATACATACGTATCGATGACTTCCCCAACATCGCGAACGAGCGGGTTCAGCATGATCAGCACTTGCTCTACGTTACTATCTAGAACATGACCAACGCGCAGCAGGAACAGCACTACAATCGCAGGCATAAGAGAAGGCAATGTAATGTACCACATTTGTCGGAACCTGCCTGCTCCGTCAACCATAGCCGCCTCATATAGACTAGGGTTAATACCGGATAAGGCTGCCAAGTAAATGATCATCCCCCAACCCATTTCTTTCCAGATCCCCATACTGGTGATCATACTCCGGAAGAATGAAGGCTCGGTAAGATAGTCAGTTTTTGAGGAACTGAACCAGCCTAGAACCATATTAAGAAATCCATCTGTACCTAATATATTAATAAAAATACTTCCCACAATGACCCAAGACAAGAAGTGAGGTAAGTATAGTAAAGTCTGTACCCAACGTTTGAACCAATCACGGCCTATTTCGTTCAACAGCAACGCCAGAATGAGCGGCGCAGGAAACCCGAATATAAGAGAGTACAAGCTAAGCAGTAAAGTGTTGGACAAAATATTATAAAACTCTGCGTAAGTAAACATATTGGCGAAATGCTTGAATCCAACCCAAGGACTGCCCGTAAACCCGGAGAAAATGTTGAAGTCTTGAAAAGCAATTACATTCCCTAGCATCGGAACATATCGGAATAATAGGAAATGCAGGACCCCGGGAAGTGCTATCAACCACAATAGTAGTACATCATTTGATTTAATCTTTTCCAGCATGATTGATCCCCCCAATGTAGTTATGATCCGAACCGTTACAGCCTCCGCCTGATCCTAATAAGTCCAGCCAGGCAAAGGCCGTAAACGATCGCGATCAGTCAATCAATCTTATTTCTTGTGGAACGTGTTGTACCATGTAGTAGCTTCTTTGATTACTTCTTCACCGCCGCGGCGCTTCCATTCGGTTACGAATTTGTCGAAGGAAGCATTTATTTCTTCTTTACCTGTAATTACCTTTGCGAACATATCCAGGAACAATGTACCTGCATTGGTGCCTGGAACAAGCTCAGGACGTGTCTTCAAAGATTCAAGTGTCGGCATATGAAGGGCATCGTTCTTAATAACATTTTTGTCCGCAGTCTTAACACCAGCCTTTAGAATGTCGGAGTTAGGAGCTACATCCAGCACTCTTGGCATCATACGACCATCTCCACGCGGGTTGATCGATAGTTGATAAAAGATGGAAGCATCATTTTCTTTATTAGCTGGAGCTTGCATATCCCACTTAGGTTTACCGTTCTCAATCGTATAATTGTTGTCCTTAATGCCCATTGCGAAGAAATCATCTGCTTCATCTGACCAAGCCCAGTTCAAGAATTTGATAGCTTCAATCGCGTTTTTATTCTTAGCAGGCATAACCCAGATGAAGGAAATTTGATCTCCTTGAGGCCAAATCCCGTTGCCTTTCCCGCCTTGAGCTGAGTCAATCATGGAAACTTTAGCATTTTTCTCGTTTACATAAAATTCAGGTATTCCCCAGTTCGTATTATAATTCGTTACGTCGTGGGTCCAAATACCTCCTTTTCCTTGCTTAATTCCGGCTTCCCAGTCTGCCGCTTTATTGGTAAATAAGTTGGGATTCACATAACCCTTGTCATACAGGTCCTTCCAGAACTTCAGAGCATCCTTCATCTCTGGTTGAATCATTCCAGGCTCAAGCTTACCGTTCTTCATGTACCAAGTGTTCGGTTCAGCTCCGAATTCACTGAAGAACAAGTTCGAATAGATCAGGTTCTCACGGACATAGAAGCCGTATTCATCATTCGGATCACCATTTCCGTTCATATCTTCTTTCTTGACCGCTTCGAAAAATTTCAAATAATCATCAAGTGTTTTAGGCTGCTGCATCTTCAGCTTGTCTAGCCAATCTTGACGGATGTACACTACCCTTGATGCAGGAAGAGCAGCTAGAGTTGGAATTCCGAATATTTTGCCGTCTTTGCTTACCTTCGGACTGTTCCATGCTTCTGCAGGAATTTTCTTCTTCAGGTTCGGACCATATTTCTCAATTAATGGAGTCAGATCTTCAAAAACACCTTGATCGACTGCTCCCGGATGCATCGTGGAATTAATGCTATCTGTCCTCACCATGTCCGGCAAATCTGCAGATGCGAATCGAACGGTCAATTGTTGGGTGAAATCGTTTCCATGTCCTAGAAATTCGAACTTTACATTGGTACCGGATTGCTTGGATAACTCGGCCACATACTTATCATCGCTCTTCACTTGCATCGCGTACTTGGCATTGGCATGAGAAAGGAGAATACTAACATTTTTCGGCCCTTGATTCGCAGTATCCGTTGCTCCCGTTTCTTCTTTACCTCCACAAGCTGCAAGAACACTGGACGCAAGTAAAGTAATGGCTAATGCAGAGGTAATCGTTCTGTACTTCCTTTTCATCGACACACTCTCCTCTTTATTGTTTGTCGGGTATATCCCCCGTCTTCTATTGTGATACCGCTTACTTTTGCATACAATTGTCATTTGATTGATTGCACCAGAACATATAATGATAAAGAAATTGTTAAGAAAAGATAATGATGACTACAACTTATAAGTTTGAGCCAAACCCGCTCCCAGCTTGACTTCTGCCGTATTTCCTGTCTCCTTATCCGTAATGGAGAACTCTATCGTATCATCGCAATCGTTAACTGCAATAACTCGATTATCCGCCACAATGACTTCAAGAGAATTACCTTTCTTCGACAAGACAGACACCGAGTTCAGCTTGAGGTCGAGACTGTATGGGCTTCTTTTATAAATGGCCTCACCAGGAGAGACGGTCCCGAATCGGACGAGTGTAGTATTCGTAAGATGCTGTCTGCCTTCGAATAATTGAATCGCTACGTCGGGCAAATAATATTTGCTCGCAGAGAAAGGAGCCGAGTGATCGCCATTGTAAATGATAACGATGTAGCCTGCAACCTCTAGAGCAACACACTTCTCTAAGTTAACCGATAAGAGAGCAGCCGTAGCAGCAGCTTCAGCGGTTTGATCGGCAGTTGAGTTAGGCACTGTCAGCACAACAAAAGGTGGAAGCCGATCACCCGTGGCAAACTCGCTATTAGAGCGCTCATTCAAGGTGAGCACATCTTCAACGCCCTTCCATTTCGGATACTCGTGCTGGTTCAAATAAGTAATCCCTTGTGAACCAAACAAAACATAACCGATCTCGTCGTTTACATTGACGTATGGAGATGGTTCGAATAGATGCGTTGCATTCGGTTCTTTACCGTAAAAGCCTTGAAAACGCTGAGTTTCATTTGCTGTCTGAATCGATTTGGATCCTGAGGCCAATTCAGGCAGAGCAGAGTATCGCTCATTACGAATGCCTATCACCCCAGTAGATAACCTGGAAATTATGCAAGACTCTACAATCTCAACCTGCTCAGCATACACGCTGCATCCGTTAGGGAGAGAGACGAATCCTATATGTTGATTCAACTGTTTGCTAGAACCGCGCTGGATCAGAGCCGTTACGCCGAAGCCATCTTCACAGAGATGCACGTTTTCTTTTGCAGTCGCTAACGTCACCGATTCATTATTAGCAGCACTTGGAGATTCCCCCTCGAAGATTACATCTCCTGTATAACTCGTATACAAGGGCGTGATACTCCACATGGAATGACCGGGAAGCGTCAAGGCCATCACATGACTGCGCCAGCTGAAGGAGGAGAAAGTGTCATTCGTGCGATGGGTTACAATCGACCCGTAGGGATAATGTTGAACTCCGTTAACTTTTGCTTGAAACACCGCTGGATCAGTCGGAACTGCTCCGTTTCCCCCAAATAAATGAAGGATATAGGCAGTAACCACGCTATGTGCAGATGCAAACTCCATATCGACCGCTGTCTGGAAGCTGCTTGCCACAACAATACATTCTTCTCCATTCTCCTCAAGCATACAGCCGCGGGAATTGCTGGCTTGTATGCGCTCAATGTACTCGAGTGCTCTTAACTCCAGCAGAGCTGCATCTCCATCCTGGTGTACCACATTCATGAAGGCGTGCCCCATTAGTGCCTCGTGCTGCCGATTATACCACCAGTCCTGCCCCTGTACCGGCACGGGGTAACCATCTAACATGCTCCATCTTTTGATTGTGCGATCATACATGGTTGTATTGTTCAGGATGAGCTCCTCTGGAATCTCTTCCCCAGCCATGATGAAGGTAGCTGCGTAATATCCTCTTAGCGATATTCCCGCCAGCATATAGGATGGATGAACGAATGCATGGTTCTCCGAAGTGAAATCTGGATGAAAGGTTACCGTGGAAACGGCCGGTCTTCGTACGGTGGCGTCCAGTACCGTGCTCACGGAGTTGATTGCCCAACGATTAGCGGCTTCCTTCCATTTCGCATTCCGGGGATGCTCCGGGAATAAAGCGGCAGCAGCACCGATCCCGGCAGCCGTCCAAGCGTTCTCTTCACATTGCGTATTGAAATACACTCCGTTGCGAGGCCATTCATCAGACCATCTGTCTGCGTAATATACCAGCACAAGCTCGATCATGCTCTGCGTTTCTTGATCCAGATCATCCCATAATAACCATGCGGTGTATCCAATAGCATTGATGGAAGTTCCAGTCTGGCTTGCTCTGAAGAAATCGTCATTCTTGCCTCCCCATTTCTGACCGCTGCAATAGGGATTACGGCCTTCTGTCCGTACGCATTCCTCCGGGCCGGTATCGTGGGTGAAGCACAAGTAGCGGAGCGCCTGAGTCGCTTTTGTAATTAAGGATTGACGCGACAGGCCCGTTATCTGTTCATCGTAATGTCCAATCTTGCCAATAACCGCGTAGACCATAGCGGTGTATGCCGTTTCGAGCTCATACCAATAAGAGCCTCCAAAGAAGTGTCCGCTATTCTCACGCTCCGGCCAGCTCTCAAACGTCTCGTCTGCATAACGAATCCAGCGTTGTAAAATGTTCCCCAGCCGTTTCGTGATGTCGCTTTCTTGAACACGATCAAGCAGTAAGCTTCGTATAACAGGCGGCACTTGTTGCGATATGGAATGATGATTCATTGCAGACCTCAACCCTCTCCTAATATGTTGTACTCTTCTCTTTTAATCATGCTTCACTTTATCCCTTGCGTTCAATAATCATTTGATCAGATTGCGAATCACAAATAATGATAAAGCTTTTAGCAAATGAAGAACAAAATAACCGCGCGATTAAGCGCGGCTTGATTGAGAAATAACGATTATGCTCCATCCCGTTTCCATTTGCGGTATTCTCCGGGTGGAATGTTGGACCACTGTTTGAACGTTCGGTTAAAATTCTGCACACTGGAGTATCCCAGTTTCTCGGCAATGTCCTTGATTGCCATCCCGGTATGCTCCAACCATTGCTTCGCTTTCTCCATCTTCAGCTCCAACACATATTCACTGAAAGTTTGACCTGATTCTTCTTTGAAAATTTTGCTCAGGTACGAAACGGATAAATTGAAATGATCAGCTGTCATTTGCAAGGAAAGCTCGTCTTGCATGCGTTCCTGAATGAACTGTATCACTTGGCGGACGATCCGGGCTTGCTTGGACAAAGCTTCGGACTGCAGATGGGCTTTTACAGCCGGGAACAGCTCCTCCACTAGCCAACGTCCAAGCTCAGGAAGGGAGCGCAATCGATTCAATCGTTCGTGCAGATCTTCTCCCGTCACCTGTTGAATATCAATGCCCGCCTGCTGTAACGTGTAATCGAGCTCACCGAGCATATAAGAGAAAAGCCCCCTCACCGTCTCAGGCTTCATTTGCGCCTTAGGCAGCTCGGCTACTAATTGGTCCAATAACAATTCTGATTCTTCCATATTCCCATGCACGACGTGGAACACAATTTGCTTTTGCAGCTCCACCATTTGTTGACTGGATTTGAGTAACTTCTCATCTGCTCGATCCGCTGACAGGGTAAGATCTTCGCCCATTACGAGACGATGGCTCAGTAAGGCAACTGCTTCCTCATAGCCTCTTCCGATTGTAGTATACCCTGGCTGAGGATTGCTGATTGCAACGCTGACAGGGAAGCGGAAGTATTGCCGCGCGTTGCTGCGCATCGCGTCCGAGCACTGGCGCAGCATCTCCCATGTCTGCTCATTTGCATCATCTGCGCCAATGAGCAGTACCACTTGTCCGGTCTTGGACGTGAAGCCTGTGCATTCCGGGAACGTATGGAACGTCTCTTCCATCATCTTGAACAAGGCGTAATGGATGAGAGCGCGTTCATTCTCCCTGTAAGTGCGATGGAAAGCCGGGATATCATCTGCCTCGGCAACACAGACAAACACAAGAGAGCCCTGCAATCGCATGTTGACTTTATCTGCTGCCTGGATGAACTCCGACTGAGACATTTCTCCCCGCAACAGTTGCTGGAATACGCCCTGCTTCAAATAAGGGAATTGCTCCGTCAAACGATCATGCAGCTTTCGGTTCGTATCAACAAGCTGCACCATATAGGCATCCAATGCATCCAGGCCGTCCACTCGCTGCTTGTCTTTTCCTCCTTTGGCCAGAGGAATTACTTTGTCAGACAACCGTTGAATCGGGAAATACATCCGCTCGGAGCCGATCAAGGCAATTAAGATCCATAGCAAGGAGAGCACGCCGGCAACGACCCATGTGGTGAGCTTGATACTTTTTGATTGTGAGGTAAGCTCGGACATCGGGGTCATCGCCACATATCTCCAATCATTCACCGGAGACTTGGTCGTATGAAGCTTGTAAGAAACACCGTCAATATCCATCGTTTGCGGGCGGTCCTGCCTGTCCGTTAGTAGTAAAGACAAGGGCACAAGATCAACGAGCTTCTCCCCCATTTCATCCAGTTGGGAGCTGATCATAACTCTGCCATTCTGATCGGCTACTAACACTCGAGTCCCTTGACCATGTTCCACCGATCCCACAAACTGCAGGATATTCTCCGGCGCTACCTGAAGCACCAGCACCCCTTCGGTATAATTCGATGAGATAGGGATCGGTCGGAAAAGCAGCATATTCGGCTGGTCATCAAACGTATTGGCTGGTACGTAGAAGGACTGATTAGTAGCCGGCTTCATTTTTTCGAGAATATTATAAAGTGCTACTTGTGAAATCGAGTTCGGATCGTATTCATTCGAGTAAATAAAATTATTGTATCGTTTGTATAAAATAGACACATGATATTTAACAGGTGAGGTGCTCCGTATTCGTCGGATCGTCTCATTCATTTCTAACGATTCACTTAAATTCTCTATGCCAGGCCCACCATTCACAGACTTCTCGACAGATAGATTGGTAGCAATATAGATGGAGTTCATGCTCAGACTGTTCGTAAATTGATTCAGCTGCACCTGCATCTGATTCAGCATATACCGGTGATTCTTATCGACCTCAGCTTGAATACTTCTAGAGGCCATATAAGAAGAGAATAACCCGACGGTTATAACCGGAATAATACTCAAGAACAAGGAGTACAACATAAGCTTTCGCTTGAAAGAAACTCCAGACATGCGTATGAATCGCAGCAAGCGCGTTCTCATCATCCCTTTGGCATCCTTTCAAGTAGAGTCTCTCTATTATACCTGTCTTTGTTGAGAGCGTATACTGTACCTGTATGCAAAATATCTGGTAGTCTGGCAATCGCGGCTTTAAACCTGCAGGAGTTACGAAACTTATAGATAAAACGACGAAAAACGTCCCTCTATCATCATCCGATGATTCAGGGACGTTTTGGGTTGACTCCTGCGCAATGGTCTTTACTTACTATCCAAAGGGCAGCTATAAATAGACAACAGCTTTAATCACATTACTTTCTGGCTCCAGCCAGCTAGTGAACTGCTCGACCATTTGCTCGAAAGAAACGCGATGGGTGATATAACGTCCCACGTCCAGCCCGCCGCTCATTATCGCTAACTTAACTTGCTCAAAGTCTTCACGGGTAGCGTTCCGGCTGCTCATTAATGTTAGCTCGTGCTTGTGAAACTCGGGATCGTTAAAGGCGATATCGGCCTTCACCAGGCCGACGAATACAAGCCTGCCGCCATGCGCCACGAGTCCGAACGATTCGGACATCGACCTCGCGCTGCCTGTCGCATCGAACACCACCGTCGGCATATCGCCTCCGGTCAGAGCAGCCAGCTGTTCCTTTGGCTGCTGCAAAGCGTTCACCGTATGGTCGACTCTCGCCCATTCGCGGCAAAACACCAGACGTTCATCCTTCACGTCCATCGCAATCACCTTCGCCCCGCGATGCTTGGCGAAGGCCATCACACCAAGCCCGATCGGCCCTGCGCCGATCACAAGAACAACCTCGCCTCCGCGCAGGTCAGCCCTGCGCACGGCGTGAGCCCCGATGCTGAAAGGCTCCAGCATCGCAGACTCGTCCAGCGTCAATCCCTCGGTCTTGACCAGATGGCTAACGGGAACCGAGATCCGTTCCCGCATCCCGCCATCCACATGCACGCCGAACACCTTCATGGTGACGCAGCAATTCGTCTTCCCATTCCGGCAGGCAATGCAGCTTCCGCAGTGCAGATAGGGAATGATGCTTACTTGATCTCCTGCTCGGAGCATCGACTCATCATCCTCCACCTCTTCAACGACCCCAGCGAGCTCATGTCCGAGCACTCTCGGATAATGGAAGAAGGGTTGATTGCCTTTGTACGCATGCAGGTCTGTCCCACATATGCCGATCCGGCGGATGCTTACAATAGCTTCCCCTGGCATCCGGACAGGCTCCGGCAGGTCGACGTACTGGAATTTCTCCACTTGTTCGCACACTATACCCTTCATGTGAAACAGCCTCCTTATACTAGTTTCATTCAACCGCCAACTCCATCATTGCCTAATAGCTACAAGATAACTCCGTCCTTGAAAATCGCGATCTCACGGAACCCATTCTGTTCATTCATCGTCTGCTGCTCACCTGACGCCAAGCTGACAATTTGATCCCATAATTCATCGGTCAAATCTTCCATAGTCTTGTCTTCCAACAATTGACCGGCATTGTAATCAATCCAGTTCTTCTTGCGTGCAGCCAATTCACTGTTCGTCGAAAGTTTCACTGTAGGAACCGGCCCTCCGAATGGAGTTCCGCGACCGGTTGTGAACAACACAATATGCGCACCAGCAGCAGATAAGGCAGTCACAGATACAAGGTCGTTCCCAGGTGCTTCCAGTAAATTCAACCCTGTGCGAGTCACTCTGCGTCCATAAGGAACAACGTCGGTAACGATGGCATGACCTCCCTTTTGCGTACAGCCTAGCGATTTCTCCTCCAGTGTACTTATACCGCCATCTTTGTTTCCCGGCGAAGGATTCTCATAGATCTCCTGATTATGACGAATAAAATACTGTTTAAATTCATTAATCAGCTTCACGATATCACCGAAGACCTCTTCATTCTCTGCACGGTTCATCAGAATGGTCTCAGCACCGAACATCTCGGGAACTTCAGTCAAAATGGTTGTCCCTCCAGATGCAATCAATCGGTCAGATATACTTCCGACAAGCGGATTAGCGGTTATTCCAGACAATCCATCCGAGCCCCCGCATTTCAAGCCAAGCTTCAGCTTGGATACCGGCACAGGCTGCCGTTTGAACTGCTCTGCGTATCCAACGAGCTCATCGATAAGCTCTAATCCTGTCTCCAGCTCATCCTCAACTTCCTGGGATTTCATGAACTTAACTCGATTCCTATCATACTCACCGATCGCATGCTTGAACGAATCGATCTGGTTGTTCTCGCAGCCGAGACCCACCACGAGTACGCCTCCTGCATTCGGATGATTCACCAGTGAGGCCAGCAGCTGTTGGGTATGCTTCAGATCATCTCCAAGCTGTGAGCAGCCGAAGGGATGGGAGAAATGGAACACGCCGCCCACTCTACCC
Organism: Paenibacillus sp. J2R1T-4; assembly: GCF_059692235.1. Classification (NCBI taxonomy): domain Bacteria; kingdom Bacillati; phylum Bacillota; class Bacilli; order Caryophanales; family Paenibacillaceae; genus Paenibacillus; species Paenibacillus sp. J2R1T-4. The sequence continues at coordinate 45,412 of NZ_JCAUBA010000007.1, read as the reverse complement.
TTATAGAGCGAATTGGCTCGCTGCGCAAGGATTTCACAGGTCTTGTTGATGCAGCCGACTGTATTGATGATCCAGATCTCGTTGCGAATTCCAACATCTCCATTTCCCCTTACATAGCCCTGAAATGTACGCTGCTCCTGATTACCCCCAGAAGCTTTCGATGCCTCGATCGATCCTGATTCAGATACATCTGCAACAGCGGGCTCATACGCATAATCCAGAAATCCTTTCAATCCCGTCCCCAGGTTCTGTGTGTGCACCCAACTTCCAGGCAGCAGCGGTTCCTTGGCTTTGCCTATAGAGTAACCGAATTTCAACACATCTTCCCCTGCTCTAACTGGTTTAGTTGCAATTTTGTGGCCTTTCGGCACGTCCTCAAGCAGCACCAGTTCCGTTCCCTCAACTGATATCGTTTCACCTTTGACAAAATTCTGCAGCGCTATGATGACGTGATCCTTGTTATTTAATCGTACCCAACTGTTCATTGCATTTCCCCCCATCTTAGCCGTGTCCATTGCCTGCTTACAGCTTCGACCAATCCTTCGACCGCTGCAAGATTATGCCCCCATACTTCGGATAAGCTAAGCAATTGTCCCACTGCCTGCACAATTTCGTCTTCCTTCGAATCACACATTTCACCGACTGATGCCCATACACCGGCCAGCAAACCCAACAGCATCTCGTCATCACGGACCGTATACTCCACACCGTCCAGCGACTTCCCTGTATACCCGCCGCCGTTTTCACTGCGCTCCACTTGGTAATAGCGCAGCAGAGCCGCTAAGGAACGAGCCAGCTTTTCTGGAATGGGCTTTCCTTGCTCAACCGAATATAGAATAGCAGGAAGCAATCTTACCTTAAACTTACTTATACTATTCATTGCGATGTCGCTCAATCTATGCCGAATATGCGGGTTCATGAACCGCTCGAACACTGTAGACGCATACACACGCATCTCTTCGGCTGAAAAAGGCAGCGCAGGAATCATATCTTCCTGCACGGCTGAACGTACGAACGCTCCGAATTCAGGATGCTCCATTACTTCCCGAACCTGCTCAAAACCGTTAAGCAGTCCAAGCGGAGTCATAAGAGTGTGCGCTCCATTCAGAATTCTTACTTTCCGCAGCTGATAAGGCTTCAAGTCAGCAGTCCATACGACATTCAATCCGGCTTGTTGAAAAGGCAGGATCTGACCCAGCTCCTCCTCTCCTTCAATTGCCCAGAAATGATAAGGCTCCGCTGTATTGAGCATCGCATCGGAATACCCCCACTCGCTGAACCACTGCTCCGCATGCTCTGTCGGATATCCTGTTACAATGCGGTCCACAAGCGAATTCAGGAATCGGTTGTGTCCAATCACCCAAGCTCTGAACCCGGCAGGTAGGCTCCAATCCTCGATATATCGCAGTACACAAGCTTTCAGCTCATCGCCGTTGCGTTCAAGCAGCTCACAAGGCAGCAGCAGCAGCCCGCTCTCCGCAGACCCTCCAAACGCTTCAAATCTCTTATATAAAAACACCGTTAACTTCCCGGGAAACGACTCTACAGGCTGTCCTTCCAACAAAGACTCTTGCCTATAAACGAGACCCGCTTCTGTCGTATTGGATACAACCACCTGCAAATCCGGATTAGCAGCCAAATCGAGAAAAGAAGACCAATTAGAATAGGGATCGAATACTCGCGAGAATACCGATATGATCTCTTGATTTGCTACTTGTTCCCCTTGGGTAATCCCTCTTGTTACCAACGTATACAACCCATCTTGCTCGGCTAGCGCCTCAATCTTAGGTCTGCCAGAGGGACGAGGCTGTGTGACCGCTATGCTCCCTTGATACAATCCCTTATTGCGGCACACCTGAATCATCCAGTCGACAAATCCGCGTAAGAAATTTCCTTCGCCAATTTGAAGCACCGTTACAGGACTTTCAACAACAGCGTCATACCTGCGTCGATCCGCCTCAGTCAACTGTTCACGATTCAATCGTTTCATAGTTTATAAAACTCCTTCGCATTCCCGCCGAATAGTTTGGCACGCTTTTCTTCATCCCCAACTCGATCCTTCAGACCTGATTGATCTAGAAGCAGTTCTACTACCTGATCATAACTTGCAGCCAACAGACATACAGGCCAATCACTTCCGTACATGACACGGTCCCAGCCAAATGCTTTGAGAACATGCTCAATATAAATAGAGCAATCACCCGGCTTCCAACCTTCGTGGTCGGCTTCCGTCACCATACCTGACAACTTGCAATAAAGTCTCGGATGGGATGCAGCAAGCGTAGATATCTGTGTTCTCCAAGGCTCCAATAGGCCATCCGCGATTCGCGGCTTAGCTATATGGTCAATCACACCTCTCAGATTCGGAACCTGCTCGAGCAGCCGGATTAGTGCATCCAGTTGAGGCGACAGCACCAATAAGTCTACGGGAACGTCTTGTTCGGCAAAATATTTTAAAGCTTCTACAAAGTGCGGCTCCAAGATGACATTTGCATCCGGCATAGCCTGGATCATCACTCGAAAACCTACATATTTCGGATGGTGCGCGAATCGCTCATACTGCTGTCTATACGCCGGATCGTTCAAATCCAGCCATCCTACCACTCCCGCTATCTGATCCGTTGAGTCGGCGAGCGATAACAAGTAATCGGTTTCTTCCAACGTAGCAGCAGCCTGAACTACAATCGTCGCGTCCAATCCATGTTCCTGCAAGTGCGGAAGCAGATCTTCAGGCAAATAATCCCGATTCAGGACAGGCATGTCCGGCGTAATCCAACCATAGTCTCCGCGGTCCAGCTTCCAATAATGTTGATGTGCGTCTATTCTCATTCGAGTTCACTTCCTCTTAACCATTCATACTTCTATTTTATCAGCAAAATCAAAAGTTAAAATAACGTATTCTTGCATATTTGTACTGTTTTTTGATATCTTGAATCTATTGTCTTAGCTTAAAAGAAGGAGTCATCCCATGAATCCATTCCGCAAACGATTCGAGTCCAGCGCGTTTCCATTCTCACTTGTCTATAAAGATACGAAAAATTTCCAAAGTGAGCTTCCCGATCACGTGCATGATTGGTACGAGCTTGTTTATGTATACCGCGGAAAAGGTACCTTTTTCATCGATCAAACGTTCTATGAGATGAGACAGGGCGATCTGTTCGCCATTCCGGGCAACACCATCCATCGGGCATTTCCAGATCATGAAGATCCCGTTACTTCCACGGCCATTTTCTTCAATCCTATTCTCGTTCAACAGGCTGCTCTTGGCGATACCTTCTCCTATCTGAATGGTTTCAAGCAATGTAAAGAAAGGAAAAGCTACAAATTCGAACAATCCGTCGAACAACAACAAGCAGTGGAGTCTGATATTGATCGCATGTTTACAGAATTAAATCATAAACCGGTAGGCTATCGACACGCGATCGTACTGAATTTGCAAAAGCTGCTGCTGCTGCTCATTCGCGAATTCGGGGTTAACGACCAACAGCACCCGGATGGCATGGCGATCGGCCCCAAGTGGATGAATGATACTCTTGTATATATTGAAGCCCATCTGAATGAAGATATCGGGCTCGCCTACCTCTCTCATCTCGTATCTGTGACCCCTGCTCATTACAGCCGCGTGTTCAAACAACGAGTGGGGATGAATGTCTCCGAATATTTAATTACCAAACGAATCGTAAGAGCGAAGGAGCTGCTGTTAGAAACAGACTCTAACGTTAGTATCATTGCTGAAAGATGCGGGTTTGAGAGTTTACCCCATTTTCATCGGATGTTCAAACGAATGTTAGGGATGACACCCGCGGTCTATCGCCGTTCATCTGTATAGAAACAAATAACCGTTAGGGAAGCTGAATCTCCCGTAACGGTTATTTGTTATATTTCATTTATGGACCGTTGAAACGTTTCCTCTACACTCTTGGATTAACTACGGAAACCAATAAAGTGTTTTCCGTTGAAATCAGGCTTACCCCAGTTGGCAGCTCTATATCTCCTGCTTGAATAGATTCGCCGATATCAAGATCACTAATATCAGTCGTTATCGACGCTGGCAATTGGCCAGGCAGTGCTTGTACCTCTATGAAAGAGCCCTGCGTTTGCACAATGCCGCCTTGCTTCGTGCCTTTTGCAATACCGATATAATGAATGGTAATTTTCGTGCGCACTACTTCATTTGTCTTAACTCGGAGAAAATCAGCATGAATGAATTCTCTTGTCACCGGGTCTCGCTGCACACCTTCCAGTAATACTGGGATCGTACCGATTGCTCCAAGGTTGATTTCCAGAACACCAGTACCGCCCCCTCTCGTCCATTGTTGAAATTCCTTCCTAGATATATGAATCATAGCATTGTCCGTATTCACGCCAAAAATGATGCCCGGAAGGCGCCCCTCATGACGCAGTCGCTTCAAACCAGTACGGTTCATAGGATTTCGGTGCTCCGCTTGAAAACATGGATTCATTTAACTAATCTCCTTCTAACTATTTTATTTGTGCTCCAGAAATCGATCGCCTTTAACGACCATGGATTCCGCCCCCTTCACAGGGGGAAAAAAGAGCACCATAACATCACCACCCTAATACATTTAATGTAAAAACCCGTATAAACATACGAAAGCACCTCGCTCCAACGGAACGAAATGCCTTGTTGATACCATATCATAAAGAGTAAGGACTGTCGAATAATGCATATGTTACAATTAGGAGTATAAAAGAGTATTTTGGGGGGGTTAACAGCTTATGTTCGAGTATAAACACAGGATATTCCAATTTATTGCTATATTATTCGGAATAACTTTGGTTTCGATCGGTCTTGAAATGTTCCTTACCCCTCATAAAATCATTCCTGGCGGAATAAAGGGAATTGCCATCATCCTGTCTCATGTGACCGAGATGAAGATGGGCCTATTTCTATTATTTATTAATTTGCCATTTGTTATATTCAAAAGAAGAAATGTGATGAAGACGTTCTCGGCTCTTTTAACTCTTTTGGTTATCGCCGTCTTGACCTTATATATGCATCCCTTTCCGCCTCTTGTTCAAGAGCCGTTGTTAGCGTCAATGTTCGGTGGAGTTATTTTTGGTTGCGGAGTCGGATTGGTTGTTCGTTACGGATGGTATCCCGACGGAGTGAATGATGTCGCCTTCTATCTGAAGAAAAAAATTAGATTATCGATCAGTGAATTATTGATGATCATTAATATTATTATCCTTAGCTGCGGCGGGTTTTTATTCGGATGGGATCAAGCGATTCATTCTATTATCGCGTACTTTCTTGCCTATAAAGCCATTCAATTCACCCTGGATTATAAAAGCAGAAAAATGGTCTGGGTCAGCTCTGACAGGCAGCAGGAATTATCTCAATTGTTGGTTCAGGCATTCGACCGCGATATCCAATTTCTAGCCTCCAAATCTGAAGTAGCAAGCCATGATGGGTCCGAAATATTCTTTATCTTATCAGAAAAAAATACAAAGAAGCTTAAGGCGATCGTTCATAATCTCGACCCTTCAGCCAATGTCGTCGTCTCGTACGCAAATTACTCGCAAACGGAATCCTATTATAGAATGTAAATAAACAAGCCTGGCCGGAAGTGCACCGGTCGGGTCCTTGGTGTTGGATATCAGTTGGGTGCGTGGAAGGGCAGAAAGGCGGGCTCCAATCGCTCTTGAACTTCGGTTCTTTTGATTCTACTTTTTATCGGTTTGAACCCAAGATTCAAATGCGACCACTGACGCTTTTCCGCTCCACCTTCCTGCCCTCTTCTGTTCGACTTTGGATGAGGATATGTAAAAAAAGCATCTGGAATATTCGATAATCGAATAACCAGATGCGCTTTTATGTCTCATTATGAACTTGTACTTGATACCTTCAGATTACCCGTTCATCAAGAGATCTTTGAGTAATTTGATTTGCTTTCTTTCTCCAGCAATAACAAGAGTCATTTCCGCTGACAGTTTGTCATCTGGACCGGGATTGATTTTCTGTGAATGCTTTTCCACAAGGGCCAGAACTGTGGCTCCAGTTCTTTGGCGAACTTGCAACTCAGCGATAGATTTATTAACGGATTTGAAGTGCGGCTCTATTTTGCACCATTCTATCACTAATTCCTCGAGGGACACTTCGATCGTTTCCAGCGCTTTGGGTCTATAATTCATTCCGCCAATAATTGCAGCGACCTGTCTCGCTTCTTCATCGTCCAAGGATACCATTGAGATGCTCTCTTCCGGATCGTCATCTTCAAAATGATATAACTCCCTCCTGCCATCATCATGAATGACAACAACCATCTTATCTCCGGATCTCGCTTCTATTTGGAATTTTTTCCCGATACCTGGTAGATCGGATTCTCTAATAGTACTCATTTTCAACATCCTCCGTTCAGATTATCCCATATTTTTGAGCTTTTCCTTTGGTTTGCTCCATTTGAATATTTTATTTAGGCCACTATAAATATGCTTCGACTCTTTTGCCAACAGAGGTCCAGCAATAGCCAATACTAAGACGTAAAGAGCGGAGAAAGGCTTTAGCAACGGCATTAGCCCTGCAGCTATACCTAAGTTAGCCACAATAATGGTAAATTCCCCGCGCGCCATAACCGTAAGCCCGATATTCGTAGAAGCTTTATGGGACAGCCCTGCTTTTCTCCCGGCGATCATTCCGGACACAATATTTCCCACGATGGTTAGCAATACAGCTCCAATAGCTATCCATGCAGCATCACCTAAGGTTAAGGGATCAATACCTAGACCAAAGGAAAAGAAGAATACGGCACCGAAGAAATCACGGAATGGTACAACTAGATGTTCAATCCTCTTACTATGCTCGGTTTCAGATAAAGCCAGGCCGAACAATAAGGCGCCAATGGCTTCCGCAACGTGTAATTTTTCTGAGAATCCGGCAATGAAGAACAACGTAGAGAACACCACGATAATAAATATTTCATTTGAGGTGATATTTAACAATTTGTTCAATACAGGAGTGCCTTTTCTGGCAATAATGAAAAACAAAAGCATGTAACCCATTGAAATGCCTACTGATAGAAGGATTCCTCCGATGGATGTCGCTCCCCCAAGAAGCAGGCCGGACATGACCGACAGAAAAACAGCAAGAAATAGATCATCGAACAAAATCATGCCGAGAATTAATTCGGTTTCAGAGTTCCCGGTACGTCTTAGATCAACCAAAACTTTTGCCACAATCGCAGTGGAGGAGACGGATAGCATTCCTGCGATGATTAAAGTTTCATACAAAGGGAAGTCGACCAAAAACCCATAGGCTACTCCGATTGCAAAATTCAATACAACGTAAATGGTCCCTCCAAAAACAATGTTGCGGCCTGACTTGATCAGCTTGGATACAGAGAACTCCAGTCCTATATAGAATAGCAGAAAAAGAACTCCGATTCGCCCAAGAAATTCAATGATTGGCTGACTTTCAATAAACGTAAAGTCAATAATACCAATTGTTGGTGCATGCGGACCTACCAGCATTCCTAAAATAATAAGAAAAGGAATGATGGAGAACTTCAATTTCCCAGCAATTACAGAAGCAATCGCAATTAGCACAAGTGCGGTTCCAACCTCAAAGATCATATGATCCATACAATGTTTTCTCCCCCTTATTTAATCTTGATTCTACTTCTATAGTATACAGGAACATGTATAAGTATCCAACCCGAAGCTCTTACACCCTCTTATCTCTTTTCACGAATATAGAAGGAGCAAATATTTCAGCATTGCCTTTGTATGACAAAGTACTCTGCTGGAGCAAATTAGGCCCGCGATACAAACTCAACATGTAGAATTGATCCTTGTGTTCCATGAGCGTTTTAAAGCCAAGGTGACTTTTATACCATTCCGCCGCTGCATGAATATGCGTTTTAACCACTGCAACTATTGTCACCTCTTACACAAAAAAGCCTCCCGCCGGATAGACGAAAGGCATGGAACCATTTGAATTGAATTGCACGTATACTAGCAGGTTGCTCTCACTTTCAATTACTCCTGCTTTTTATTAATTTTAGACGGGTTATTCACTTTATAGAGAATCTCTTTATTGAACTTCTTGTCCACGATCTTCCCTTCGAATTCGAGCAGATCACCGACCTCAAGCTCGAGCCCTTTCAGCGTGTTGCTGTATCCGCACCAAGCATCGCCAACAACTAGCTGAGGTTCACTTAAGATAATCACATCCGCGAAGAGCAGCACTTCATCATCATTATCTGAGAATGGATTAGGCTTCGTTGTAAACTCTTTTACCGCAGCCGAGAACTTTACCTTATCAACCGGCAGATCAAGCTTCTTCGGCTTCTCTTTCTTTTCTTTTGTCTTTTTGGGTGCTTCCTCCACTGAGACAGAGGCTGCTGTCTTATCCTCTATCTTCTCCACTGTTTCTTCTACTGTCTTCTCAACTGTGTCAACTTGTTCAACCGCTTCATCCGGCTGGACTAGTTCCGATTCAGGCTCTGCGACAATCGCGTTTACCTCTTCAGTTCCCACGGTTTCCCCACTTAGAAGCTCTCTGAAGAATGTACCGGATTGCATCTCTTTCAAGAAGGACGGATGAATACAGGACAGCTGCCCGTCTTCAAACTCAATAACCAATATTTGCAAATTTTTATATTCCTGATACCCCTTGATCGCTACTGTGCTCTGGTTTGACTTGTTTTTGTACCAAAATTGCTTCTTAGAGGTTTTACCGAACAACCCCCACTCTCTACCCTTAACGGCGTAGTCTTCTTCATTAGCGAACGTTGTATATTCTCCTTGCGGCGGATAATAGGTTGTACCGCTTCGACTCGTCTCTGCCATCTAAGCCACTCATCCTTTGTCCTATAATTTCGTATAATCCAATCATAGCCTTAATCCTTGTACTCATCAAATGTATTGTATTGTTAAGACGCACCCAGATTCTTAAACTGATTATACACCATTCGGCTATACGTCCCCTGTTCCTGTATTAATTGTTCGTGGCTGCCCTGCTCCACAATGCCCCCTTGATCGATGACCATAATACGATCCGCATCGCGAATCGTATTCAAGCGATGGGCGATGACGAAGCTCGTACGTCCCTTCATCAAAGTCAGCAGCGCATCTTGAATATGAAGTTCCGTACGTGTATCGATGCTGCTGGTCGCTTCATCCAGGATGAGAATGGACGGATCGGCCAAGATGACTCTTGCAATCGCGAGCAATTGACGCTGTCCTTGACTGATGTTCCCGCCATTCTCGGTGAGCATGGTCTTGTACCGATTCGGCAGCCGCTGGATGAATCCATCGGCATTCGCCATCCTCGCCGCCGAACGCACCTCTTCGTCCGTCGCATCCGGTTTTCCGTACTTGATATTATCCTCAATCGTGCCTGAGAACAAATACGTATCTTGAAGCACGACCCCGAAGCTTCTCCGAAGGCTATCCCGTGTATAATCCTTAATATCGGTACCATCTATGGTGATTCTACCGCTCGTAATATCGTAGAAGCGTGTGACGAGATTCACAATAGTCGTCTTCCCAGCGCCAGTCGGCCCCACCAACGCGATGCTGCTTCCTTGCGGCACTACGAAGCTGACATTCTTAAGAATTGGAACATCCGGCCTGTAGCCGAAGCTTACATTCTCGAATTCCACACGGCCTCTCGGATTACTAAGCACCTTCGCTTGCGGATTATCATCCGGCTCTTCGATCTCCTCAAGCACCTCGAATGCTCGTTCCGCTCCGGCTACCCCAGACTGAAGAATATTGAACGTATTGGCCATATCGTTCAAGGGTCTGACGAATTGCTTAGAATAACTCAAGAAACTCGCAATCACACCTACTGTAATATTCCCTTGCACCGCCATGATCCCGCCTACAATGGCTATTGTCGAGAATCCGATATTATTTATGACGCCTAGAAGCGGCATAAGGAATCCGGACCAGATTTGCGCTTTCAACCCGACTTCATACAGCTTCTCATTCACTTCTTCGAACTCCGCTACCGCTTTTTCTTCCCGATTGAAAGCTTTGACAACTTCCATGCCCGAGATCGTTTCCTCAATATGTCCATTCAGTCTGCCAAGCTGGATTTGTTGATTCTTGAACAGCTTGCTTGTGCGTTTCGTAATCGTCCGCGCCAAAATATATACAAGCGGTACCGTTATCATGCTGGCTAATGTCAGAGTAGGACTAAGCACCAGCATCATAATGAGGGAGCCTACAATCGCCACCGAACCGGACATAAGCTGTGTAGTGGATTGCGAGATCGTATTACTAACGTTATCTATATCATTCGATAATCGACTCATTACTTCCCCGTGAGGACGAGAGTCGAAATAGGATAGAGGCAGCTTCTGCAGCTTCTCGAACAAAGTGCGGCGAAGATTCATAACAACCCTCTGCGACATGCCAGCCATAAGCCAGCCTTGCAAGAAAGTGAGGATCGCATCACCTAGATAAGCGGCCACTAACGCAAGCAATACAATTTCTAGCAGCGAAAAGTCTACCTTCCCGCCTTCCCCTCCCGTCATGGAATCAACGGCCACCCCGATCAAATAAGGACCCAGTAATCCGATCCCAGCACCTATTAACAACAGGAAGAATAAAGTTGTTAACCATTTCCGTTCCGTTCCGAGATATTTCCACAGCTTTTTCAACGTCTTCGTGAAGTTTTTCGGTTTAACGACCGCGGCTCTTCCGCCACGGCCCATCATCGCCCCGCCAGGTCTTCCAGGACCTCCGCCCATCAGCGACAAGTCAGGCTGGTTAGCAGCATGGCCCGCTTCTTTCTTACGCTCATTTTCCTTGGACATTGACCTGCGCCTCCTTGCCTACTTGGGACTGGTAGATTTCCTGGTACACCTTGCATTCCTGCATCAATGTCTCATGCTTCCCTATACCAACGATCTCTCCTTGATCAAGCACTACGATTTTATCAGCATCCATAACCGAAGTAATTCGCTGGGCAATCAGTAAGCAAGTCATATCCTTGGCGTAGTGCTTCAAAGCTTCTTTGATATTGGCTTCTGTTGCTACATCAACCGCACTCGTGCAATCATCCAGAATTAATATTCGGGGCTGTCTGATGAGCGCTCTGGCAATGGATACTCTCTGCTTCTGTCCCCCGGATAGATTCACGCCGCGTTGACCAAGCAAAGTATCGTAGCCCTCAGGGAAGGCGGTAATAAAAGCATGCGCTTCGGCCATCTCCGCCACTCGCTGCACTTCCTCGGGGGTAGCCCCGTCATTGCCCCACTTGATATTGTCCATAATCGAACCTGTGAACAGAATGGACTTCTGTGGAACAATCGCAATCGTTTCTCTCAAGACAACCGGATCTACTTGAGTTACATCAACACCGTTAACTTTTACAGTACCGGAGCTCGCATCGTAGAATCGCGGAATAAGACTAACCAAGCTGCTTTTGCCTGAACCGGTAGAACCGATAATGCCTACCGTTTCACCAGGCAAGCAAGTAAGTGTAATGTTCTTGATTACAGGCTCACCTGAAGATCCTTCATAAGCATACGTAACCTGCTCAAAATCAATTCTGCCTTGAAGTCCTGGTTCGACAGTGCCGCCAGATTGGAATCCGTCCTCGTCCTTGTTCCATTTCATCGAATTCTCTTGAGAGAACACTTCCCCGATTCTTGACGCTGATGCTCTAGCTCTTACGAACATATTGAATACCATCGAGATCGTCATCAAAGAGAAAAGAATCATAGTCATATAGTTAATAAAGGCAATAATATGTCCCACCATAATGGAACCGCTGTCCACTCCGCGCCCACCATACCAAATCACAACCACGATCCCGAAGTTCACCGTCAACATAGTAGCCGGATTGAATACCGACATAGCCCTCATTACGGTAATGGAACGATTCTGATACTCCAGATTCGCTTTCTTGAACTTGGTGACCTCATAGTGGAAACGGTTGAATGCTTTTACAACTCTGACGCCGGATAAATATTCACGCATCACACTGTTCACACGGTCCAAAGCCTTCTGCACCTTCATGAATCGCGGATAACCGATCTTCATATTCAATGCAACAAGAGCGGCTACCAGGGGGACGACTACCGCGAGCACCAGAGAGAGCTGAGGATTGAGACGAACCGCCATAATCAAGCTCCCGATGCATAATAGAGGCGCTTTCACGAATATTCGCATCAAGCCGTTCATAAAGTTCTGAACCTGAGTTACATCGTTTGTTAATCGGGTTACCAGGGATGCTCTCTCGAATCGGTCAATGTTGTCAAACGAAAACGTCTGGATTTTGCGAAAAAGATCACTCCTTAGCTCCGTCCCGAATTTCTGCGAGACATGACTGGCCACGATATTCCGGGCCGTAGCTGACAGAGCTCCAAACGCAGTAATAAGCAGCATCAGACCGCCCATCCTCCACACGTAATCCATATCCTTATTAGCAATCCCTACATCAATAATCATCGCCATAATCGTGGGCTGCATAAGATCGCAGACTGACTCCAAAGTAACGAAAAAAACAGCCAAGCTAAAAAACTTCCCGTGCCTTCTGGCATATGTGCGTAAAAAACCCATCCTATGTCCTCCTCGTCTAGCATACCCATACTAAGAAATATACTCCTTAGTCGACTAATTGTCACTCGTTAGTGAACAAAAATACAAGTTTGGGAAGCCCTTTCAAGAAGATGGTCTGGCCGATCTGCGTTATATTCTAATTAATCTTGCACGATCATATAGAGGAGGAATCGGAACATGCCAAGCTTACAAACCATATCCAACTTTCAGTTAACCGAAGAACAGATTGAGGAATTTTATCGCGAAGGTTACTTCTATGCTCCGAATTTCATCACTCCGGAAACAGTAGCTGCCATTAATGCAGAGCATGAGAGCTTCTCGCACAACCAGGATGGATCAGCCTGGCAATCGAATGCGTTCCAGAACGTCGAGAAGCATGGCTCCACCTTTCCATTGACTCAGCGAATGCTGACAGACCGCGTGCTTGTGGACTGTTTCGAACGAATCCTTGGAGCAGAAGAGGTTCGTCTATGGCTTGGAATGTATGCCGTCGTTCCGCCGCGCGGTAACGGTCTCGAATGGCATCAGGATAATATGTATACGCACATTCTTGGACATATGCTGAACGGCTTTATCGCGCTTGACCCAATCTCTCAAGAGAATGCTGGCCTGTGGATCGCTCCGCGCTCTCATCGTCTTGGCCGTCAACCGAATCTTAACGAACCAGGTCAACACCGCAGAGCAGCCGATCCAGAGAATGGTATGCCTTGTAAAGCATTTGCACCAGGCGATGCAGTCATCTTCCATCGGGAGACACTTCACTCCAGCAAGCAGAACTTTACAGATAAAGTTCGTCGCGCTTATGCTTTCCAGGTTGCCTCTGCGAACTGCCGCTATGCCGAGACCGGCAAATTGTTGCTAGACCGCGACTTAATCTCGCAAATGAAAGTATAACCAAGTGTTGAACACACCCAACCAATTTCCGATTGGGAGATTGGTTGGGTATTAATACAATATTTGTCCCATCGGATCAATCTGAGCCGATCGGCGCTGCTCGCGTGGAGTGACCCCCCAGAATCTCTTGAATTCTTTATTGAAGTAGCTTAACGAGTGAAATCCGCATTCAAAAGCGATGTCCGTTACAGACTTGCTGCTATGCCTAAGCATGGTCGAGGCTTGCTGCAGCCGGAGCCGATTGATGAATAAGTTCGGAGTAACGCCAGTAACCCCGCGAAAAGACCGATAAAACCACGTTTTGCCAAGACCCGATAAACGAATCATTTCTTCAGCATCGATATCCTCTGCGAAATGGGCGAGCAAGTATTCAATGGAGCGTATAATGCCCTCATGCCCTTGCACTTCTTCAGAATCCGTCATCGCCTTTACAGCATGTTGATTATAATGGCGGTAGATCGCGACAATAATATCGATCAAACACGTCCACTGCTTAGCTTGCCAACCCGGCTGCCGAGCTTGTTCTTCCTTCACAGCAGATTCCGCAGCAGCCCGAACCTGCGAGGCGCACACAGAATCATGAGGAATAAATGGCGAATAAAGCTCTACCGCATAAAAAGGAGCAAGCAGCTTGTACCCCTCCGGAATCAATCGGATTACAGAAGGGGAGAACAGCACCATGATCCATTCCACTGGCTTAGCCGAATCACGAGTCAAGTTAAAATGAGGCTCGAAGGGCCGATACAGAAACACATCGCCCGACTTTCCATAATAATCACGCTTCAGTGTGCGAAAGTTCGCTTCTTCATTCAATACCACACTGATTTCAAGTGCGTCGTGCATATGCACTTCATGCTCCGTGAGCGCGCCGAACTTGTGTTTGATCGTCAGTTCACTCTTTAACCGCAAATCTTGAAAGAACAACCTCACTCACCTCGTGCTTCCATCATCGCAAGCAGATCGCGATCCCTATTCTTACTATAGGAGATAGAAGCGCGAACGACAACCCATAATGCATCGATTCTTTTTACCAAGGTCAGTCTGCTTCAGCTAGTGTTTCTTAAGCTTGTCTTTTACCCAATTCTTCAGCACAATACCGCCCAATACGAATCCAACAATAATTCCGCTGAATGTAACGAACAAAGCGATCCATTCGAATACAGAATAGTCTTCAAGCTTACTCCAATCAATATTTCCCTTCAAATCCTCAATCACCTGATTCATTCCATAAATCGCACCAATTACGGAATATATGGTCAGGACCAGCAGTAGATAACCTTGCCGCTTGGAAGAGAATTGATCCTGATATTTGAACAAATCCATAAGTGTCTGCTTCACATCCGCATATAACTCATGATTGCCCAGTATACTTCCAATTTGGTTAAACAGCTCTTTTCCCTGGGATTGAGAGATCAGTTCATTAAAGAAATATTTGGAGGAAAACGTCGTTATGGATCGTATCAAATCTTCAATAGCATCCTTATCCTTCTCCAGCTTAATCCGGGAATACTGGTTAGAAAGCTTGAGCAGCACGATTTTGTAAAATAGATTAAGCAGCATCCCGTAATAGTGCGAACCGTACATCTGGTTAGCCAATGATTGATATTCAACGCTGTTATTGGTCAAGCAATTGAAGGAATGTTCATTCACAATGTAGATCGTATTCGGACTCCAGCGATCATAGCAATGCTTCTCGCAATAATCTCGAATGTAATTGGGATTGGTCGAGCTAATGTATGCTTGGCCGTTGAAATTCACCCCGTCCAGCTGAGCAGCCAGAAAAAGATCTGCCGTCTCTATGGGGCTCTCATCTTCAAATCTATATACACTCTGCACATACATCCTCTCATCCACAAAAAAAGGCAATGTTTCAAAGTACGCGCCCTCCACTCCTGTTTGATCCAGAAAAGGCACGATAAAAGGAGTTAGTTTGCGAAATATAAATTGCTCTACCTCCTCATACTCCGTGTCATCGCAGCCGATCGAGGTCGTATTATCTTTGGAATTTACGTCCTGTAACACCCGGAATCGACTGGCAAACTCAAGAGCTAACGAGTAATCAATAGTAGGAGAAGTTATTTCGGTTCGGATTGTAATTAAGCCTAATTGGAAGGGACACAGGAATACATCTACAGATATGATGCGGAAAGGAATCTGGAACAACGGCGTTTTCAGCTCACATTTATAATCCATCCGTTTGGAGAAACGTTGGAAGCACTCTTCATCCTCTTCATGCGGAAACAGGATGTTGGCTGTGAACGGTAGATAAAATCTTTCCATCTTAAGATGCGAGACCGAGTAATCATCCCCGTAGTATGCGTGCTCCAGATCAAGCTTATCTAACAGGAAAAAATCAAACCCATTCTGTCGAAGCTTTTCCTTTAATGCTGAGTGGCATTGCTCCTTAATGGAAAAAGGGAAAATGAACGTATGCAGAGTGCTAGTCAGCGTCTTATTCTCTAAGCCCTTTTCCATTCGCTGCTCCTCCAATCACATCGTTATATTATGATCATTAATACCCCTATCCTCTTAACGGTGAACCAGCTAAAAAGCCATACAAAAAGACCGTCTGGCAAATACTAACATTTGCCAGACGGTCATTATTTATACTTTATACTACGCCCTGTGCGATCATAGTATCGGCTACCTTCAGGAATCCAGCGATGTTAGCGCCAACGACCAGATTACCTTTGTGACCATACTCTGCTGCTGCACGAACACTGTTCTGGTAAATATTGCTCATAATATGTTGAAGCTTCGTATCAACTTCTTCGAACGTCCAAGATTGTCTCATGCTGTTCTGGGACATCTCAAGCGCCGAGACAGCAACTCCGCCCGCGTTAGCCGCTTTGGCTGGTCCGAACAGTACATTGTGTTTCAGGAATACTTCAATTGCTTCAAGCGTTGAAGGCATATTGGCGCCTTCCGCTACAGCTTTCACACCATTCGCAACCAATTTCAGCGCTGATTCTTCATCGATCTCATTCTGGGTTGCGCAAGGAAGAACGATGTCGCATGGAATATTCCAAAAGCCATTGCAGTCCTCATTAAAGATAGCGTTCGGGTGGAATTTGACATATTCGCTTAATCTGGCGCGCTCCACTTCTTTTAGACGCTTCAGTGTGTTCAGGTTAATACCTTCCGCATCGTACACGTAGCCGGCTGAATCGCTGCAAGCTACTACTTTTGCTCCCATTTGGGTAGCTTTTTCGATTGCATATATAGACACGTTTCCAGAGCCAGATACAATAACGGTACTGCCTTCCATGTGCAATCCATTATCCTTAAGCATCTCGTTTAAGAAATACACCGCGCCGTATCCTGTTGCTTCCGTTCTAGTTAAGCTGCCTCCGTATAAAAGGCCTTTGCCTGTTAAGACCCCTGCTTCAAACCCGCCGCGAATTCTTTTGTACTGACCGAACATATAGCCGATCTCGCGCGCGCCTACCCCAATATCGCCCGCTGGAACGTCTTCGTCAGGTCCGATATACTTGCACAGCTCAGTCATGAAGCTTTGAGTGAAGCGCATCACTTCTCCGTCAGATTTGCCCTTCGGATCGAAGTCGGATCCGCCTTTACCGCCGCCAATTGCTTGTCCGGTCAAAGAGTTCTTGAATGTCTGCTCGAATCCAAGGAACTTGATAATACTCACATTAACGGACGGATGGAAGCGAAGTCCGCCTTTGTAGGGTCCGATCGCACTATTGAACTGTACCCGGAAACCGCGGTTTACTACAGTCTTCCCTGAATCGTCCACCCATGGCACCCGGAAAGAAATGACACGCTCTGGTTCAACCATCCGTTCTAGGATGCTTGCTTCCATATACTTGGGATGTTTCTCGAATACGGGAACTAGCGATTCCAATATTTCCTTTACCGCCTGGTGAAACTCATATTCGCCGCGATTGCGCAGCCTTACCGTCTTGTATACCTCGTCCACGTACTCCCTAGCTGAATTCATTCTGTCTATTCCTTCCCAGTTCCCTATTTATTTATCTAATGCAATCTAGATTTTATTTTAAGACTTTTTTCGGCATTTATCAACAATCGGGTTCAAAACATATTATTCTATTAATTTCATAAAATGAATAAAAACCTCCAGAGTGATATTCAAGAGGTTTGTGGAGGATGGAATCGGTATCTCATATTGTTGTGATAAATCTTTGGAAATTGGGTAAATAATAGATGGTATCCAAGTATAATAATTTTGTTCTTTTAGTAATCTGTATGAATAGGTTTAACAGAATAATAGACCCTTCAAAAGGAGTGAGTCTTATGAACCGTTATCTTCTACCTTTCATCTTTGTTGCCAGCATACTGGACGCGATCTTGACGGATGTCGGCCTACGTCTTCAATTCATTGAAGAAGGGAATCCGATTATGCGCTTCCTGTACGATAACAGCTACTTATCCTTCTACGGCTTCAAGGTCCTACTACCCCTCTTCCTTTTCTTTCTTTCAGCGAAGATAGGCAAGCGGCTCGTGATCCATCGACTGGTCCAATTATCGGCAGTCGTGTATGCCGGCATCCTGATCATTCATTACTATTGGATCTCCGTATCATTCAACTTTACAGCTTGAAGATCTGAATCGTGCGTTGAAGCTGTGTAACCATACGCAGCATCTGCTCCGATTGCGATACGACCGCTTTAACTGAATTCGTCTGCTCCACCATGCTTGCCGAGACTTGCTCTGTACCTGCCGCAGATTGCTGTGTTATGGCAGAGATATTCTCCATTGTACCGGTAATGACTTGCGCTGACTCCATCATCTTCACGCTTTCACCCGTGAATTCATTCATGCGATTCGTTATGAATTGAATACTGCTTACCATTTCCCCGAATACTTTCTCGGTTTCCTCAATGGATTGACTTTGCCGTCTCGCAATATCTTCATTGATTTGAATGTTCTGCAGCGCCTGTCTGATGCTGTGCTCAATGTTGCGAACCATATGAAATACTTCCTTAGCTGAGCGTTGCGATTCTTCCGCCAGCTTGCGAACCTCCTGTGCTACGATGGAGAATCCTTTGCCATGATCACCTGCGCGTGCAGCTTCGATCGATGCATTCAGGGATAACAAGTTAGTCTGCTCGGCAATTTCTGAGATCGTTCTTGTAATTTTGCTAATACCAGCAGCTTCTTTCACCAGCTCATCGATTGTTCCAGCTACATTAGAGGTGGCAATTACGTTATGCTTCACACTCTCTGCTTGACTTTCTACTGCTTTCAAGCCTTTTTTGACCAGCTCCAGCGTCTGACCGCACCGATTATTCATTTCCTGAGTAGATTCCACATAGTCCGCAACTTTCGTTTCAATGTCCTTGACCACCGAGAAGCTCCTGAACACGCCATCCGATATTTCATTCGCCCCGGATGCAAGATTAGTGACCGAACTGGTCGCCTCTACAAGCATCATATTGATGCCTTCGTTCTTGAAATATATATCTCGGCTCGAGTCCGCCACATGTTTCGATATGGCCGTCGTCTCATTCAACAGCTCCCGCAATTTCACAATCATGCCGTTAAAAGAACGTCCCATTTCACCCAAAGCATCCTTGGAACGAGCGTCCACAGTCTGTGTAAAATCCCCTTTTGCAATATTCATGGCGATTCTGGATACGTCCTCGATCGGTTCGGTCAACATTTTCTCCAACCAACCGAGATAGGGAAAGCTGATCAACATAAGAACAAGCGAAGAAAGGAGTCCGAATAATACTGAGACATTTGCACTTAACATCAGAATAAGAATGATCAAAGTATAGAAAACAACAATCGCATAATAACCGAGCTGCAGCTTAGCTCTGAACGACTGGGAACGAAACCATTCCATAGGGAATCGACCTCTCTCTTAGCGTGACTTTTGTCCAACTTACATCAGGATGAGGTCCATATACCAACCCACTATTTGATCTCCATAGCAAAATGACACCAAACAGGCAACTGCAATAAATGGACCGTAAGGGATGGGAGTTCTCCTCGTTAATTTGCCTGATCCAATCAGAGCAAGACCGATTACGCTGCCTAACAGCGCAGACAGGAAAATGCACAGAAGCACGAGCTTAATTCCCATAACCAGGCCCACAAGCGCCATTAGCCGAATATCACCAAATCCCATTGCAGGCTTTCCAAGCAAAGTGGACACGTACGAGACGCTGATCAATATGCCTCCACCTAGCAAGAAGGCTAATGCATAATGCCACAGCGGCAGCGGATGAATGAATACACGAAGCACCGTGAACAGCAACATCGCCGGGTAAATAATTCGGTTCGGCAACAGCATATATTTCAGATCGCTGACGGTCAGTATTAGCAAAACCGATACAAGAGGATAGGCAATCAATAGCTCCTGCGGAGTGTCTAAGAGGAAGGGGAGAGCGGCGAATAACAGCCCTCCCGCCAGTTCGCCAAGCACATAGATAAAGGAAAAGCGCTCCCCGCAGTAGTGACATCGACCTCTGCGTATCATCCAGCCAAGAATAGGGATCAAGTCAACAGCGCCGAGCTGTGTCTTGCAGCTTCCACAGCTCGATCTTGGAACAACAATCGACTCTCCTCTCGGTACCCGAATACCAACAACATTGAAGAATGAGCCGAATAAAGCGCCTAGAATGAATAACGGGATGATGACAGCCCACACTTGCAAATCCATATTACGGTCCCCTTCTAGTATCCATAGTCTGATTATCAGTAGTCGGCGCGCTTGGACAGCTCTCGTACATTTACGGGTGCGTTACCGAGCTTGTCCTGAAGCCAAGCATTCAGCTGCTGGAATCCCTCAATAGACAAATGGATCGTTTGCTTCTGGTTACCATTCGTTACTACTTCGATAGCCATCTTGTTCTCGCTTTCTGTACAGACGACAAGAAATTGCGACGGATCTCCATTGACCTCTTCATTCCAATTACACATGTAGCTGCTCGTGAAATTTTTCATTGGTCCATTCCCCCTGAATAAGTTGATGATCTTGCCGCTATCTCCGGACTTTCCAATTTTCTTTTGCGTTTCGGTAGCTTCCTTGTCTTCAACTTGATCAATAACCGTCTGCGGCTCTGTTTCAAACGCAATTATCTGCTCTTCGAGGTCTGACTGTTCCATTGTTTGGTCGTCCTGGTCGAGATCAGGCTCTTGCTCCGATAACTCGAGCAGCTCATCCTTCTTTTCACTAAGTTCGTCATCGTAATAAGTAGTCAGAGAATCGGAGAGCTCTGTTAAGATCTCCTCCTGCTCCATCGACTCCTCATCGGAAGGCAATTTGTCTACATACCCTTCATCTTGAAGCTGTTGCTCCAATTCTAAGTACTCTTCACGCTCCAAAAGCACTTCGTCTGCCGGAAGCTGCCAAGCCGGCTGCATCTGCAGCTCTACTTCGGCTTCTTCCGCGGCTTCGGGAAGCGGCTCCTCCAATGCAGCGGCGATCTCCGAGACCGCAGAGGCCTCTGCGGACTCCATTGCATCAATCAGCCGTTCCGCAACAATCGGCTCTTCGACAGCTTCCGCGCTCGGAAGCGTTTCCGACTCTTCCGCCGCGGCAAGAACGTACTCTACCGGAAGGACCGCATCGACCGCTTGCAACTGCAGTTCAACCGCCAATGCTTCCGGTTCAACCGTGACGGCTTGCTCCGTCAGCTTCGATTCCGCGTCAACACGCGGCATGCCGTACTTCCGGATAATCTCGTCAACTCGATTCGGTTTGAACGGCTTCATTATATACCCGTTCGCCCCCGCCTTGAGCGCATCGGAGATCAGATCCTGCTGGCTCATTGCGGAACAGATCAGGACAATAGCATACGGATCGATCCGACGGATTCCCTTCATCGCTTCAATTCCGTCCATCTCCGGCATCGTGATGTCCAGAACAACTACATCCGGCCGCAGCTCCTCATACCGCTGAATCGCCTGTCTGCCGTTTTCCGCTTCCCCGACGACCTCGTACCCGAACTGCTTCAAAATATCGGTCAACATCTTGCGCATAAACTTGGTGTCGTCCACAACCAAAATTTTGAGTGACATAGGGTTGCCTCCTTTCAAGTTGCTATCCATTTCATTACTTCATATACTGAATGTCCTTCACAAAAACGTTGAATTTATTTGTTGTAGGAATTCCTGACGGGGGTTTCTCGTATAAGTTGCTGTCATAATAAATTTGCAGTCTGGATGAATCGGCCGGCTTGCCAATCTGTACCTCGGGAATTTTACCTGTCCAAACTCCGGAGTAAGTATTCACTGTACTTCCGCTTCCTTCATTCAAGTTTCCCCGGACCGCATTCAACTCGACACCGCCTTCACCGTGTATGCCTCCGATCAAATTCAGCTTGGAGATAACGCCATATAATTTCATGCTTTTTTCCGAGTAAAAAAACGCTCTCACTTCTTCATTATTCTCGTTCGTATTGTTCCCGAGCACAATCTCGCCCGTAGCGACAATAATGAGCGGAATCGGATCCGGGTTGCCAGTCTCCTTCTTGTTAATCGATTTCATTTCTTTCAATTCCACGTTACCGTCCACATATACCGTTCCTTGGAGTTTGATATCGCCGATTACTTTCAAATCTCCTTTGATATACATGCTGCCCTGCGGGAATTCGAAGCCGTTGTTCAAAGTTACATTCCCTTGCACAGAGACAAATTGGTCCTCATCAATGTCAATCTTACCTTTCAAGTCCGCTGCGACCAGGTATTTATCCTCTTGCGTGATATACAAGGAGCCGCCATCCATCGTTAAGTGCGAATTGCTGTCAACCATCGTAAGCACACCGTTTTTGATATAAACGTTGCCTGTGTTGTCCTGACCAGTAACCGTACTCGGTTTCACTTGAACATTTGCCTGAACCGTTACCCACACACCGTCATAGAACATACTCCCGGTATAATCGGTCATCACGTAATCCAGATTGTTCGCTCCAACAGTCAAATTGAAATTCCCAGGCGGAACCAATTTGGGTTCTACATAATCGGATACGTACACATCAACGTCATCGTCAAGCGAAGAATCCTCCAATGGGAAATGGTTAGCCGTAAAATAATTCGGATCTAGCTTGGCTTGAGTCGTTGTTGTGCCGCTGTCGGTAAGAGTCAGCGCATATTTTGGGGTGCCGTCGGTTTCATCCCCGTCACCATCGACACGAATAAAGCCTCGAAGCGCCGGTAACTCCGTCTTAACACCAAATCTGCTATTTTTTCCGTTTCCAGTAAATATTGCCTCGTCTTGAATGAGCAATCTTCCTTTTTTGACTAGAATATCCCCTATGACATACGGCGTTCCATTCAATCTCATATCCCCATTAGACGACACCGGATAGCGGAAAACAGGATTGATTGTACTTACATAGACGGTCATTTGTTTCTTCACTACAGTTTTAGGCTTGCTGTCGATCGTACCTGTGGACTGGATTACAAGCTTGCGTACGTAAGGGTAATCCGGACTTGTTACTGCTTTTTTGGGAGATTGCTCGGGATTCGCCAGAACGGTGTCACTCATGATTTCGATCTGGTATTTACCACGATGTGTAATGACTTCGTCGTAATCATTAATAAATTCAGCAGTTTCTTCCGTAAGCTCTTTCTCTACCTTTTCGATTCGAGCCCTGTAGCCTTCAAGCTTCTCTCCTTCGACAGTCGCTCCGCGAATGAGGGCCAGTGTATCGTCTAGTCCTCTCTGAGCGATCGCTTCCGCTTGAATGCTCCCCTCCGATGCGACAACCTGCAGTTGGCTGCTCCTCAGCACATCCAACAACACAATACCTAGGATCGTCATCAGAACGACGGCAAGCAAAGCAAGTACGAGAGCAGAACCTTCTTCCCCGCTGCGGCCGATAAAAGACTGAGCGGAGTCGTCATCCTGGCGCGCTGTGTTCACAACAGCTCCTCCTTCCTTAGGATCTTAGTCGTTTCGGAAAAGCGGAATTCTGGAGTTGATTTCCAATTTTGGACTCTCCGTCTTTCTCAGGGAACCTGCGTTCGTTCGCGCATAGATCAGATTCAATTGAACCAGATCATGACTAATTTCTGTCAAACTGCCAGCTTCAATTGTAAATTTGCTCCCAAGTTGAAAAGTTCGAATAACCTCAGTAGTACCTGCCTTCCGAACCTCGATCTTGCCTCCTTCAGGTTTAGGAGTTACTTTCATTTCGTAAAGTTCGATATACGTCTTCGTATCATTGGGATCCAGCGGCCTTTTAACATATCGGATTTCCTTGTCATCGGATGACTGCTGCACATAAATGGCGTCTTTCAACTCGGTAATCAGTTGACTGTACAAGGCGTCGCCCTGATTCCTCATCTGGCTTTCCACGGTAACACGCTTATACATGGAAACGCTCATCATCAGGAACGAAAACAGAATCGACACCACCATACCGAAAATGAACAGAGCCGCCAATAGCTCGATTAAGGTCATGCCCTTTTCATTTTGCCGCATCCGGTGTTACCACCCTTTTACAATGTAAGTATCGAGTGTCGTCGACGTCCTGGGCGGCAATGATTCTGACGTAGCGTCTCCCGCCCAGTAGACCGTGACGAGCATTCTCGCCAGAAACTCTTCTGTGTTCGTAAGTTGCAAATCCATATCCTGTTTCCGGTTCCCATCCGAGGTGTTGTCGAATTCTACCCGATACTGATAGGTCGTTCCATTAATATCGGTCGAATTCAGCTTGTTGCCGATCAGATCGGAAACGGGATCAGAGCCTCCTGGATATTTGTAATAATGAGGGGCGCTCGAAACCTTAGTCTTGAGCACCTCGAATTGATCTTGAGCTTTGAACAAATTGCGAAGCTCGGCTGCCTTCAGACGGGCCAGATTGGCAGCAATAATCCGGCGGCTCTCTTCGGCTGATTTATCCATTGCCGAGGTGAATTGCCCCATAAGCGTAACGCTGATGAGCGCCATGATCGTGACGGCAATCAAAATTTCCACAAGTGATATACCGTCTTCATTGTTAGTAAGTCTTTTCCAACGAATTTTGCGGTGCACCTGCATCACCTTCTTAATTGCGATTTTGTTCGGTATCGAATTCGATCGCCAAGGGTCCTGTTACCGAGGAAATGCCTTGATCATCCACCAGCTTTAAGTACACGAAGTACTTCCCTTTAGTTACATTTGTTTCTGTTGTCACGGTAAGCCTGCTGGATGGGAGCTTCTTCCACACATCTGACGATCCAGGCTCATTCGAATTCGATTTGATCAGGTAATATTGCTCCTTGACGGTAAACGCCGGTTTAATGACTGCAGGGAACACTCGTTCAACTACCGGATGACTTGATGTGACTTGGACCGTTACCGGACGATCCGCAATGTCTCCTGCTGCATAAGGTGCCATCGGGTTAAGAGATCCGGCAGGTCCGGGATTGACGACGAAATAGTCGGGACTCGAGTAGGATGTACCTCCGGCGGAAGTAGCCTCGTACTCGATTTGATGCCATCCTACTCGTTTGTCCGCTGTACCATAACCGGTTACCTCGCTCAGATTGAAGGTGTACATATACGTATTGCCGTTCTGCACAAGCTTTTCGGCCGTGGCGGTGATTGTCTTGTCGCCGTCAATCCGTACTTGGATGCTAGTAACAGGGCTCCAATCTTCAATCGCTGTAATTGTGAAGGTCGCATCGTCAGACGGATCGACACTTATCTTCTTCCAACTGATCAATGGACCCGTGCTGTCCAACGATACTTTACCGGCAGCAACAGCTCCGACAATCGGAATGCTGGGGGAGCCGCTGATTGCGTTAGTGAACGCTCGCGCGTGAAGGCCGATGTCTTTGCCGTCAGGCAAAGCCACTCCGGAAGCAGAGCTGAAATGATTCCAATTCTCATACCCAATGCTGTATTGATAACCGGCAATATAGTTGGTCTCAAAATCTGCATTGGCATACACAATCGAATTCGGCAGTTGGTTCTTGGAACCTGCAATGCCAGCGATTGTTCCGGCTCCTTGGTGCCAGCCCGTATCCGTAATGACCGTTCCATCAGCATCCTTTAGCACAAATTCGGTAGGCGCCATTGGCTTCAGGTCCCAGTCAACCTTCGTTCCATTTCCGTCCCGATATGACACCCGAACGACGGAATGATCCAAGTCTACGAACTGAATGTCGGTGACAGCAGCATCGCTTTCCTTGATCGACCACTGCAGTTCATTGTCCCCTGTGCGCTTGCGCTGCACTTGACCTTGTCTGCCTTCGCTGTTGCCTAAGTACACATTGCCGTATTTATCCATAATGCGGATCGTCACCGACAAAGTCGCGCCCAACGAGATGTTGAACCGCTCACTGGTGTTACAGGCATTATTATAAGTGACGCTCGCGTCCTGGAGCGGATAATTGCCTGCCGCCGTATCCGGAATCAGATTCACCGCAATCTGGTAGTTATCTTTTACGAAGGGGTAAGGAATATCGCCAAGGTGAACGACAACCTCTTTCGTAGTGCTGTTATAGGATACATTCGAAGCGTTTTCTCCCGGAGCAAGAATGAAGCCTTCCGGAACGGGCTGGCTAAGGATGACATTCGTCAGCTTGGCGGGAGCTTCGTTTGTTTTCGTGATCTGGTCGAAAATGTCGGCAAGCTGGCTGGTCGAGCTGGCTTGGTACGCCGCACCGCCTGTCGTTGTCGCAATCGATTGGAGAAGTTCAAGATCAATTTCGTCGGAACCAGGTAGTGCTAGAGCGATCGTGAACACTTTGATCCCTGCGTTTTTTAGAATGGTCCCATGGGCTCTAGCGGCGTTAGCGGAGCTTCTTTCGCCGTCTTTTACCTCATTGTCGTCTTTCTCGTCCGTCCATGCCGTCGCTTTCCCGTCGGTTAATAGAATGATTTGCTTGGGAGTCGTCGAACCGGATGCGGAGAACATCGTCTTGGCATCAGTCAGCGCTTCGTCAATATTCGTGCTGCCACTCGGTGATAAACCATTGATCTGATCTTGAATAATTTGGTAATTTTTTGTCAAGCTTTGTACCGGATACGCCCTGGTGCTGAACTTAACCAACCCAAGTCGATCGTAATTATTCGCTTTGAATTTATTGATTAAAGTTGTGGATGCCTCTTTCAAAACGGTCATACGCTTCGGAGTTTTTGGGTCGCCCTTATCCATGTAAAAATCCATACTGCCCGAAACATCGGCAATAAACACGATATCGATAGCGGGCCTCGTAGTCGTGACTGTATGGGTACCGCCGGGATCCAGCGTGTAATTGATCGTCACCATCTCGTTTCGTTCGATTTGCGTATTTGAGACGGAGCCGCTCCCAACCATCGCCAGACAACCGTCCGCCGCGTAGACCGTTCCGTTCGTCATAAGTGCCGAAGGCAGCATAGCTGCTGCTATAATTGCTGCCATCGCAATGGAGCAGATCTTCTTGATCTTGCGCAACCCGATCATTGATTTTATTCCCTCCTTAAACATTCCTTTAGAAATGCCATCGTAAGTAAGCATAAGATTAAAGAAGATGAATAACTCTCGAGATTACTTTAAAAGCTTCGGCCCGGGTTAGCGACCCTTGCGGTCTGAAGCTGCCGTCCGGATAACCTCCGACGATTCCGGCGTTCACTACTGCCTTCAGCGCAGCTTTGTTCGCTTCCGGCAAACCACCGGTGTCGGTAAACGTCAATGATTCGGCTTTAAGGGTTACTTTGTATTTGAGCAATATCCGGTTAATCAATTCGGCCATCTCCATTCTGGATATCGCCGTATCCGGTGCGAAATTCAAATCGACCGGTTTAGCTTCCAGCAGACCAGATCCCTGTGCAGCTGCGATCATGGGTCCAGACCAATGGTTGTTCAAATCCTCATACCCAGATACACCGGACTTCGCCGGGTCGATGCCTAACGATTTGACCAACAGCGTGATGAATTCCGCCTTTGACAATGTCCGGTCCGGCCGGATCGTGTGGTCCTCATAACCTTCAATGATCGATTTCTTCATTAAATCCAATATTTCTTCCTGCGCCCAATGCGATTCCGCATCGGAGGGCAGCTTCGCCACGGCGGTTTCTTTGAATCTCTTAAGCGTCGGTACAACATCAGGAATATCTGTTTCTTTCTTGACCGGTCCCGGTGAAGAAGCTTGGGCGCGATTCTGATCCTGGAAAACAATTCCGTACACGTTCACTACACCGTCGGACGAAACTTTGGAGCTGCCTTCAAGAGCCGCCTCAGCATCGGTCGGAATGTCAGCCCAAGGAAATTTACCCAAATAAGCTTTCGTACGGTACGATTCCTGAGACGCGCTCTCGAAGTAGTCGGTCATCGTATCGCCTACATCTGTCGCATGGAAGGCGATTCGGCCTGACGATTCTACCCTGATCTCGTCCCAATACACCAACAAATCGTTATAATCTCGCGCGATCACACCCGTCCAGATCCGCACGTTAGCACCCATCGCATCCACTTTGGTCACAACGGCATAAGGCTCCTTCGAAATGACCATCCCCACTTGCCAGCCGGCGGGAGACAGCTTCAACGCTTCATATTGCTTATCACGTTCTTCATAGTCCAATCCCTGCACTGGAGCGAAAGGACTGCCTGCGACAGCCGCTTGGGCTACGCCCGCCATGATACCGGGTTGCACCAGAATCGCAATGGATACAAGGGATGCGATTATTATTCGCTCAAGCTTTCTTTTCATTTAATCCTCTCCTATGCTCATTTCGTATTCCTTGATTGCCTCCCGATGGATGAGACCTTCTTCCACCAGCTGCTTCAAGCTCGACAGCATCGTTTGCATGCCGAGCTGCCGATTCGTCTGAATGACGGATTTGATCTGATAAATTTTCTCCTGTCGAATCAGATTGGCTACCGCCGGGGTATTGATCAGCACCTCCAACGCCATAACCCTTCCTTTTCCATCCAGCTTCGGGACGAGCCGTTGCGACAAGACACTGATCAGCACGGACGCAAGCTGGACCCTGATTTGCCGTTGCTGCTCCGTCGGGAATACATCGATTATCCGGTCCACCGTCTGCGGCGCATCAGGCGTATGAAGTGTCGCAAATACGAGATGCCCCGTCTCTGCGGCTGTGATCGCTGTCCGGATCGTTTCCAGGTCTCGCATCTCCCCCACTAGAATGACGTCAGGGTCCTGCCGGAGCGCCGCCCGAAGCCCGTTCGAGAAAGACAGCGTATCGATGCCGATCTCTCGTTGCGCGACGAGACAATTTTTACTGGGATGGATATATTCTATCGGATCCTCTAACGTGATGATGTGTTTCTTCTGGGTTTCGTTGATGAAATCGATGATCGAAGCCAACGTAGTGGACTTACCGCTTCCAGTCGGACCAGTTACCAGCACGAGCCCTTGATGCTTCAAGGCGAATTCGCGAACAAGATCCGGCAAATTCAAGCTGAACAGTGAGGGTACGGTTGTGGACAGGACGCGGAAGACCATGTTGATGACCCGCTTCTGCTTGAATACGTTGCCCCTGTAACGGCTCAATCCCGGCAGCTCAAAGGAGAAGTCGACCTCGCCTTTCTTCGTCAGCTGCTCGTACTGCTCGTTCGTGAGAATTTCTTTGGCCATCCTCTGCGTATCAACCGGTCGAAGCACAGTATCCATCACTTTCATCAGCTTGCCGTGCAGCCGCATAAGCGGTTCCGTGCCGGTGTTGATATGCAAGTCCGATGCTTTCGACTCATAAGAGATCTGCAGCAATTGTTTGAGTGAGATCACATCTGACGTAGTCGGCGTGACCGTATTTATCATGTGATCGCCTCCTGTTAGTAGATCGGGTTCGACTTGCCTTCTGGCTTGTTGTAGTGAACCGGTACTGGCGTTTTATAAAACTTCTGCAGCCCCGGCGCGAAGTAGGAAACCATCGACAAATTCATGGTTATTTCTCTTCTGGACGCATTAAGCTTTACCGGAGCGGTCGACTTGACGGCGAATGCGATTTTGTCGATCTGCATCAGCCGGTTGGCCGACTGAAGCTCTTCCAGAAAGCGGTGAACCTGTTGGTAATCCCCTTTTGTGGTCGTGTTCAGCTTGATCGGCAAGGCAAGTGACTGGTTCGCCGCTGCGGCAGCGGATTCAGCGTTTGCCGTTTGTCCTTGAGCTTGCGCTTGGCCGGCTTGTTCGGCCTGTTTGCCCACTTCGAAGTTGTAGCTGGCCAGTTGGATTTTGCTTACAGTTTCCAACATTCGGACGTCCCTCAGCAGGCCTTCCAGATCCGGCACTTCCGGAACCCGGTTGCGCGCCTTGGCCAGATTCACTTGCTCTTCGGCACTCAAAGCTGCTGCGCCTTCCGTCCGTTTCTTCAAAACTTCAAGCTCTTTCTGCTTCTGTGCCAGGAGCTTTTCCTTGGATACTCGCTCCTCGCGAATAGGCGATACGAAATTGAAATAGACCATCACCAGAACGAGCGAGGCAACCACCGCGGCGAACAGTAGATTTCTTCTGCTGTTGAATACACCCATATGGATTCTCAACCTTTCTTGTTGGCGTCCGCCGTGAATTTCAAGTCAAATGTTGCTTGTATAACCGGCAAAGGGACTTCAGCCGTAGGCGGCGCATTTTTGTCCTCCGGCACGGTTGGAATTTTGGTCATGCCGCTTGATGCTACCAGGCTGAAGTTAGACGAGGACTTTACCGCTTGCATAAAGCCGATGACTTCTTCTGTCGAAGCGAAGTTTCCTATGACCTTCAGCGTGTTAGCATCCCCGAACGAGAGAGAGGTTAAGTTGGAAGCCATTGGCATCAGCAGGGTCAGCTTGTCCAGCACCTCAGTCGCGTTCGGCCGGCTCGCTCTGATTGTTTGCGGCAGAGCGATGAAATCCGCAGCCGCTCCAAGCGTCGGCGTGCTGGCCAACTTGCTCTGGCTTTCTTTAATCTGGGCATTTACCTTCTCCAGCGACTCGTTCGCTTGCGAGATAGCCGACTTTGCGCTCAGCCACATCCAGCCCATTGTAATGGTTGCCGTTGCAATAAGCAGGATCAGCAGCGCCGGGATCAAAGGGCTGTTGCTCTTGACTTCATCTATCCGATTCTGCAGCAAATTGATCTCAATAGACTGATTACGCTGTACACCTGCACTCATCGCTTCTTAAGCCCCTTTCATCGCCAAGCCAAGTGGCACGGCGTACGAGTGATTAGAGGAATCGTCGCTCTCCAGAACTCCGTCTAAGGGAAATGCCGCAATTTCGCCGGAGAACGAGCCTTCCAGATGAGCAGGCAGCGCTTGAATCCAGTCTTGATCCCCTACCAAATAGATGAGCTGGACGTCCTCTTGTTCCGTTGAGACCGAATATTGAAAATAGTTGAGCACGCGCCCCAGCTCCATTGATAAATTGCGGCCGTATGCAGCCACCGGATCGGTGCCCGTGTCCATGAAGAAGCTTGTGTTGATCTGAATAGAACGGAAGAAAACGGGAATGCCGCCTATGAAAATGCTTATGTCCGCATGATCGGACTCGACATGCAGCAGCATGAAGCGCTCCTTCAAGACGGATCCGGTCTCCCTGTTATGGCGGAGGAGCATGCGGTGCAGCGCCAACGGTGCCAAGTCAACACTTACCGGGATAAGTCCCGATTGCTTGATCACACTGGTGTAGCTATCTACGACCTCGGAAGGTGTAGCGAAGATCAACACTTCCTCCTGCCCCAGTGCCTTGGCCTTCTTGCTCTTGCCTTCATCCGCCGCGGCAGCGGCGGCCGTATTTATCGGAGCGCCGAGCCGGACAAAGTCGAACACTGGATTTTTGAAGGGCAGCTGCTGTCCACCGTGCAGTTCGACGTCGATCAGGTTGCGCAATTCTTTATCTTTTAAAGACGAAAATACCGACTTGCGAAGCACTACATTGGACATAGGGACGGTGACGTTCACCCTGGTTCCCTGAAGGCCAAGCTGCGACACAGTCGCCTCAATGCGGCGGATGACCGATTCTTCGTCCATGAATTTTCCGTTTTTGATACTGCCTTTATCCAGCGCGATCGAATGGCGCTGTGTCACGACTACCTGTTGCGGGAGGTTAATAATTTCTACCAGTTTTGCAGTTGTATCCGAAATTTGCATGCCGTATGTGTATTTGCTCATTTTGCGTCCAAACATCGCGATGACTCCTCTCGGTATTGCTTTAGTTAAGGTGGCGCGCCGCCTGGGACGGCGCGCCGGGATCTGCATTTATGGTGTAACTGCATCAGATGTGCCAGTACCATCTTCGGATACATAACCATCCTTCTCGATATTCGACTCCAGGACAAAATTCAAATAGCTTAGACTATTACCGTGTAATGTTACATGATACTGGAAATTGCCATTAGTATCTTTGGAGACCTGTACATAGGAACCTGTTGTATCCCCAGCTATTGGTGTTGCAGCAGAAGGACCAGCCGCACCGGCAGTATAGTTATCCGGCTTCTTAGATGGATCTTTTGGTATTACTTCCAGATAACCCTTATTATTAAGGTCTGTTAATGAGAGAACTACAGTAGGATTAGCTGCATTTAGAACGACCCCTTCATTTGAAACATAAAGCCTTGCCGCATCAATCGCCATATGTGCATTAGAACGATGAGCGTTCAATCTCGTTTTCTCGAGAATCGAACCAATCGACGGAATGGCGATAGCTGCGATAATTGCAATGATGACGATTACCGCGAGCAATTCGATCAAGGTCAAACCTTTTTCATTCTTCATTACCTCGCGGAAAGACATTTTCTGAGCCTTAAAGCCTTCAAATTGTTTGTTTTCCATTACCATTTCGTTCATTTCATTCCCACCTCTTCGATTATTTTTGGTATGTACCTGCTCTTGCAAGAACTCAAATCCTTTGTCGTACATTGCAGTCAACATATGTGACATGTATGTGTATTCACCCCCTTTCAAGCATAGATGCGATAACGTACTAGGTTTACAAATAGTTCTCGTACATTTTGAACATCGGACTCATCATCGCAGCGACAATGATTCCGACCAAGACGGAAACAAATAACAGCATCAGAGGTTCAATAACAGACTTGAGCCGGTCGACGCTCTGGTCGACGTCCGCTTCATAGAAGTCGGCGATCTTGGACAGCATGTTATCGATCTGGCCCGTCTCTTCTCCGACGATCAGCATCTGCACGACCATCCTCGGAAAGAGTTCACTCTTAGAGAACGGATCGGACAGCTGTTTTCCTTGCTGTAGGCTGCTCTTCGCTTCTCTCAGCACCTTTGCCATCACTCGGTTACCTACGACCTTTTCCGTGACATCTATCGCTTGCAGCACCGGTACGGCGCTCACGAACAGTGATGACAGCGTACGGGTTAATCTAGCGATCGCTGCTTTCCTGAGAATGATACCGAAAACTGGAATTTTGAATTTCATGCTGTCTATCAGGAACTTTCCTTCGTCCTTTGCAGCAAACGCCCGATAGAGGAATATCAGACCGATAATTCCAGCCAGGAATATCCACCAATAGGCCACTACGGCATCGCTTGATCCCATGACAAATTTGGTAATCAACGGAAGCTCAGATCCCTGCTCCAGGAACATTTCCGCAAATGTCGGCACAATCTTGATCAACAGGAAGATGACAACGATGATGGCTATGAACATGACGATGATCGGATATGACATGGCTGACTTTACCTTTTGAATCGTCTTATGCTCCTTCTCGTAATGGTCTGCCATCCGGTCGAGCACGTCATCCAGATTCCCGCCCGTTTCTCCTGAAGCGATCATATTAATGAACATCTCCGGGAAGATTCGCGGATGATCACTCATCGCCTTGGATAGAGGGTGTCCGGTTCGGATCTGCTCCGATACGTCACCCAGAGCCGCCTTCAGCTTCTTGGCGGACGTTTGATCCTCCAGAATCGTGATCGCCTGGTCGATCTGAATTCCCGAACGAATCAAGGTAGCGAACTGACGGCAGAAGATGACGAAATCCTCCAACTTCACCGCCCGGCCGATCGAGATCTCTTTGTCCATCGCGGTCGATTGCTTCTCTTGAATGCTGCGAATAATCATTCCCTTACCCCGAAGCTCGCTGATCGCTGCATTTTTGTTCTGCGCTCGAAGCACGCCCTTCAATTTCCTCCCGCTCTCACTGACGGCCTCATATGCGAAATTTGCCATTGCTTTCACCTCCACCCATTAGTGACATATACGATTACTCGTCCGATACCGCTTTCAGAACTTCCTCGATGGTTGTGCTTCCGTCACGTACTTTCAGCAGACCGTCGTACAGCATATTCTTGAAACCGTGCTGGGCTAAATGCTGATCCAACTCATTAATCGGGCGGTTCTGCACGATCAGTCGGCGCAGCGGCTCGTCCACAACCAGCACCTCGTGAAGAGCAATCCTCCCCCGAAATCCCGTCTTGTTGCATGTTCCGCAGCCCTTACCGCGAGTAACCATGAGGGTTCCGTCGAACAGCTTGGAAACGGCAGAACGGATGAATCCGGCAGTACCGGTAATCGCCAGCTTATCCTCATGGCCGTGCAACCCGTGCGCTTCCAGCAGCCGGATTTCTTCATCCTTTGCCGGTACTTGCTGCGCGCATTCACGGCAGACACGACGCACAAGCCGTTGAGCGACTACGCAGGAGAGAGACGAAGCGATCAAGTAGGAATCGATACTCATATCGACGAGTCGACTGATCGTGCTGACGGCGCTGTTCGTATGAATCGTGCTTAGTACCAAGTGTCCGGTCAGCGAAGCGCGAACCGCGATCTCTGCCGTTTCCGCGTCCCGGACCTCCCCGACCATTACGATGTTCGGATCCTGTCGCAGAATGGACCTCAATCCGGAAGCAAACGTAAGCCCGACTTGTGTATTCACTTGCACTTGCGTGACGCCGGTCATCCGGTATTCGACCGGGTCTTCGATGGTGATGATCTTCACGTCATCCCCGTTCAGTTGACCGAGCGCCGAATATAAGGTCGACGTCTTCCCGCTCCCTGTAGGTCCCGAGATGAGAATGATTCCGTTTGGACGCTGAATCATTTTGTCGAACTTGACCAGATTTCCTTCGCTTAAGCCAAGATCGGCAAGCTTCTTCACACCCGCCGACTGATCCAGAATCCGCAAAACGATACTCTCCCCGTACACAGTCGGTAGCGTCGAGACCCGAATGTCTATTCGCCTATTGTCGACCTGCATCTGAATGCGCCCGTCCTGGGGCAGACGCCGTTCAGCGATGTTCAGCTTAGAGATGATCTTCAGTCGAGCGGTCAGCACCCCTTGCATGTGCTTCGGCAGCGCTTTCTCCGTCCGAAGCACGCCATCGATGCGGTATTTCACGATTAGTTGCTTCTCTTGCGGATCTACGTGGATGTCGGAAGCTCGCTGCTGAACCGCGGATTGAATAATTTGATTCACCAGCTTGACGATCGGCGAGCCCTGGTCGTTCGCTTCATGCTCCTCGTCTTTGATCTCCAGCTTATCGAGGTCAACCATTAGCTCATCGACCGATTCCTTCATGCCGTAGTTCCTCGTAATCGCCTGTTCCACTTCCGAACGAATCGCGATGACTGGCTGCACGTTCATATTCGTAGCCATTCGAATTTCTTCAATGGCGTCATAATTCAACGGATCAACCATCGCTACCTTGATTTTCCCGTTCTTGCGTTCAATCGGAATGATGCAGTGTTTGCGAGCGAGCGACTCTGGAATGAGCTGCACCGTATTCATGTCCAGCGGGGTTTCGTACATGTTGACAACCGGAAACCCAAGCTGGAACTCCAGCACTTCCACCAACTGCCGCTCTGTTATTAGCCCTTTATCAATCAGGATCTCGCCAAGCTTCTTTCGCGTATGAACCTGCTGCTTGAGCGCCTGTTCCAATTGTTCCTCGGTAATGAGTCCGTTCATGACAAACAGTTCACCTATGCGCATAAAGGAGTCCGCCTTCCTGTGATTGTATGGGCTTACTTCAATTCCTCCGCAGTTGGACCTCTTGCAATGATCACCGGGCGCGGAGCGTAAAAATCTTTGTACAGCAGCTCGCTTTTTCCATCATTCTTGGCATCGCTATGCACCTTCACTAGCAAACCGGGTACTCCCTCATTGCGGACGACTTCGCCTCTGCCAGTAAGCGTGAAGTCGGTTAGAAGCATGCGCTCCGGGGTAAAGGCTTCTTTGTTCACCGTGATCTTAGGTGCCATCCATGCGGGTGAGGGAATACCATTGAACGTCAGGACAGGTGATTCACCGTTATAGATCACACCTACTGAAACCGCGAATCCAAGCGAGTTGTAAAAGGTTAAATCTTTCTTATCCGGTAAGTACTCTACATCGAATCCAGCAGAGGCATACGTGGGGATGTCCAGATGAGCATGACGTTCTCCAACCTTCATTCCGCTTCTTATCGCAGCCTCGTACAGCATACCGGCGATATGAGATAGCTCACTTTCTTTCTTCTCAGGTGTTTTCGCCTTCTGCTCTGCAAACCATGTGTTGTAAGAGAACAGCTTGCCTGGCTCCAGCTTGATCAAGCCAATCATATCCAACCATGCTCGCTCATTAGCGTTAACCGGTACTGTGCTTTGCGCTTGGGCTAGCATTTGAACTCCGGGAGCTGGCGCCGTCTGGACTGGAGCTGGTGAAGAGTTGGATGCAGCAGCAACAGCAGGAGGTGCAGATGATGGAGCAGGACTAGGTGAACCGCTTGCAGTTGTGAGAGCGGGAGTTGCAGATTGTTCAGTCCGCTTTATGGTGGCCGCTTCTGCCGAGAACTCCTTGATGTTCGGTTCCTTTGTTTTCCAGAACATTACATTTTCCAACACTTTGTCCGAATTCAACTGAATAAGTCCCAGCGCTGACATCCCAGCTATTGATCCAGCACCGACTATCATGACCAGAAGAAGCCATTTAATCGGCTGTAGAATAATGTTCTTTCGTCTCTGTCTCATCAACCATCCGTCCTTCAAAGCTCGACATATTCCCGCCTTATTCGGGGGGTGAGTCCAATATAACCGCAAAATTCTGCAGCGCAAATCATACACACACATTACATCCTTCTACCTAACGCAAGTGCAATAATCTGTACGCATCATATAGTAGTGCTGCCGATGCGGACATTGGACCTATGGCAGATCAGTCTTTCATTCTGCTCGCAGGCCAATGGCCAGGTCCTAGGAGTAGGATATCAGTTAGGTGCGTGGAAGGGCAGAAAGGCGGGCTCCAATCGCTGTTGCACTTCAATTCTTTTGAATCATGTTTTTAGTGGTAAGAATTCAAGTGCAAAGGCGACCGCTGACGCTTTTCCGCTCCGCCTTCCTGCCCTCTTCTGTTCGACTTTGGATGAGGAGCCTCTGGGATCAAATTCATGTAGGGTAACCCCCTCGAATTATATTTATATACTTTCTGAACTATCAAAAAAGGCCAAACATGACTCCCCTTTTCGCATGAAAAGGTAGTCATATTCGGCCTTAATGTCTGCTATATCGCTCCTAATACTCTAAGGATCAAAGAGGCTTTGGAGTTCACTTTTAGCTTGCTATTGATCTTCGTAACATAGACTCTGACGGTATTCTCGCTTATGGTCAATACTTTGCCTATCTGCTTATAGTCATAGTCCAACAGCCAGTACATGGCGATTTCTTTCTCACGAGGGGTTAATTTGAAAGACTTTAACCGCTCCTCCAGAACTTCCTCTACCAGCCACGATTTGCTCTGAAGCTCTGTCTTCCGAAGCTCATACTCCATACTCAAGGCAATCGACTCAATACATGGATACACATAAGGAGCCGAGATATGGTGCAGAGCCGAAAAAGCCAGGTAAGCCACAACATGATTCTCCGAGTTATGTATCGGTACGCACATCGTCACCCAATCCTGCATTGTATTCAAGTAATGATCCTTGCCGTTAATCCACACCGGGCGCTGAAGCTCTATGGCTGCCGATACTGCGTTCGTCCCCGCGCTTGTCAGCGATAGAGCTGATCCGATTCCGATATTATTCATACTTGCGGCATTTAACGTAGACTTTTCATCCCCGCTCATATGTAGAATCACGCCATTGCTGTCTGTCACCATTAACAGATTCGGAAAGTAGAAAGCGTTCACCTTTAGCAACCCTTGCTTCTGGATCACATCCATTATAGTCTGATTTTTGATGATCAGCCGTTCCATCATTTTTCCCTGAACCCGAAATCGGACTCGCATGGAATCTTGCTGAACCCCGTTCTGAAATGATTTCTCATGAAGCTTCATAATCTCTTTTTTGGAAATCCCTACTTTTCCTGCAAAGTCATCGGTCCGGACCTCTTCTGCAAAAACCTTCATCGATTCCACTCGCTTTTCCTGTTCAATTTTGGAGTGCCTTGTGCGAACTTCTTGGGACAAAACGCTAATCCTTGTCGTAATTGCTCGAAGCCCACGGCAAAATGTTCCATCGTGCCCGGATGAAACTAACTATAAGCCCCTATCATTGTGGATGAAATAGTACAAAGGCATTAATTCACATAAGATAGTATCCTTGCACTATAAGAGCGATAGCGCTTTCAACATTTATCATTCTTTATACATGTCCTTCATCCCGAAAGCATGTCTTTTAGTCCCTGACTTTGGAACGAGATGGCATGAATTGGCACTACTGGGTCAACATCACATCCATATCAGCGACAAAAACTGGAACTAGCGGAGAGGACTTCGGACATAAGCCTTCTGACCGGGTGAAACAGCAAAAAAGCATCCAGACATTGGTCCAGATGCTTCACAATTATTGAATTGATAGGAATGGATCTCTCCCGCAGCCTAATCTATCTCTTCAACCGGCTGATCGAGAACGGCTAATTGCAGACTGCGCATCTCCTGTTTCAAAGCGCGGATCACCTCTGCATAGTCCGGATCCTTGTACACATTTTTCAACTCATACGGGTCTTTCTCCATGTCGAACAGTTCCCACTCCGGGGGACGTTTCTCTTCTATAGAGCCAGCAGTGCCTAGTGCTTCCGCATAATAATAAATGAGCTTGTATCGCTCCGTTCGGATGCCATAGTGGGAATATACGTTATGCCATACATCCAAGTGCATCCAGTACCTATAGTACATCGATGTGCGCCAATTGTCAGGCACAGACCCGCTCCATATCGAGCGCAAGCTTTGACCTTGCATCTCTTCAGGGATGGGCACTCCTGCATAGTCTAGGAATGTCGCTGGGAAATCAATGTTGAGCGCCATAGCATCCGTTGTGCTGCCTGCTTGAATCTCCCCTGGATATCGAACAAGGAAAGGCATACGAAGAGACTCCTCGTACATGAACCTCTTGTCGAACCACCCATGATCCCCTAGGAAGAAGCCTTGATCCGATGTATAGACCACAATCGTATTGTCGGCGAGGTTCTCAGCTTCCAGATAATCAAGCAGCCTGCCTACACTCTCATCTACTGAAGCGACACAACGCAAATAATCTTTCATGTAGCGCTGGTACTTCCATTTCTTTTCTTCAAGCGGAGTTAGTCCCGGCGGTATTTGACCCTCATAGTCGTCCATATCGCGATCGATACGCATTTTTGCCACTTTTGCGGCCTCAGATCTAGTCTCATAGTCATCATAAAACGTTTCCGGTTCCGGAATATCCCGGTCATCGTATAGATTAGCGTATTTGGCTGCAGGCTCCCAAGGGCGATGCGGCGCTTTGTGATGGCACATTAGCATAAATGGCCTATCTTTGTCTCTGGCAGACATCCATTCCATTGACAGGTCCGTTGTAATATCCGTGACATACCCTGGAATTGTTCGGGGACCCTCTGCTTCAATAAAAACAGGATTATGGTACTCCCCTTGCCCAGGAACGACGGACCAGTAATCAAATCCAGTAGGATCTGCGTTTCCCCCGTGGCCCAAATGCCATTTCCCAATAATCGCAGTCTGGTACCCATTAGCTTGCAGAAGCTTCGGAAAGCTCATTTGACGTCCATCGAAATGATCCCTAAGCGATTTCACACCATTCAAATGATTGTACTTTCCTGTAAGTATAGCTGCCCTGCTTGGGGAACAGATCGAATTGGTACAAAAGCAGTTATCGAAACGTATTCCCTCATCGGCGATCCGATCAATATTCGGTGTCTCGTTAATCTTGCTTCCATAACAGCTCATAGCATGGGAAGCGTGGTCATCACACATGATGAATAAAATATTCGGAGTATTATTGTTGCTCATATGATTCACCTCGTTGTTCATTATATAGTTACACCTGATTGATATCAATATTTGGGGTTAAAAGCAGAAATGAAATGGGTACAGAGTCCTTCATTTACAATCGTACTGAAACGGGAGACTGAACAATATGGTCTTTTTTGCATAAATATGTTTAATTCCTGACCTAAAGGGCTAACACAATTAATAAGGAGCTGGAGGCGTCGATGAACGACACTTCCTGCTCCGTGATTATTTGCCCGTCATCATTTTGCAATACATCCTTCAAGTGTCAGACACTTATGAATGATTGAATCCCCTTGTGATGGTTAATAATTGGGATATGATGTATATGTTACTATTATTTTTTATTATAAAGAAGGTGAGCCCATGGATTCAAATTCCAATCAAGATTCAGAAAAACGCGGTGTCAAACAAGAGAAAAGGCTTATAGTTTTATGTGCCTGTGTAGCCATCATTATGCTTCTTTCCCTTACTCGTCATCTTTTTTCTTAATGATTGGCTCATGTTTTCGTAGTACATTTTCTCCGAAATTGTTTTAGGAGGGGTTTCCATGTCCAGCGTCTACGATCCGGTCCTATTTAGCCGCTTGCTTACATCGCTTACACTCGCTTTTCACATTATTTTTGCCACAATAGGTGTCGGTGTTCCGCTCATTATCGCTCTAGCTGAGTGGATCGGCATCAAACGCAATGATCCCCACTACCTGCTGCTTGCACGCAGATGGGCGCGGGGATACGTCATCACCGTGGCTGTGGGTGTTGTTACAGGTACAGCTATAGGGCTGCAGCTCAGCTTACTGTGGCCGAGCTTCATGCGGGTAGCCGGTCAGTCCATCGCCCTTCCGCTCTTTATGGAGACATTCGCCTTTTTCTTCGAAGCGATATTTCTTGGAATTTACTTATACACTTGGGACCGATTTCAGAATAGGATGGCCCACTTCTGGCTGCTCGTCCCTGTTGTGATTGGTTCTTCCGCCTCAGCCTTTTTCATCACCATCGTGAATGCCTTTATGAATTATCCAGTTGGTTTCAACCTAGTCGACGGTAAAATAACGGATGTGAATCCAATTGCAGCCATGCTAAGTCCGGCTATGCCGACCAAGGTCGCGCATGTGCTCTCCTCTGCCTATTTGACATGTGCCTTGATTCTAGCAGCAATAGCAGCATGGTCCATTCTCAAAGGACGCAACCATATTTACTACAAAAAAGCACTAAAGCTGACGATGGTATCGGCCACTGTCTTTCTCATTTCAACCGCACTAATCGGTGACTTATCCGGTAAGTATCTGGCCAAATATCAACCAGAGAAACTAGCGGCAATGGAATGGCATTTTGAAACGACCAAGCATGCGCCGCTCTTGCTGGGCGGTGTACTGGGCGAGGACAATGAAGTGAAGTATGGAGTACGGATACCGAATGCACTTAGTATTCTTGCTCATGGTTACCCTTCGGCTGAAGTGGTCGGATTGAACGATATCCCGGAAGAGAACCACCCCCCGCTATGGATTCATTATTTATTCGATATCAAAATGGGGTATGTGGCGTTCATGACGCTCGTAGTGCTGTTATTTGCAATCGCCTTATGGCGGAAGAAAAGCAATCCATACAGCAAGTGGCTTCTCAGACTTATCATTATCTCTGCTCCTGTCGCCATCCTGACTATCGAGCACGGCTGGATCTTCTCTGAAGTCGGAAGACAACCCTGGATCCTGCGTGGTATTATGCGCACTTCAGAAGGGGCAACTACATCGGACCACGTAGATACGATGCTGTGGCTATTCTCGCTCTTGTACTTGCTGTTAGGCATCACCTCTGTCCGTGTGCTTACCCGTATGTTCAGAACGAATCGGGCCGAGGATGAATTAATTGCGTTAGGACAAGAAGGAGGTAAACGGAAATGAGCTATGAAGTACTTGGGATTACTGTTTTATGGCTCTTCCTGTTCGGTTACCTTATAGTAGCCTCCATTGATTTCGGTGCTGGATTTTTTAGCTACTACAGCTCTATAACCGGCACACGAAGTGTCATTGAGAACGTGATAACTCGTTATTTGTCCCCCGTCTGGGAAGTAACCAATGTGTTTTTGGTTTTCTTCTTCGTAGGGTTCGTCGGCTTCTTTCCCGATACAGCCTATTATTACGGAACAGCCTTATTGGTCCCGGGCAGTATCGCTATCGTACTGCTCGCCATTCGCGGTTCCTATTACGCTTTTAATACCTACGGATCGCGCACCAGCAGCACTTACATGTTCTTGTATGGGGCGAGCGGGCTGCTCATCCCTGCTAGCTTATCGACGGTGCTGACTATCTCAGAAGGCGGATACGTGGTAGAGACCGACAGCGGAAGCGTCAAGTTTCTATTCGGCAAGCTATTTACGAGCACCTACTCCTGGTCTGTTGTTCTGCTAGCCATTGTCAGTGTGTTATATATCTCGGCCATGTTCCTTAGTTATTATGCTCATAAAGCTAACGACCGTCCAGCCTTCGAGCTCGTACGGAAGTACGCTCTAGCTTGGAGCTTGCCTACCATCTTGAGCAGTTTACTAGTATTTTTCGCCATTCGCGGACACAATCTAGAGCACTACGAGAAAATGCTGTCTCTCTCCTGGATGTTCGTCCTATCGTTCCTTTGCTTCCTCATCGCTGTGTATCTGGTCTGGACGCGCAAACATCTCGGCCTGTCTTTCGTATTCGTTATGCTGCAGTTCGCTTTTGCCTTCTTCGGTTACGGCGCTGCGCATCTACCTTATATTCTGTACCCTTATCTGACGATCTATGATAATTTCACCAATGAAGCTATGGCCGCAGCTTTAATCATAGTCTTCATTCTCGGGCTGCTGTTGCTCATTCCTTCCCTGTATTTATTAATGCGTCTGTTTCTGTTCAATGCGAAATACGTCAAAGGTAATTTCGACAAACATTAATGCAAAGGCTGGGATTCATATGGAGAACTTTCTAATACTTGGCGCACCTCTCATCGTTGTTGCAGTAGCCGTAATCGGACTGTTCATTTGGGGAGCCACTGACTCGGTCTTACCAAGAGAGGGAGCTGACCCTACGTCTAAGAATAGCCGATAACCGCACAAATCCCGAAACCAGAGTTTATGGCTTCGGGATTTTTCCTATTGATTCAATGAAAGGACTTCCAGAAAGATCCTTCCCGATCCAGAATGCGATTGATTTCCTTCCAAGGAATTGTGAACGTCGGAAAACCGGCAGCATATGGACCGATCTCATAGGGAGCGAAGTAAATATTCAGAGCATCCTCAGTTACAGAGAACGGCTGGTCTTGTTGGATGCCTGTATAGCTGTCAGGGAATACATAAGAATATTGGGGATCCGTCTTGATTTGTTCGCCAATAATAGTGCTCAATACTTTAACGTAGTCGCTATCCGGCTTGAAAAGGTCCTTCAGCTTATAGATTTTTCCCGTCTTCAGGTTCACATGAGCATATACCTCAGTCGGCATGCCATGCGCTGCTCCGAACGGATAATTGTAGCCGTGTAACTTAAACACGATTAGATTGTTACGGTAAAAGGAGATCTCAAAATCACCAGTATAGCTATAATCAAGCTGTACATCACCGGGGATAGGCTTCACCTGAGAAAGCTCTTTGAGCTGCTTATTGGCTCTTTGCTGACCCTTCGAGTCTGCCATCCCCTCTAACTGCGGGTAGTAAACAAGATAATCTCTATTAGGCTTATAAAGTTCTTCTTTCACTCGAAGCTTGCCCGTCAATGGTAGCGTGGAGTTCTGCTTCCATACGAGGTTACCCCAGCGGTCATAATATGAGATTCTTCGATCTACATCCGCACTAACCAACGAGCCTACCCAACGCATAGTACCGCTTCCGTTCACCCTTGGGGAATACGGGGCCACATTGCCTTGCCGATTAATAAAAAAGGTTTGTTTGCTATCGTAAGCAGAAGCTAACCCGTTACTGAAGTTATTGATCTGGTAGAACATGAATCCCGTCAGAAACTTCCCGCTTGCTGAATCGGCTAATGCATATTTCGATCCAATATAAGGCTGCTCCTGATCGATCGCCTCTCCAATTGCGGCTCTCTCTTCCCCAAGCAATTCGATACTATTGTATTGCGGATTCATAATGAATTTACCTGTACGATCAATTAACCCATATTTATTATGGTAATCCTCTGCTGTATTCACAACCGCTCGGCCCCCTTGAAAGGCTTGAGCACTTGTATATCGAGGAGGGATCACAACTTTTCCTTGCTCATTGATATAGCCATACTTGCCTTGCGCTTGCTGTTGGAATGGCAGTAACCCTTCTGACGACGGGCCTACGTAAGTATACGGGTATGTGGTGATTCGCTGACCATCTAGTCCAATCAAAGCATATTCATGATCCGACACTTGCACAACAGCTTTGCCATTCGAGAAATCATTCGCGGTTTTATACTGAGCCGGTATTACTTCCTGTCCTTGCAAATCCAAGTAACCATAGCTGCTTCTTGCTTCTGAATCGGTTTTTGAATAGAGCGCTCTTCCATTATGATAGGTGCCGATATAGTCATATTCTTTGTGAGTTAACACTTCTCCAGTCTCGTCGATGACCCCGAATCCTTTTTCGCTTATAACGATGGCTCGACCTTCTGTAAACTCATTAATGTAATTGTAACTAGGCTTTACCACATATTCACCATTAAGCCGGATGAGGCCATATTGATCGTTTAGAATAACAGCAGCTAATCCATTCTTCTGAAATTCGTTCGCGTAATCATATCTAGGCGTGATATAAATGGCAGCCCTGTCATTCATATACCCCCATTGCGTGCCGCTGACAGTCATTACAGAAATCGGGTACAAATTCATAACTCGATACGCATCGGCATTCATCGTCCAATATATAGGAACATACGGTACTCTTCCATAACCATAAACCACCATGGCTTGCACACATCCCATCTTATTCATTCTCTTCAGATTATGGGCGTCATGCCTAAAAGGTGATATCCATCCTCCCCTTATCCCGAAAAATAAAAATAATATAGTTGTCCTAGTACGACCTCTCATCTACCTGCATATGATACATTACGGAAGATAGATTAGTTCCGGGAGGCAGGTGAACCAGTATGATCTTCACACTTACCGATTGGATGCTCTATGGAATGTGGCTT
Source organism: Paenibacillus sp. J2R1T-4 (assembly GCF_059692235.1). Taxonomy (NCBI): domain Bacteria; kingdom Bacillati; phylum Bacillota; class Bacilli; order Caryophanales; family Paenibacillaceae; genus Paenibacillus; species Paenibacillus sp. J2R1T-4. Next base: position 771 of record NZ_JCAUBA010000007.1, on the reverse strand, counting down.
GTGCTTGGACTGATGGCTCTTGACTTTCTTGTCGGCCTATACAAATCGTTCAAAACAAACACGTTCTCCCACACATTGATCTTGGGATATTTACAAGACATGTTATTCTACATCTTCCCCTTATTCCTACTCGTCAACATCGAATCCCTCGACCATACAGGATGGCTGATTACGATCGGCTACTACATCGGTATCGTCGGTGTTGTACTCAAATACTTGTCGGATATCAAGAAGAAGCTGTAAACGCTTCAGGAGAAAGCAATGAAAAAAGCAGGAGACCTGTTAAAGGCTCCTGCTTTTGTTATGTATACATTAGATAATACTCTTATGGTCGGGACGACACGATTTGAACATGCGACCCCCTGGTCCCAAACCAGGTGCTCTACCAAGCTGAGCTACGTCCCGACAAAGGTGATATTGAACAGGTTACTGCACAGCCATGTGCAGTTCACACTCTTCCAGATGGGCTTGCCATCCTGTTAAATGTTGTACCCTGAAAACTGGATGCGAATTACGGTAACGAGCCGTGTTTGTTGTGCTTGTCACTCGGGTATGAGTGTATTGGATAAGCCCTCGACCGATTAGTATTCGTCAGCTCCATGCATTACTGCACGTCCACCTCGAACCTATCAACCTCGTTGTCTACAAGGGGTCTTACTAAATTGGGAAATCTCATCTTGAGGGGGGCTTCACGCTTAGATGCTTTCAGCGCTTATCCCGTCCGTACTTAGCTACCCAGCTATGCCTCTGGCGAGACAACTGGTACACCAG